>JAHJQK010000083.1 GCA_018819135.1 Pseudomonadota bacterium | reverse complement strand
CCTTCGGCCACCTTGCACGCTCGCATTCTCGGGCGGGGCATTTACCCCGCCCTCGACCAAAGGGCTGCGGCGCCCCTTTGGAAACCCAGCCATTGGTTCCCCGCAGCAAGCTGCGGGGTATTAATTAACGACTTAATCAAATAGACGAAGTGAATAATCTAAATCCGAAATTCGATTTTTTTTACTTGGTTAGAGCAGCCAAATTCGCTATAGTAATCAAAAAATCTCCCTACCGCAGGGGTTTCAAAATGGCTCGAAGAATCCGCCGGGGTTTGGAAGTCTTCGGAAAACCCAAAAAGCTTTTTCAGGACCAACAAGGGGCAATCCACCAGGACACCGGTGCGCTACCAGTAGATAGTTTTCCGAGGTATGATATTGAAACCGGGAAATCCGATGAACCCAAAGAACAATTGTTGGTTGAAAGTTTGAAGATCGCTTTGTTGATCTTGCAGAGTGAAAAAGTTCTACCCTTGGCCGATTTGGCCCACCGCATCGTGGAAGAGTTGATGGTCAACCCCAATTATACGTATCGGGAACTTCTGGAGACTTTAAAAGCTGACGAGCGCTTCTCCGTAACCAGCGGGCAATTGATCAGTTTGCCTTCGGTCGAAAACCCGGCTGAAGTTTTTTTCCAGCGGATGGCCAAAATGAAGAGGGTCAAAAAGGGGCACTGAATATTAAGAAAGACCTAAAATAGGCGATTCACCACAGAGGGCACAGAGAAAATGTATTCTCTGTGTTCTCGGCGGTTTAAAAGAGTCGCTCAATTTAGGAAGGAGTAAAGTTGACAACAGACAAATCCAGAGACGGAAAGTGGGTTCATACCCGGAAAATCGAAATCAATACTTTAGACCTCGGCGATCATCAGGTACTCATCGAAGGGAATTTAGCGGACACGAGAACCTCTCATTCTCCATCCGGAGAACCTGAGGGGAGTTCCGTTTTAGTCCACCACCTCACCGCCCGCCTATGGGTTCAGGGCCCTGACTTAACCATTTCCGCGGTGGAAGCGGAGATGCCCACCATCCCCCGGGAAATATGCCCGCAAGCTTTGCCGGCAGTGCAAAAGTTAGTGGGCCTCAAGATCATTACTGGGTTTACTCAAAAGGTGAAGGATTTGATCGGGGATGTAAAAGGATGTTCTCACCTGACCAATCTTTTTCTGACCCTGGGGCCGGTAGCCGTTCAGGGTTACTTTGCCGCTTACGGCAGAAGGCCTGGAGTTAGGTCGTTGGATAACCCGAGTATATCCCGGGTGATCGATAGCTGCCATGTCTGGCGGAAAGACGGTCCTTATGTGAAGTCCTTGGCCGCGGCCACGGCCAGGGAGAAAAAAGGAGCATAAGATGTTATGGTGGGTGCGATTCATTCTCTTGGCCGCAGTGGCCGGATTCTTTCTGGAGTTTGGAATCGAAGAGATGGTCCGGGCCTATCAACTCCGACACCCGGGTGTTTTTTTAGCTTCTTTTTTTTCTTCGAGCTTCATTATCCTGATCAGTGGAACTTTGCTCGTAGGTTTTATTTGGAAAATGATCTTGAGAGGGAAAGGAAAGAAAGAGTTTTAGGGAGTGGATGGGGGGGCTTTAACCACTTGAGAGAATGAAGGTAAGGGGATGAAGGCTGGGCGCTGACAGCTTACATGGAGGGAACGATGAATTTTCCAAAGGATCTGAATTATTCAAAGGAACATGAATGGACGAAGGCCAAAGATGGGTATGCCCTCGTCGGCATCACGGACTATGCTCAGGATAAACTGGGGTCCATTGTCTTTGTTGAATTGCCTGTTACCGGGAAAAACTTTAAAAAAGGGGATGTCCTGGTGACCGTCGACTCCGTGAAGGCCGTGGCCGAGGTCTATGCACCAGTGAGCGGCCAGGTGGAAGAGATCAACGAATCGTTACGGGATAATCCCGAATGGATCAATCGCGATGCTTATGGGCAAGGCTGGATGGTGAAATTGAAAATGGATGATCCCAGCGAACTAAGCAGCCTTCTCTCCTCAGAAGCTTACCAGGCTTTTGTCGCGCAAGAAGAAGCCAAGGGGTAAAAGATGCGCTACATACCCAATGCCGAGAATGATTGGGGAGAGATGCTTCAGGCCATCGGGTTCAAGCGCCTGGAAGATTTAATCAACATTCTTCCTGAACCCCTGCGCCTAAAAGAAGCCTTGGATCTCCCCTCCCCCCTGGCGGAGATGGAACTGGTTCAACATCTTCTTTCCTTAAGTGAAGGGAAAAAGATGATCTCTTTCCTGGGAGCCGGGGCCTATGATCATTTCATCCCTGCGGTGGTGGACCATGTGCTCCGGAAGTCGGAATTTTACACGGCCTATACCCCCTATCAGCCGGAGGTCAGCCAGGGTACCCTTCAGGCCATTTTCGAGTTCCAGACCCTCATCTGCCAGCTCACCGGCATGGAAGTAGCCAATGCTTCCGTATACGACGGGGCTTCAGCGGTTGCCGAGGGCATATTGATGGCCCAGCGCCTCAAGGGGAGAAAAAAGTGCTTCTTAGCCCGGTCTGTCCATCCGGAATCGCGGATCGTTACCCGCACCTATACTCATCCTTTAGCCTTGGAACTCAAAGAAATTCCTTATACCGCCGCAGGCTCCACCGACCTGAACGCTTTACGAGACCAGATAGATGGAGAAACCAACGCGGTCGTGCTCCAGCAGCCCAATTTTTTTGGCTGCCTGGAAGATCCGGAAGAAGCCGCGGCCATCGCCCATGCCCAAGGAGCCCTGTTGATTGTGGCTGTGGTGGAGCCCTTGTCCCTGGCTCTCCTCCAGCCTCCCGGCCTCCTGGGGGCGGACATTGTCGTAGGGGAAGGACAGAGCTTCGGGAATGCTTTGAGTTTTGGGGGACCTTACGTCGGCTTCTTTGCCAGCAAAGAGAGTTTTCTGCGGGCCATGCCCGGGAGGCTCGTGGGTGAGACCGTGGATCGCGAAGGCCGCCGGGGGTTTGTTCTGGCCGTAGCCACGAGGGAACAACATATCCGCAGGGAAAAAGCGACTTCCAATATTTGTACCAATCAGGCCTTGTGTGCTCTGGCCGTTCTGGTCTACCTGGCTACGCTGGGCAAGGAAGGACTGAAAGAACTGGCCCGGATCAACTTCAGCAAGTGTGAGTATGCCAAAAAAAGGCTGGGAGAACTGGGTCGTTTGCGTTTTTCCGGGCCGACCTTCAATGAGTTTGTTGTCACCCTGGACCACGACCCTCAATTCATTCTGCCCCAGCTCCTCCAGCAGGGAATCATTGGGGGTTTTCCCCTGAAGAAGTTTTATCCCGAGATGGAAAGAGAAGTTTTGATCTGCGTAACCGAGAAAAAATCCAGGAAAAACATAGACCGTTTAGTCGAAGTACTGGGGAGTGTCTTGAAGGAGGCAAAATGAAAGAGAACTGGCCGGGGGCCTGCGGGCTAATCCTGGAGGAGCCTTTAATTTTCGAAAAAGGGGCCAAGGGAAGAATAGGATATTCTCTCCCCAGGCTGGACGTAGATGAGGCCGACCCGGGAAAAATCTGGCCCTCCAAGTTGATCCGTAAAGATTGGCAAGGATTTCCAGAGATGAGTGAAGTGGAAGTCGTCCGCCATTTCACCCATCTGGCGCAGTGGAACTATGGCGTTGACTCCGGCTTTTATCCCCTCGGTTCCTGCACTATGAAGTACAATCCCAAGGTCAACGAGGACCTGGCCCGTCTTCCCGGGTTCAGCGGATTGCATCCGTATCAGCCGGAAGAGATTGCTCAAGGCGCTCTTCGCTTGATGTACGACCTGCAAAATTTTCTCTGCCGGATCAGCGGCATGGACCAGGTGACTCTTCAACCCTCGGCTGGCGCTCAGGGAGAACTCACGGGTATGTTGATGGTTCGGGCGTATTTAAACGCTCATGGAAACCCCCGAAAAAAAGTCCTGGTCCCGGATACGGCTCATGGAACGAATCCGGCCAGCTCAAGTCTTTGCGGCTACCAGGTCATCCAGGTAAAATCCAATGAACGGGGCATCCTCTCCCCCCAGGCCATTGAAGAAAAAATGGATGAGGACGTGGCCGCTCTCATGATCACCAATCCGAACACCCTCGGCCTGTTTGAAGAACATATCTGCCAGATTGCCGAAATCGTGCACCAAAAAGGGGGGCAAATTTATTGCGATGGAGCAAACCTGAATGCTCTCATGGGATTGAGCCGGGTGGGCGACATGGGAGTGGACGTATTGCATTTCAACCTTCATAAGACCTTTTCCACCCCCCACGGGGGTGGCGGCCCAGGAGCTGGCCCTGTGGGCGTAAAAGACCACCTGGTGCGTTATCTTCCCGTACCCATGATTACCAAAGACCAAGAGCGTTTTCGCTTCGATTATGACCGCCCCCAATCCATCGGCAAAGTTCGGTCCTTCTACGGCAACTTTGGCATTCTAATCCGGGCCTATGCTTACATTCTTTCCATGGGGCCAGCAGGCCTCAAAAGAGCCAGCTTGGTTGCTCTGCTCAATGCCAATTATCTCCGGGGCAAGCTGAAAGATTTTTATTTTCTCCCTTACGACTTCCCCTGCATGCATGAATGCGTCTTCAGCGACCGGTTACAAAGTCAGTATGGAGTTACTGCCCTGGACATCGCCAAACGGTTGATGGATTATGGCTTCCATCCTCCCACGATCTATTTCCCCCTGGTTGTCCACGGAGCGCTTATGATTGAACCTACGGAGAGCGAGGCCAAAGAAACCCTTGATCAGTTCATCGCCGCCATGGTGCAAATTGCGAAGGAGGCTCAGACCGATCCCGGTCTTCTAAAGAACGCGCCGCACAAAACCAAGGTTTCCCGGCTGGATGAAGTCCTGGCGAATCGCAAACCCAAGCTGCGGTGGAAACCTTAGATAAGTCATATAGTCATGTAGTCACTGGGTCATTGGATCACCGGGTAACGGAGGGAGCGGTTAACGATTGATAGTTTGCAGAGATACGCAGAAAGGTAGGGTAAGAATGATGACGAAGGAAGATGGCAAGAGAAAAGTCATGGAAGCGATTGAAAAACGGGCCGGAGAACTCCAGAAAATCGGGGAAACCATCTTGCAACACCCAGAACTGGGGTTTAAAGAGGTAAAAACCGCTGCTCTGGTGGAAGATAAATTTCGTTCATTGGGCCTGGCCTATCAGAAAGGACTGGCCGTTACGGGAGTCAAAGCTCACCTCCCGGGGAAGAGCCGGAAAATTCACCTGGCCATCATGGGTGAACTGGACTCGATTCTCATCCCTTCGCACCCGTTCGCCGATCCGCAAACGGGAGCTGCCCACGCCTGCGGTCATAACGCCAGTATTGCCGGGATGCTGGGGGCAGGAATGGGACTTTTAGATTCCGGGGTGATGAAAGAACTTGACGGGGATATATCCCTGATTGCTGTTCCTGCCGAAGAACTGGTGGAGTTAGAATACCGGAATCGGCTACGGCAGGAAGGCCGAATCGCTTTCCTGGCCGGCAAACAAGAATTCATTCGCTTGGGTTTGCTGGACGGTGTGGATATGGTTTTGATGTTTCACCTCCAGCAAGCTGAGCCGGTCCAAAAAATTTCTGTAGGGGGTACGATGAATGGGTGTCTGGCCAAATTTATCCGTTACCAAGGCAAAGAGTCCCATGCTGGCGGCGCCCCTCATTTGGGAATCAACGCCCTGAACGCAGCCCTGCTGGGGATGATGGGCATTCACGCCCAGCGGGAGACGTTCCGGGATGAGGACTGCGTCCGGGTTCATCCCATTATTACCCGGGGAGGGGATTTGGTCAACGTAGTCCCGGCTGACGTCCGCTTGGAGACCTTTGTGCGGGGCCGAAGCGTGGAAGCAATGCAGGATGCCAACAAAAAAGTCAATCGGGCCCTCAAGGCTGGAGCTTTGGCCATCGGAGCGGAAGTGGAAATCACCGATCTTCCCGGCTATCTGCCCTGCCTGAAAAATGACCGCTTGGATCAGCTCTTCGCCGCCAACGCGGCAGCCCTCTTGGGAACGGAGGCGATTGGTCAGGCGGGACACCTGACCGCTTCCTCGGATCTCGGAGATATATCCCACCTTATGCCCACCCTCCAGCCGTTTATCAAAGCTGGAAGAGGGAATCTTCATACGGAAGAGTTCGTGGTGAACGATCCGCAACTGGCTTACGTGGAATCGGCCAAAGGTTTGGCCATGACTGTGGTCGACCTGCTTTGGCAAGGGGCCGGTGAAGGCTTGGTCATCAAAGAGAATTATCAGGCGAAATATTCTAAAGAAGAATATTTGCAATTATGGCAGCGTCTCTGCCCGGAGGGGTGAAAAGTTTTAATCCACCTCAACGATGGCTTTGATCTCTTTTTTACTCAGCAACACAAAATTCGATATTAAATTGAGCCAACCGTCCGGAACCGTGACATCCTGAATGGCCAGATAGGCTCGCTCATCATTCAGCAAGTCTGATAATCTGGCCCGAGGACTCGGAATCGTTACTGTACCCTCGATGACCCTCGGTGGCTCCAAGGAGAGAAATAACCTTACCTTCTTGGTAATTCTCCCATATCCTTTCCCCTTTTTTTCCATTTTATAATCTCCCTTTTTGATCTATAAACCTTTTTTCATCTACAGATCTATTTTTTCTTCTTGCTAATCCGAATCGTTATGGGGTCGGTCGTGATCATTATCGTGCCGTCATCAAACTCAATTTCCCAATAAGGCGTTTCCTGGCTGGGGAGTTTGACGGAACGGACTCCGAAAAATTTGACGTCATATTCTTTCCCCCGTATGGAAAATTCAACAAAGTCAATCTGATCGGCACGCAAATGCTGCATCTTGTATTCTCCTTTCCTTCATCTATTTCATTTTTCCCCTTTGCCGCTTAATAAAAAAGCCTCAAAAGAGAAAATTTACCTCCTGAGGCTTGTTCTCAGAACCTTCTGAGTTCTTTTTTTCATTGTTCACTCCAGAAGGTCAAATTATTTTGGATTTCTGATTGGGGGATAGAAATTTTTTATAATCGGAAAATATCAGGGTCCAGGTCCTTTGTCAAGCGAATTAGGGTGGCCTAAATTTAATAGGACGCAGATTTAAGCAGATAAACGCAGATAATTATTTTCTTTTTAGTTTATCCTGATAATCTGTGTACATCCGTGTCCAAAAAGGAATTTCCTATACAATTAAATTATAGTAAGAATCAATGGACGTGAGAGTGGGTATTAGTATTAGGCCCACATTCCCGCTCCATATTACAATAAAAACCTTCCTGGCAATTTTCGCATTCGAATTGAATGGTAGTATGGTGAATTCGAAATTTTTCTCTCAGGAGGCGGTTAACTTCCTGAAGGATCTGCCCGGTGCGGCTCATCTGGATGTCGCCCACCAGGACATGAGCGCTCAGGGCATGAATACCCGAAGTAATGGTCCATAGATGCACATGATGCAAATCTTTCACTGCGGGGATCGACTTAAGCGCTCTTTGGACTTCCTCAAGATCGACTTCTTTGGGCACGGCCTCCAGCAGGATGTTGACCGAATCTTTCACCAGTACAAAAGCCCCTCGTAAAATCACTAAGCAGATCCCCACGCTGACGATGGGGTCTACAACGTACCAGCCAGTAAAAAAGATGACCAGCCCTCCGGTAATGACTCCCAGAGAGGACAGGGCATCTCCCCATATATGCAGGTAAGCACCTCGGATGTTCAGGCTCTCTTTACTCGCCCGCATCATCGCCCAGGCTGCTAATCCATTGGCCACCAAGCCCACTGTTGCAACCAGGAGCATGGTTCGGCTTTCCACTACCACCGCTGATCGGAAACGCTGATAGGCTTCGTATAGAATGTACACCGCAATCAGGATTAGGGTTGTGCCGTTAATCAAGGCCGCCAGGATTTCCATGCGGTAGAGGCCGAAGGTCTTGGTGAGGGAGGGCGGGCGCATGGCCAACTGAAGGGCAATCAGGCTCAACAGCAGCGCCATAACATCGGCTAACATATGGCCGGCATCGCTTAAAAGAGCCAGGGAATTGGCTAAGAATCCCCCGACGACCTCGACGACCATCACGCTCGCGGTTATCCCAATAGCGACCCGTAAAGCTTTCCGGTTCGCTTCCAAGGAACGAATATTTTCGTCGGCATCGGTTCTGAAATCCTCAATTTCGGCCATTCATATGCCTTTGTCTTTTTTGCTCGCTAAAATACCCATCTGGAAAAAGCTATTTCAAATTCCCAGGTAGGCTTCCCTTATTTTTTGATCTTGAAGAAGATCCGCTCCCTTCCCTTCCATCACGATCCGGGTGTTCTCCAGGACATAGGCTCTTTCTCCAAGCTTGAGACTCTGCAGAACATCCTGCGAGACAAGTAAAATGGTAAATCCTTTTTTATTTAACTTTTTCAGGGTCTGAAAAATTTCTTGACTGGTCTTGGGGGCTAAACCTAAGGAAGGTTCATCCAGCATGAGCAACTTAGGCAAGGCCATCAAACCCCGGCCAATGGCCAGCATCTGCTGTTCCCCTCCGCTCAGGGTTGCCGCCATTTGTTTTTTTCTCTCTCCCAATATAGGAAAAAGGTTAAAAACTTCTTCCAGGGTTTCCCGAAAATGATTTTTGGCGCGGGGCAGGTATGCTCCCATCTGTAAATTATCGATGACTTTCATGCGGGGAAATATCTTTCGCCCTTCTGGAACCTGTACGATACCCCTTTGACAAATGGCCAAAGGGGGCAACCCATCGATCCTTTCTTGCTCAAACAGGACAGAACCGGATGTAGGACGTAGGAGCCCGGAAATTGTTTTCAACAGGGTGGTTTTCCCCGCTCCGTTGGAGCCGATTACCGAGACGATCTCCCCCTTCTCCACCCCAAGGACGATCTCTCGTAGGGCGGGCAGGTGGTCATAGGCAACGTTCAGATCAGATACCTTAAGCATTTCCTAAGTAGGCTTCGATTACTTTAGGATTCCGGGTCACCTCTTCCGGGGTGCCCTCGGCGATCTTCTCCCCATAATGAATGGCGATGATTCTTCCGCAGGTTCTCATGATGGCTTTCATGACGTGCTCGATAATAAAGATGGTGACCCCGTATTTTTTCTGAATCTCCTTCACCAGCCCGATGGCCTCATCGACCTCAGCCGGGTTGAGTCCGGCAAATACTTCGTCGAGAAGCAAGATCTCAGGCCCCGTGGCCAGGGCACGGGCAATTTCCAGTCTTTTGCGCTCGGCTAAAATAAGTTGAGTAGCGAGAACGTCCCTTTTCCTTTCCAGACCTGTGAATCGAAGAATTTCTTCCGCTTTTTTCCGGGCCTGGTTCATGTTCTTCTCTCCCTGCCGCCCATATAAAGTTCCGATGGCCACGTTTTCCAGAACGGTCATGGATAAAAGGGGCCTGACGATTTGAAAAGTTCTGCCGATTCCCAGCTGGGCCACTTGGTAAGGCCGCCATCCGTTAATCTTTTTTCCTTGGTACGTGAGGATACCTTCATCGGGAAGATAAAAGCCAGAAATGACATTAAAAAGGGTCGTCTTTCCTGACCCGTTGGGACCGATGAGACCGACCACTTCCCCTTTTCTCACTTCAAAATCAAGACCGGAGATGGCTATGAGCCCTCCGAATCGTTTGGTGATCCCTGTACCTTTCAGCACAAATCCTTCCTCCCGAACCTTCGGAAAAATTCCATGATGCCGTTGGGCATGAAGATGATGACTCCGATGAAAAGGAGCCCGTAAATGATGCGAGCGATCTCCGCTCCGACAAAGGTCGTCAGGAATTCATTTACCAGCGAAAGAGAAACGGCACCTATGAGAGCCCCCATCCAAGAGCCTCCGCCGCCAAATAGGACCATGAGAACAATCAGAATGGAGACCATCACGTCAAACACAATTTCCGGTGAAATATAAGCGAGATAATAAGCATGCAGGCCACCGGCAATCCCCGGAAAGAAGGCGCTTAACCCAAAGGCGATAATTTTCAAACGAGGAGTATGGATGCCCAGAGTTTGAGCTACTTCCTCTTCCTCTTTGATGGTCATCAATCCCCTTCCCAGCCTGGATTTTTCAATCCAGCGAACAATCAGGATTACCACCACCATCAGCCCAAGCATGATTTCATAAAAAACCGTCCGGATAAAGGAGATCGGCTTCGGCATGGCCGGCAGCCAGAGGCCTTCCACCCCGCCGAAAATTTCGATATTCTGGACGACCATATGGACCACGAAGGCAAAGCATAAAGTGATCACCGCAAAATAGGGCCCCCGCAGCCTCAAGCAGGGATAGCCGATCAGGAATGCGACTATAGCGGCTACCAGGCCGGCAGGAAGAGAGGATAGGATGGTCCCCAGGGGCGACAATCCTAACTGCTTCATCAGGAAAGCCGTGGTATAAGCCCCGATGCCAAAAAAGGCCACATGGCCAAAGCTGAGGTATCCCGCCAATCCGCCGATAATGTTCCAGCTCTCTGCCAGGATTACATAGAGGAAAACCATATAAAGCATCGACAGAAAGTAAGCGGGAGGGGAAAAAAGGGGGAAAAGAGTGAGTAAAACCAGGATCCCGGCCCCGGCTGGAAGAAGGATTTTACCAATTCCTGATTGTCCTGGATCCTCGGCCATCACACTCCCGTTTTGAAGAGGCCCTGCGGCCGGATAAGCAAGATGACAATTAGCAACCCGAAGGTTAAGACATTAATCCATTGGTAGGGAATGAAAGCCATGCTCAGTCCGGTAATAACCCCCAGGATCAAACCGGCGAGGGCCGTTCCCAGGATGCTTCCCACCCCGCCAACGATGACCACCAGGAACATATAGATCAGCCAGAAATTGTGTACCGGCGGGTCGAAGGTATACATCATGGCCATGGCAACTCCCCCCAGTCCGGCAGCCGCAATGGCCAGACCAAAAGTGATCTGGGAAACCCGATTGAGGTTGATGCCCATCAAAGCCGCACCTTCCTGCTCCTGCCAGGTGGCCTGCACCGCTTTTCCGGTGTGGGTTTGGTTCAGAAAAAGGTAAATCAGAGAGATCCCTGCGACGGCCAGGCCAAAGGCGATGACTTGAGGAATGGGAAGAGCCACCTCACCGATAAATATCGCTGTGCCCGAATAGGAAGGGTTCAAAACCCTCGGATCCGCCTTCCAGAGCCAGAGCATTACATTCTCCAGGACGATGGCCAATCCAAAGGTGAGAACCATCGAGGAAACGATGGTCTCGCGGGCCTTAGTAATAGGCCGAATCAACCCGCGATGGAGGATCATTCCCCCGAAGAAAAGGCAGGGAAGGCTGATGACAAGGGAAAGAAGGGGATCCAGGATCAATTTAGCGGAAAACCAGTAAGCAATATAAGCGGCCAGAACTCCAAAAGCGGCGTGGGCAATATTGATGACCCGCATCACTCCCCAGGTCAGGCTAAACCCCACCCCGAGAAGAGCATAAATCCCCCCCATCAGAATGCCGCTGATCAGGGACTGCAATATAAAAACCGCTGACATTCTGCTTCACAAAACCTTTATATTCATTTCCAGGGTGGTTTGGGGTAGACCCCTTTGTGGGTCCTGACATTCGCTGGCCAGATCAACTCAACCCGGCGATCGATAATTTGAGTGGCATAGGTAAAAGGTTTGGGCAGTCCCTTGGCATCAAAAGTAAAGGTGCCGGCGACCGTTTCCACCTTGTGGGTTTTTAACCAATCGCGAATTTTAGTTTGTTCAAGACCTTTCGTTCCTTCCACTCCGGCCGCTAAGGTCTGCATCCAGGCCCAGGCAAAACCAAAATAGGTATCCACTCCATCCATCCCCAATTTTTCTTTGACCCTTTTGAGCAGCCTTATATTGCTGGGGTTGTTCAGTTTATCATGATAGGAAGTGCCGGAAATGATGTAATTTCCGTCCTTCCCCAACTCTTTTACCCAGGCCGGAATGATCGACCCGATTCCCTGAAAGTAAACTTTGGGATTATACTGCAATGCTTTTACGGCCTTTATGGTCATCACCCCATCGTGAAAAACTCCCCCGGAAACGAATAAATCGCAATTCATCTGCTTGGCTTTCATCACCAAAGGCTCCGCCGAAGGAAGCGGAAGGTTATACCTTTCATTGATTACGACCTGGACCCCTAATTTTTTCGTCCATTCATCTATGGACGGAAGTAAGGATGTTCCTACAGGATTATTCATGATATAAATGGCGGCTCTTTTCGGTCTTTGGTCAGGGGGAAAAGTTTCCAGCCATTGGAACGCTCCCAGGAACCACCACTCTCCCATCAACGGAGGGCTGCCGAAAGATGTTTTACGGCTCATGGCGACCTCCTGAGGTTCTATTTTTTCCCTTTTCTTGAAAGAAAAAGGGAGATAAGATCTCTTTAAAAATTTTAAGCTTGTGAGACATGCTATCATAAGTGCCGTATATGTCAAGGTTTCGCTTTGTCTTATATATAAAACTCTTGACAGAGTTCATTTATAATCTATCCTTATAGCGATCACCCTCTGCTGCGATGGAGAAATAGGGCGGGAGGAGCAGGATGAAAAAAAGAAAGAGGATAATTTTTCTGGCTGTTGTCCTGGCGGGGGGAATCATTTTTTATTATTGGCAATTTCAAAGGGGAGAGACCTCAGGATCAAGCATTCAGGTCTCGGGAAATATAGAGGCTACTACGATTGCTGTGGCGTTCAAAATCTCCGGAAAGATTGACCAGCGCCTGGTCGATGAGGGAGATATGATTAAAGAAGGTCAACTCATTGCCACCTTAGAGCATAAAGACCTTTTATCCCAAAAGGCCAAAGCCGAGGCTACGCGGGAAACGGTGCGTTCGCGGATCCCGGCCCTGGAGAAGAATATTGATTACCAGGAGCAATCTACCACCCAGGAAATTGCTCAAGCCCAGGCGGCCGTAGAGAACGCCAAAGCCCGACTGCAGCAGCTTCTCGAGGGCTCGCGTCCTCAGGAGATTCAATTCGCCAAGGCCGGAGTGGATCAAGCCATGGCGGAGAGGGAAAAGAAAAAGACCGATATGGACCGGGCTCAAAAACTTTACCAGAATAACTATATCTCCGCCCAGGACTGGGATGCTGCGAAAACGGCTTACGACACGGCTGCAGCCAATTATAAAAAAGCCCAGGAAAATTATGCCTTGGTAGTTGAGGGGCCCCGCAAGGAAGAGATCGCGGTTGCCCGGGCTCAATTAGAACAGTCCCAGGCGGCCCTGCGCCTGGCCAGAACCCACCGGATACAGGTCGACGTTTTGAAGAGGGAGTTGGCCACCGCCCGGTTGCAGGTTAAGGAGGCGGCCTTGGCGCTGGGGATCATTCAGACGCAAATCGAGTACAGCAATCTTTACGCTCCAACTTCGGGAGTCGTGCTGGTAAAGAATGCGGAACCCGGTGAGTTTGTCGTTCCGGGAGGGGCTGTCGTTACCCTGGGCCAAATTGAAAAACCCTGGCTGAAAGCTTTTATCAACGAGAGTGACCTGGGCAGAGTAAAGCTGGGGCAGAAAGTCTCCGTGATCACGGACTCTTATCCGGGTAAGGTATATCCCGGCAAGGTCACTTTCATCTCCTCCGAAGCGGAATTTACTCCCAAAAATGTGCAAACGATAAAAGAGCGCGTGAAGCTCGTTTATCGCATTAAGGTAGGCCTGAAGAATCCCCAAAACGAACTCAAACCGGGAATGCCCGCCGATGCCCAAATCCATTTGCAGTAAGGGGAAAAAGGGCAATTATGCCGGCGATTAAAGCTGAAAATCTGAGCAAAAAGTTCGGCCCTCTCACCGCCGTAAACAACTTGAGCCTGGAGGTTAAAAAAGGGGAGATTTTTGGGCTCGTGGGCCCTGATGGAGCCGGCAAGACTACAACCATCCGCATGTTCAGCGGCATTTTGCACCCCACAGCAGGGGAGGCCTGGGTCCTGGATCACCCCATTTCCCGGGAAGCCGAGCCCTTAAAAGATAAAATCGGTTACATGGCCCAGCGTTTTGCCCTTTATGGCGATTTGACGGTCATGGAGAACATCAACTTCTACGCCGATCTTTATGATGTCCCGCAGAAAGAACGCTTGCCCCGGATTGATCGTCTATTGGCTTTTAGCAACCTGGCTCCCTTTCAAAAACGTTTGGCCCAGAATCTTTCGGGAGGGATGAAGCAAAAATTGGGATTGGCTTGCGCTTTGATTCATACCCCCCAGATACTTTTTCTCGACGAACCCACAAACGGCGTAGACCCTGTATCCCGCCGGGACTTCTGGCGCATCCTCTATGACCTTCTGAAGGAGGGGGTAACTATATTTATCTCTACCGCTTATCTTGATGAGGCTGAACGCTGCCACCGGATCGGCCTGATGCACCAAGGGAATCTACTGTCCGTGGGCACTCCCGACGAGATCAAGGCCCTCATGAAAGGGGAACTTTGGGAAGTACGCTGCCAGCGAAGAATGAAGGCCCGGGATTTACTCCAGAATCTTCCGGGGATTAGAAGCGTGGGAATTTTCGGGGACCGGATTCATGCAGTTCTGGAGGATGGGGAGAAAACCAGACCGCAACTGGAAAGCCTGCTCAAGGAATCCGGGCTGGAGATCTTTTCCTTGAAAAGGATTACCCCTTCCGTGGAGGATGTATTTATCTCCACCGTGACAGAAAAAGTCCGGAGTGATGAGTCCGATTAATTCATTTTTATCTCCGAACTCCTAACTCCGAACTAATTATCATCTAAGATGAACGAAATTCTGCATAAGCCATGGGCAGTGGAAATTGAAGATCTGGTGAAGAACTTCGGAGCCTTTACGGCTGTCGACCATATCTCCCTCAAAGTGAGGAAGGGAGAAATTTTTGGATTTTTAGGTCCGAACGGCGCGGGCAAATCCACTACCATCCGTATGCTTTGTGGCATCCTTGTGCCTACCGCCGGGAAGGGTAAGGTAAGCGGTTTCGACATTTTCACCGAGCCGGAAAAAATTAAGGAAAATATCGGCTACATGTCTCAAAAATTTTCCCTCTATGATGACCTCACGGTGGAAGAGAATCTCGATTTCTTTTCCGGCATCTACCGTTTGTCCCGGGGAATTAAAAAAGAGCGGAAGGAGTGGGCGCTGCAGATGGCCGGTCTCCAGGACCGGCGAGAGAGCCTCACCCGAAACTTAGCCGGAGGGTGGAAACAGCGCCTGGCCCTGGGCTGTGCCATTCTGCATGAGCCTTCCATCCTTTTTTTAGATGAACCGACTTCGGGGGTGGACCCCCTTTCCCGCCGCAGCTTTTGGGATTTGATCTATGAAATGGCGGGTCGAGGAGTGACCGTATTTGTCACAACTCATTACATGGATGAAGCAGAATACTGCGACCGCCTTGCCCTGATCGACCAGGGGAAAATTATAGCCCTGGGAACTCCGGCAGAGTTGAAAACCAGGTATATGCCGGAGTCTGTATGGGAACTGGAAACGGACCATTTGCATGAGGCTTTAGGAGTTTTGCAAGAGGATGCAGGGGTAACTGGCCAGCCGCCCGCCCGAGTGCCAGAATCGTCCCTAACCGAGGTAGCGGTTTTTGGCAATACTTTGCACTTGGTGACCCGACGGGAAGAAGACCTCTCTACGTATATCCCTGCCCTTCTCGCCGCTCGGGGAATTGCCACCAAGCGCTTGGAACAGATTGAGCCTTCCTTAGAGGATGTTTTCGTTTCTCTGATTGAAGCCCGAGGTAAATAAAACAGGGGAAAAAGGGGAAATGGCGAAAAGGCGAAACGGAAAAAATCCTAACAAAGCCAGAAAGCAGGACTGGGAAAATGGAAAAAAGAATTGAAACATTCGAAGATCTCTTAGTTTGGCAGAAAGGAATTGAGCTTGTGAAGCAAATATACATTCTTACCGGTCAAGAAAAATTTAGGAACGACTTCGCCTTACGGGATCAGATTCGGCGAGCTGCCATCTCAATTTCCACCAACATTGCCGAGGGTTTTGAGCGATCATCCCGGAAAGAGTATCTGCATTTTTTGAATATTGCCAAAGGGTCGGCAGGCGAGGTAAGAAGTCTTTTGCGGGTGACCATCGAGATAGGCTATATCGACCCATCAACATACGATCATCTTCGAAACGCAATTTTAGAGTTGAGTCGATATCTGTCAAACCAGATAAGATCTTTAAAGGGGAGAATTCAATAAAAAAAGTTTCCTCGTCTTTGATGTTTGTTACCTTTTCGCCTTTTTCCCTTTTCCCCTTTTTACCTTTTTGATTATTATGCGATTCATCCGTTTAAAAGCCATTGCCTGGAAAGAATTTTTGCAGATCGTCCGTGACCCGCGCAGCCTGGCTCTGGCCATTTCCATACCGGCTCTCCTCCTCCTCCTTTTCGGTTACGCCCTGACCCTGGACGTGGATCGCATCCCCACCGTTGTCTATGATTTGGACCGCACTCCCGCCAGCCGCGATCTTAGCGACCACTTCTTCCGTACAAAATATTTCCAATTGCTGGCCTACGCCGGCAGCTATCCGCAATTGCAGGAAATGCTCGACAGCGGCCAAGCCCTTATGGGCCTGGTCATCCCGGCCAATTTCTCCCGCGACCTGGAAGCAGACCGGAAAACCACCATCCAAGTGCTGATGGACGGGACCGATGCCAACACCGCCACCATCGCTCTGGGCTACGCCTCCGCCATCGTCACGCTCTACTCCCAAGAACTCATAAAGCAAAAAATGAATCGTCTCGGCGTAGGGAAAATATTCCCCCCCATCGAGCCCCGGATCCGTATCTGGTTCAACCCGGATTTGGAATCGAAAAATTTCATCGTTCCCGGACTGATTGCCGTGATTATGGTGATCCTCGCGGCCATTCTCACCTCGGGAACGGTCGCCCGGGAGTGGGAGCGGGGAACGATGGAGCAACTCATCTCCACGCCCATCCGCAATGCCGAATTGGTTCTGGGAAAATTGATTCCCTACTTCATAATCGGCCTGCTCGACCTCGGCCTTTCCGTAGCGATGGGCAAATTTCTTTTTCACGTTCCTTTGCGGGGAAGCGGATTCCTCCTCTTTTCTTTAGCCGGTCTTTTCCTCCTGGGAGCCATCTGCCAGGGGGTCGTCGTTTCCATCATCGCCAAGAATCAGCTTCTTTCCAGCCAGATTTCCATCTTTCTTTCTTACTTGCCGACTTTCATTCTTTCCGGCTTTATTTATCCCATTGACAACATGCCCAAGCTCATCCAATTCATCACTTATATTTTCCCCAGCCGCTATGTGGTCTCCATTCTCAAGGGGATTTTTTCCAAGGGGATTGGCCTGGAAATTCTCTGGCTGGAAGGGCTCCTGCTGGCCGTTTATGCCTCGGTCATGATCTTCTGGGCCCTACAAAGATTTCAGAAAAGGATTGCCTGATGTTCCTCCGCCTCAAAACCATGCTCATCAAGGAATTTATCCAAGTCTTCCGCGATCCCCGGATGCGCATCATTCTTTTCCTGCCTCCGATGATGCAACTGATCGTTTTCGGGTATGCCGCTAACACGGATATCCGCAACATCTCTCTCGCGGTTTATGATCAGGACCGGTCCCCGGATAGCCGCGAAATGATCGAGCGTTTTTCTGCTTCGGGCTATTTTCGCGTTACCCATGTGGCCAGGAATCCTGCACAGATCCGCCGTTTAATTGATGGGGGCAAAATCAGCGCCGCTCTGCAAATTAATCATGGCTTTTCCCGAGAAATGCGCCAGCAATCGGGTACTACGATTCAGGTGATTGTGGACGGCACCGATTCCAACACTGCATCCGTAGTCATGAGTTATGCCCAGAGCATTGTGGGGGAATATTCCCGCTCCATATTAGAGAAACGCCTTAATCGCCTCCCCGATCTTCCTCCTTCGCTAAAACAACCCTTTTATAAAAAAGGGGGTATCGAAATCCAGTCCCGGGCCTTTTTTAATCCCAATCTGGAAAGCCGGAACTTTTACGTCCCCGGGATCATCGCCCTCCTCATCATGCTGGTTACCCTCATCCTGACCTGCATGGCGATTGTACGCGAGCGGGAGATTGGGACGATGGAACAGATCATGGTCTCCCCCATCCGTCCGGTGGAACTCATTTTGGGGAAAACCATCCCCTTCGCCCTGATTGGATACATGGATGTGGCCCTGGTGACCTTTGTGGGCGTATTCCTTTTTGATGTGCCCATTCGCGGCTCCATCGCCCTTCTTCTCTTGGCCACCACCCTTTACCTGCTCAGCAGCCTGGGTATCGGTCTCTTCATCTCCACCATCTCCCGCACCCAGCAACAGGCCATGATGACCATGTTCTTTTTCTTCGTCCCCGCCATCCTGCTGTCCGGGTTCATCTTCCCGATTGCCAATATGCCCGCCTGGGCCCAATACCTGACTTACGCCAATCCTCTGCGTTATTTCCTCATCATCATCTGGGGCATCTTTCTGCGGGGAAACGGGCTGGATGTATTGTGGCCCCAGCTTCTTTCCTTGGCCATTCTGGGCACGATTGTTTTTACCTTCAGTTCTCTAAGGTTCAGGAAAAGGCTGGAGTGAAAAGGAAGGGGAAAAAGGCGAAATGGTCAAAGGGCGGGGACGAATTTGGCGGGATGGAGTTAAGGTGTTAAAAATAAAAGGAAAGGTTGTTTATTGATTTCTTCCTGTAATCAACAGTTTATCGATTCGGCCATTTGGTATAGGTTTCGATTGGTAATCGCTAATAGAGGGGGTTGTCATTTTTTTTATTATCGACTTTTTAAAAAGTGCAAAGTAAATCAGCACTTTTAGCAGCTCGAAAGCACCCCAATATTTTGTGCTTTCCTATTTTTAATCTCAAAATTGGAGACAAAGAGAAACCTAAAATACCCTGTTTTATCTGTTTTGATCTTGACAGAGCCTCTATTTATCGGCATAGTATAATAGGTTTTGTCCTTCATTAGGGGGTAATGGTATGATTCAACTCCTTATCGAGGTGTCTGATCCGATTGCGGAACAACTCCGTCGACGAGCTGAAGCGCAAGGGCTCACGGTATCCCAGTTTCTAGCGAACCTCCTCTGCCGAGAACTGAGCGAAGAGTGGCCTCCCGAGTTTTTCGAGGAGGTGGTGGGAGGCTGGCAGGGGGAACCTGTGGATAGGCCTCCGCAAGGGACCTATGAGCGTCGTGAGCGCCTCTAATGTATTTGCTTGATACGAATGCTTGCATCCGGATCCTCAATGATACCTCGCCACTGCTGGTCCAGCGTTTAGCCAGCCACGCTCCCTCTGAGATCCGACTCTGCTCGGTTGTAAAGGCTGAATTGCTTTATGGTGCAAGGCACAGTCAGCGTGTCGCGGAAAACTTAAAACTCTTGGCTCACTTTTTTGCTCCCTTTGTGAGTCTACCCTTCAATGATCGGTGTGCCGAGGAGTACGGCCAGATTCGGGTGGAACTGGCGCAGGCTGGGACGCTTATCGGTCCCAATGATCTCTTAATTGCCGCCATTGCACGGGCTTACAAACTGACATTAGTAACCCATAACTTGGAGGAGTTTAGCCGAGTCAATGACTTGGGCCTGGAAGATTGGGAAAAGGTGGGAGTCTAACAACCCACTGCGGGCTGACGCGAAATCGCTACACCTTTTGGAGGCATATTCTCAGAGGTTGCGAAATAGGATAGAGAGTTTTTCCTCTTTGGGGGGCTTAAAAGGTTCCGATATCTTCGTCGCTGCCATCAGCATAATGGTGGTGATCATCGTTTGCAGTAAAACATCCCACAATTCCCCACGCCCTTTTATATGTGAACGTCAGGATTTGATGCTCCAGACACTGTGATGATAATCAACTATAGAGAGGTTGCGATTTCCTTCTAAAAGCATCCCTTGACTCAACAGTAGGTGAAATGTATATTTTCCAAAAAAGGCCGGCTCAGTTAAAACCTGGGCTTTCGAGTCAGATGGCGCGGGGGAGCCGGGATTAGGCAACAAGGATCGCATAGACCTGGGACTCGTTAGAAAGTTTCGGCACGGTTTTAAGCAAACTAATGAACAAGTTCATTATTGCTCCGGCAGCAAAAGCAGCTTGCAAGCCCCTAATTTAATCCTTTCCCCGTAAAGGGGGAGAATGTGACCCCCGTCTTTGGGCAGTTTACTATTTCTTTTTTTCAAAAAGACTCAGATACTTTCCGTAACCCTCTTTTTCCAGATCTTCTTTGGGAATAAAGCGCAAAGTCGCGGAATTAAGGCAATACCGCAATCCGGTCGGCTTCGGTCCATCCGGGAAGACATGACCGAGGTGAGAATCGCCATTTTTGCTTCTCACTTCCGTGCGGCTCATGAACAGCTTTCTGTCTTCCTTCTCCGCAATGTTTCCGGGTTCAAGTGGCCTGGCGAAGCTCGGCCATCCCGTACCGGAATCATATTTATCTTGGGAGCTGAATAGGGGTTCACCGGAAACGATATCGACGTAAATCCCTTCTTTCTTGTTATCCCAATATTCATTCTGGAAGGGCGGCTCAGTTCCCTCTTGCTGAGTTACTTCATACTGTAAAGGAGTAAGTTTCTTTCTGAGGGTGGCATCATCCGGTTTCCTATTGGTTGTTTCTCTGGCGGCTGGGGATATCTCCGCGGCCTTTTCCCATACCTTCTGTAAAAACTGGTCGCGCCCCGATCCATAGTGGTAATATTTATAGCGCAGGGGGTTCTTTTGGTAGTAGTCTTGATGATAATCTTCCGCTTCATAGCGGTTCGCTTGGGATTGATTTTGGGCCGTGCTTGATGGTAAAGAAGTTGAATCCTATCAGGGCGCTTGGTAAAAAGGAAGGAATTTTTGAATAATATACCTGGCCAGTTCAATATCGACGACTACTCTCTCTGCACACAAAATATGGAGTCGAACGAAATGCGCCGGTGTCTGATCAGCAAACGACATAGGTCAGCGGCAACAGCTCCTCGCTTTCCGCTGGAGTGTTAGCTGGTCCTTGAATATCCTTTCCATATAGTCGTACTCCTCGCTGCGCTCCAGGAAGAGGATATGCGCATCGGCAAACTTTTCCCTGTCCCATGTCCCGTCGTCATATTTCTTGCGGAGGTCCTCATATGAGGTCGCTGAGATGATGTACGAATCCAGCGTTATTTTCTTCCGCCTGCTTCTCGCTCCTATATCCTTCGCCAAGTCCGGCAGGGCTTCATGAAGGCGCGCCTTCTCATCGTGCTTGTACGCTTCCGCATGAAGCATTCCGTGGGGCTCCACAAAAACGATGTACTGCTTTTTCCCGTCCATGATCCACAGGATGAAGTCCGGATAGAACCCCCTTTCCTCAAAAAAGCCGATTCCCGTTCCTCGAGTCAGGTTCCTCACAGCGAAGATGTTCAGCGTCTCCAAAAGCCCCACGTGCTCCGGATGGCTGCCACCAAGCGTAGAGCTCCGTTTTAAGGTGAAGTCTTTGCCCCGTAAACGTACGCCGCGGCCGAACAGCTGGATGATCTCCGAGCCTTCCTTGCGGCCGATGTTGAGCAGGCCCATGTTCGAGACCCGCCAGGAATTCCAGCCCTCCATAAATTTCTTGGCGCCGATGAGGATATCGATACTTGTGCCCGGATCGTTGATACCGTCGAACAAGGAGCCGGTAACGGCGTCCTCCTCCAGCGTTATTCCCGAGTCGTCTTCCTCCACAAGCTTCTTGAAGGTACTTGTGTCGCCGATGTAAATCAGGCCAAAGTAGCCTTCCGCGCCGCTTGCCTTCAGGCCAATTTCCCCGGCGCTGCCCCGGATAGCGCACAGATGCAGGCCGCCGCCTGTCGGCGCATGGAGCACCTTGGCAAGGATGTCCTGAAATGCTTTCTCGGGAGCCAGGCCGGTTTCTCGAAGGTAGTTGAACCTACCGTCGAACACGTCCTGCCCATCGGGCGTAACAAGGCCGGTCTTGCCATCAATGAGCTTTTGGGTCGTCTTGACTGCCCAGCCGCGCTTGTTCTCCAGGAGGTGGTGCAGGAACCGGGCCACGGTCAAAACGTCGCTTCGCTTCTGTTTGTCCTCGGTGAAGACCGCGTTCACGGTGCTGCCGACGAAGACCCACAGAGGCTTCTCCAGGTTATACGGCCGTAGGGCTTCCGCCTGCTCCTCGAACACCCGCTGCTGCTCGTAGAAAGACAACAGGTTACCCAAAAGAAGGGTCTCCGTTTTGTCCTCCGTCGTCTCCTCCTTCAGGTTGAGGATGTGGAAATCCTTTCCGAAACCGTCGCCGTGGAAGTAGCGGTACGAGTAGTCGAAGACAATGGCCTTGCCGTATTCCGCCGTAAGCTCGTCATTCCGTGCCGCCGTCAGGGCCTGCCCGAAGGTTGCGCTGTACTCGAAGGTGAAGCCCGTCCCGCCCAGGGCGTCACGGAAACTTCGCCACGCCTCGCCGCCCGATCCCTTGTGACCCTCGTCTACGAAGATCAAGTTGTTGCCCTCGAACGCCTCCACGGGCACGCTCACGCCGCCGCCGCGCTTCTCTTCAACCAGCTTCGTAATCTCGATGACGCGAACGACGTATTTCCCGGTCGCCATCCAGAAGGCTAACTTCTTCAGGTCCGATTCGGAGAACTTTGGATCCTTCAGCTCACCGGCAGGCATTGCGGCCTTACGTTTCTCGACGAAGCTGTTCAGCGAGCGAAGCATCTCGCCCCGGCGATGGAAGTACCAATCTAAGAAGATTTCCGTGTAGAGAACCGCGAGATGCTGGAAGTACCGAAGCGTAATCGGCTCAGGCCTCCGAGCGTTCATGGCACGCAGATGTTCTCGGACGTTGTCGTCGTAGCGGGCCAAGTCGGCCAGCGGAATCTTTAACTTGTGCCCGCGAGCCTCCAGGCGGTGATAGATGTAGCTGCGGCCCGAAGCGTCGAACCCTTCTGCGGCTTCCTTCATGTCCGCCAGCAGATCGCGGTTGTTCCCATAACCGAACTGGCCGTTCAGCCAAACCAGCAGGACTAACCGCTGCTCGAGCTTCACGTATTCTGACGTGCCGTTTCGGGCCTGGGCCATCGTTCAACTCCCCTCCCGAACGATCGCTTCCAACTGTTCAATCAACGGTGGGAGGTCCTCTTGAATGATGGTCCAAAGAATATCGAAATTGACCGTGTCGTAGCCGTGAATCAGCCGGTTTCGCATCCCCACCGTCTGGCGCCAGGGCACCTGGGGGTGGCGGGAGCGGAACTCCTCCGGGACGCGCGAGGCAGCCTCCCCGATTACTTCCACCAGTCGCACCAGTGCCAAATTCAGCAGCCTGTCCCGGTCCAGGTCTGCACGGGTCCGACCGCGCGTCATCTCCACCGCTTCTCGGGAATGGTCGAGCATGTGGTGCACACGCACCATTGGATTATGCCGTGTCATAGAGAACCTCCGTCTCATCGAGAACTTCTTTGCGGAAATACGGACTCAGGCATGCCGGGGTGTTGAGGTCAACATTTCGCCCAAATAGGTCCGACAACTCGTCCTGCATGGTGATAAACGCCAATCCGGGAACGTGTCCTGGCTCGAATTCCACCAACACATCCACGTCGCTTTCGGGCGTGAAATCATCACGCAAAACCGACCCAAAAAACGCCAACCGACGAATATGGTTGCGTCGGCAAAACTCCGCGATTTTGTCTCTTGGTATGTCGATCCTCACGCTCATGCCTGTACCTCCGCAAACATCCGCGCCTTGAACAGCGGCTCCAAGGCCTTGGCGTTTGGGATGAACGAATCGCCGTTGACGAAGACCTCGTCTGCCCCCTCGGTTAGATTCTGCTCGGCAACGAACTTCTTGTCCCGCTCCAGATCCGTCTTCTGCCAGCCTTCGGTCTCGCGCCAGATCACCGCGATCTGACGGTGGTCAATCAGTCCGCGATAGACCAGATATCGCCGCCCGGCATCATCGTACACCCGCCGTGTCTGAACGTGCAGACCCAGCAGGTAGTTAAATGTCTCGGGAATGTCCGTGACCTTCTCACGGGTTTGGCCGTTGGCGTGGATGTGCAGCTTGTAGCTGAACGGACGGGCCAATCTTTCGACGCTCAGCATAGTCTCGCTCGCTCGCGTTTCCCATCTGAGCATGTACCTAAGCAGATAGTCGTCGAACTTCAGGGCCTGCTGCCCGGACGCGTCATCGAACTCGATGTTGTTCAGCGCATCCTCGTAGCTTTCGAGGCGAATGTACTTGACGATGCGTGGACCACGCTTGGTCTCTTCCTGTGTGGCCATACGCTTGGGCTTGCCATCCTTCCACTCGGGGGCAAAGGAGACTTTCTTAATACGCGCCAGCAGAACACTGTCAAAGAAATCCCCCATGTCTACGAGTACGAACTTCCGCTCTCCCCCATCGTCACGGTTCATGTTGATAATACTGTGTCCGGTAGTCGCAGAGCCAGCAAAATGGTCCAGAACTAGACCGGTGTTTTTGCCTAGAAGTCCTGCGTTTAGGATCTCCTCATATAGTGAGACTGGATGACAATAGCTGAAAGTCAGCCCAAGCGCTTCGACCTCGGGTTTCCCCTTGCTCCCGTTATAGACTACGGATGAGATAGGTTTCGTCGAGTCTTCTGACAAATAAATCTTCCTTTGCGGCTGTGTCGTCTCATCTGGGCCAAACTCGATCTCATTTGCTTCGAGAAGTTCCTTCATCTTCTCTGGTGACCTAGACCAACCTCTGCTTGGCACAGGACAAGGCTTGCCAGTAACTGGATGAATAAGAGGGATAAAGAACTTCTCTGAGGGTCTAATGGGATTAGGCCAAGTCATAGCCACAAGCCTATAGACTCTTCCATCATATTCCAAGCGGTGATAGGCTCGTTCGCCTCCCGAAAGTTGCTTATTGCTCCTTACCCACTTCGCAAAGGCCTCCTTAGATTCATCATTTACACCAGCATGCTTGGATAGATACTCACCAGCCACTCGAAGAATTTCTCTAACGTTGTCATTCTTGGATAGCAATTCTCCTTCTTGGTTCGAGGACAAAAGAATGTATTCGTGTTGTACAGCAATGCCTTTCGAACCCATCATAGGATTTCGCTTATCCCAGACAACAGTTCCCAAGTATGGTGAGTTCAGGCTTTCAAAGAGAAGGTGAAGGCGTTCATACTCATTCTCATCAACGTGAGCAATGTAAGAGCCTTCATTATTGAGCATGGGATACGAAGCGAGGATACGATCCAGCATCATGCAAAGCCATGATGAGTGCTGATATGCGTTCTTGTACAAGAAGCCGCTGGTTTCGGTGTTGTAGGGCGGATCAATGTGGATGCATTGGACTGCCCCCTTGTAATACTCAAGGAGTAAATTCAGCGCGTTGAGGTTTTCGCTGTGAACAAGCAACCCATCGATCTTCTCATCCAGAGCGTCGAAACTTCCCAGAAGCCGATCCACAAAATCCCGATGGAAATGATTCGTGTCTAGCACCAGTGTCGGGTGGGCCTTTAGAAAGGCGATGCGCTTGTCTTTCTTGCTCTTGCTCGAGTTGAACAGGTCGGTCTGCTCTTCGTCGATGTGGAACAGATCTTTCCACTCGCCCCATTGTGGCTCGCAGGCGGAGATATCGGGGTAGAAGCTCCCGTCGATGTTGCCCACCGTAATGCAGTACTGGGTCTCGGTGATAAACTTCCGCTTTTCCCAGAGCATCTTCTGAAAGGACTCGATCTGGTCGAGAAACTCGATGATCCGACCGCCGACGGTCTTGATCACCTGCATCATCTGGAACCAGCTCTCGGCGCGGTCCTCACCGGCGGTTTCCATCTCGTCGAGATTCAGCACCTCGTTCTTCAGGTAGAAGTCCAGTTCGCGGGAGAGAAAGCCCTTCAGGTCCTTGTGGATGAAGAAGTCGGATGTATTCCGCCGCGTGTACTGCCGAAGGTGATGTTCGAGAAAGGTGACGGGCTGGCCATCGCTGTTCTTTTGGCGCTCAGCCGTGAGCGCGACCAAAGCTTTGTCCGCTTTCTTGAGGCGTTTGGGAATCTCTTCAATGGCCTGGGCAATGATGGCGTC
Source organism: Pseudomonadota bacterium (assembly GCA_018819135.1). Classification (GTDB taxonomy): domain Bacteria; phylum Desulfobacterota; class SM23-61; order SM23-61; family SM23-61; genus JAHJQK01. The sequence continues at coordinate 46,722 of JAHJQK010000083.1, read as the reverse complement.
CTGCTGGTTCTTCTTTCCGTAGGTAATCTCTTCCTGCTCGGTCAGTGGCCGGGACTCGAAGGGGATGATAAGTTGACCGGTGTCCTCGTCCCATTCCGTCTCCTTGGGGCGGGGCAGGAAGAACCTCTTATCGCCCTTGACGTCGTTCTGCTCAACGTCGGCGGCCATCAGTTTGAAGTGGACGATCACGCCGCGAGAAGTGAAAGTGTAGTCGTGGAAGTGCTCGGCGGTCTTGACGTAGTACTGGTCGTTATTAGCCCAGTACAGGTAGACCTCCTCGCCGTTGTAAGGGATGGCGTACTTCTGGCGCTTGGAGTAGCGGCGCTTCGAGATGAAGTCGCCGTCCTGGTAGTACCGGCTGAAGAAGGCGTACAGATGGTTGAAGATGCTCGCCTCGAGGGTTTCGCGGCCTCGACCCCCGGCGGCTTTGCCCTTCAGATTCTGGTACTTCTTGCCCAGCGGCGTGTTGTGGTAGGCCACGGCCAGATTGCCATCGGCGTCGAGGGCGTCTTTGCCCAGCGTCTGGGTGATCTGCTCGGCGACCTCCTTCAACTCCTTGGCGGCCTGGGACTGGGCTGCCAGCGCGCCGCGATCCAACTCGTCGGCGATGGCCTTCGGCAGGTCCTGCGTGATGAACTTCTCGATCACGTCCCGCTTGTAGTTCATGATGCGGTAGATGCCGAAGTCCAGGTCGGCGCAGTCGAATTGGAATAGCTCTCGCAGGAGCTCTTTAAACTTCTCCCTGCACGATGTCATGTTCATCCTTTGCAGTTCCATTTGTGACAGTTAACATTTATTTTTAAATTTATTCTACGTACGGCTCAATCCTATAAAAGAAAAAGAGGTCAGTCAAGCCATTTTTAAAAAAAGGGGGCTTGAAATTGTTAATATTTAAGGAGAATTTGAACGGGGTATTGCTCCCGGCTGCGCTGGAGAAGCAGAAGGTCACTTGCCTTTAAACCCACAGCTGGGATAAAAAATATCAAGCAGGGCGGAAAAGTTATTTTTATTTTACAAAAATAATGCTAAAAGTATCCCATGTACGATTGGGTGTATATTTACGAATTGGAGGGAAATATAAAATCCCAGATTCCTTATTTGGCCGATGAAGATTACATTGGCTTTTGGAAGGAAGCTAATTATTCTTTTCTTTTCTTTAAAAAAGAGAAAAAAACTTTATTCCAGAGACTTGCCCTTCCTTACCGCTCGGAATTGGTCATCCGCCATGAAGATTGGGAATCCGGTCAATCCTGGACTTGCTCAACGTGGGGAAAATAACCGTTCATCCTCCGTGGAAATTCCCTTCAGCGCAAGAAGGAATCCATATCTGTATAGATCCAAGCATGGCCTTCGGTTCCGGCTATCACGCTACTACCAAGGGATGTTTGGCCTTGATCGATCAACTTTTTCAGATATTTATTCCGACAAAAGTACTCGATCTGGGGACGGGGACAGGAATTCTTGCCATCGCCTGTTTAAAGATGGGAGCCCAAAATGCCTACTGTATCGACTACAACAACCTTTCCACCGCTACGGCCCAAAAAAACATAAATTTGAACGGTTTGGAGGGGGGCTTGCATTTGTGGATGGGGGATGTGCGGGATTTTTTATACCTCGAAGCCGACTTACTCCTTGCCAATATGCACTTCCAGATTATAGACGATATCACCAACCAGGAAGCTTTTTATTCCAAAAAATATTATCTCCTTTCCGGACTGCTGGGCCACGAAGGGCATCGCCTCGAAGAGAAACTAAAAAAAAGATTAACCCTTCTGGATACCTATCAGGAAAATTTCTGGTTCAGTTACCTTTTTAAACTCCAATAATTTTGGTGCCTTGCCTTTCAATTAAAATCTTTTATCAAAAAGCTTAAAAAAAACTTGACATCTTTTTTCAAATTTATTATAACTGCTTAAACGTTTAAGGTAAAAGTTATCGTAATCGCCGAAACGGGAGAGAAGATGGGAAAGCCAGACCAGGTTAGTTCATTGTTTTGGTCCATCTTGGGTTTGGGGGTGGTGTACCTATCCTATCGGCTGGGCCTCGGCACATTGACCCACCCTGGACCCGGGTTCCTCACCTTTTGGTCGGGTGTGATTCTCTGCTGCCTTTCCGCGGTGGTTTTTTTTCAGGGGGTAAGGGCCCAACGAGGGGGAACGGGCGTAACTCTCCCACAGCGGTGGGCGGGAATGGCCTGGCCCAAATCCGTCTATGTCATTATTGCTCTGCTAGCCTATGTCCTGACCTTCACCTACCTGGGCTTTCTTCTGAGCACAATCGTTCTACTTATCTTCCTCTTTAAGGGGATCGAGCCGGAAACCTGGAGGCGGGCGTTCCTAAGCGCTGGCCTCTCTTCTTTTATCAGCTACATTCTGTTCGGCATCTGGCTCCAAGTCCAGCTTCCCAGAGGGCTCCTGGAGAAGCTTCTCTTTTGAGGATAAACGGATGGATTTACTCGGAAGCATTCTGTACGGCTTTTCGGTGGCCTTGACCCCGGATAATCTCCTCTACTGCTTCATCGGGGTCTTCATCGGGACATTGGTCGGGGTTCTGCCCGGAATCGGGCCGGTGGGAGCCATGTCTCTCCTTCTTCCCACAACTTTCCATGTGTCCCCGTTAGGGGCTATCATCATGCTCGCCGGGATTTACTACGGGGCCATGTACGGCGGCTCCACCACCTCCATCCTGGTTAACATCCCTGGCGAGGCGGCCTCGGTCGTTACTTGCCTCGACGGTTACCAGATGGCCATGCAAGGCCGGGCCGGGCCGGCCCTGGGGATCGCTGCTTTTGGCTCTTTTATCGCCGGAACCATCTCAATCATCGGATTGATGCTGGTGGCCCCGCCTCTAGCCGAGGCCGCCCTCAAGTTCGGCCCGCCCGAATACTTCACCCTGATGGCCCTCGGCATGACCATCCTAATTTACCTCGCTTCCGGATCGATCCCCAAAGCCCTGATGATGGCCGTCTTGGGGATCATTCTCGCCAGTGTTGGAATCGACGCCACCTCCGGAAAGCAGCGATTTACCTTTGGCATCCTGGAGCTTAACGACGGGATTGGCCTCGTGCCCCTGGTCATGGGCCTCTTCGGCATATCCGAAGTGCTCCTGAATTTAGAACAGAAGGTCAAACGGGAAATCTTAAAGACTCGTCTGAAAGGACTTCTCCCCTCTCGCCTGGATTGGCGAGATTCGGCCAAGCCAATTGCCCGCGGCTCCATCTTGGGTTTTTTCCTGGGTATTCTGCCGGGGGGTGGCGCCCTGATCTCTTCCTTTGTGTCTTATGGGATTGAAAAACGCCTCTCCAAAGATCCTTCAAAATTCGGGAAGGGAGCGATTGAAGGTGTGGCAGGGCCGGAGTCAGCCAATAATGCAGCTACAGGCGGGGCTTTCATCCCACTCTTGACCCTGGGAATCCCGGCGAATGTGGTCATGGCCATGCTCTTGGGGGCTCTTTTGATCCATGGATTACAGCCCGGACCGATGTTGATGAAGAACCATCCAGACCTATTCTGGGGTGTGGTGACCAGCATGTATGTGGGGAATGCCATGCTTTTGGTTCTTAACCTTCCCCTGATCGGAATGTGGGTGCAAGTTTTGCGGATTCCTTACCGGACCCTATTCCCGCTCATCCTGCTCTTCTGCCTCATCGGAGCCTATGCGGTTAACTATTCCCAAACCGATGTCCTGATCATGATTATTTTTGGGGTGATCGGCTATCTCATGAAGAAATTTCAATATGAGGGAGCCCCTCTGGTGCTGGCCTATGTTCTGGGGCCCATGCTGGAAGATGCGCTGCGTCAATCCCTGGTCATCTCCAATGGCAGCTTTGCAATCTTTGTTACCCGTCCCATCTCGGCAATCGGGATGGTATTGGCCATCTTTCTGGTCTTTTCTCCCCTTTTGCCCTGGGTGACCAAGAAAAGGCCAGTCTTCAAGGAGGAATAACCCTAACTTCGACAAAGGAGGAAGCAATGACGAAAGGAAAATCACGTTTCATCTGGGCAGCGGCGATGGCCGCATGGGTTTTGGGGATTCCAGCCGGGGTTTCCTATGCAGCCTATCCTGAACGACCGATAACTATGATTGTAAATTATTCTCCCGGGGGCGGGTCGGACCTGAGCGCCCGGGCTCTGGCAAAATACGCCGAGAAAGAGCTAGGACAGCCGGTCGTTGTAGTCAACAAGACGGGGGCGGCGGGAACCCTGGGGGTGGGAGCTATTGCTGCCAGTAAGCCCGACGGGTATACAATCGGAGTCACCACCTATAGCCCGTTGACGATGGCGCCGCACATGTACGACCTCCCCTATAATCCCTTAACCGATTTTGAATACATAATGGGATATGGGAAATACATGTACGGACCTTGCGTACGAGGCGATTCTCCCATTAAGACCTTGAAGGACCTGATTGATTATGCCAAGGTCAACCCCGGCAAGGTTAAATACAGCCATCCGGGTCTGGCGACTCCCAATAATTTCGGGATGATCTATCTGTCAAAATTCACCGGGGCCAAATGGGAAGGCGTTACCTTTAAGGGCGCCCCGGAAGCGGTTGCTGCGTGCCTCGGGGGTCACGTGGACATCGTCTCCCAGAATCCTCTCGATGTCGTCCCATACATAAAGGCTGGCCGTCTGCGCCTCTTGGCATCTTTCTGTGACACCCGGTGGGAATGGGTTCCGGATGTGCCGACCGCACGGGAGCTGGGATACGATTTCGACGTTGTCTCTTGGCTGGCTTTGGGGGCTCGAAAAGGCACGCCGGCGCCCATAATGGATAGGCTTCGCAAGGTCTTCAAAAATGCCATGGAGGATCCAGAATTTCTCGATATTCTGAAAAAGATGCACATTCCTGCGGCCTATCGAACCCCTGAAGAATATAAGAAGTTGGTCGAGGATGGATATATACAGAACGAGAAGATGATAAGAGAACTCGGCCTCCACAAGTCTCAGAAGAAGAACTGACAGGAGATATTTGACTTGAAAGTTTCCCCATCGAAAACCCTCCCCCTTCAACTGGGGATGGAAAGGGTGGGGTATACGGAATTTGATCCCTTCCCGGATAGCTAAGTCGAAGGGCAAGGGAAAAAGAAAGTTATAAAAAAAGAGCATGGCTGCAACCATCAAAGATATTGCCCGCGAAGCCGGAGTCTCTGTCGCCACTGTCTCCCGTGCGCTCACGGAGAAGGACGGAATGAGCGAGGAGACCCGGGAGTGTATCCTGCAGATTGCAAAAAATCTAAATTATTATCCTAACCTGCAAGCGCGTGGACTGGTGGCGAAGAAACTCGATGTATTGGGAATTATAATCCCACGAACCTCAGAGTTTGCCTTCTCCAACCCCTTCTACGCAGAAATCCTGAAAGGGATCGGGAAAAAGGCGAGGGAAGACGGCCAATATCTCCTCTTTTCGTTCGCCGGAGAAGATAGCTACGCCCGTATGTATCAACATGGCCTTGCGGCGGGTATCATCGTGGTGGCCAACCGGATCGACGATCCCCTGATAGAAGAGGCCTGGAAGATGAAAATTCCTCTGGTCCTTATCCCCGGGTATCCCCAAACCCGGGGGATTCCCAGTGTAGACGGAGATAGCTTCGATGGAGCCTTCAAAGCCGTGGAGTATTTAGCCGGTCTGGGGCACAGGAGAATCGCCCTCCTGAACGGCCCTATGAATTCCAAATACAGTATAGAGCGCCTCGCCGGGTATCGAAAGGGCTTGAAGAAGCATCACCTCCTCTTCGATAAAGGGTTGATACTGGAATTCGATGCCTCCATGGAAGGAGGGCACCAAAAAATGAGAAAACTTCTCTCCCTCCGCCAGGTTCCTACCGCGGTTTTGGTGATCAACGACTACAGCGCCCTGGGAGCCCTGCGAGCGGCCCAGGAAATGTCCTTTAAGGTTCCCGAAGATATCTCCATTATAGGATTCGGGGATGTCCCCTTCGCTTCGATGACCGATCCGCCGCTCACTACGATCAAAACCCCCTACCAGCAGATCGGTTATGAATCGGCCGCAATGCTGCTGAAAGTTACTCAGGGGAAGAGGCTGGCTCAAAAACATCGGGTCCTCCCTGTAGAACTGATCATCCGGAAATCTACCGCTCCTCCTTCCGGCCGAAAGGTTGCTGTTTCGTAAAAAGTGGTCACTCCGGTAAAAACCGGAGTCTAGAAAACTTATAACGATTCGCAAGGACTATAGACGTAGGAACGCCGCATTGGTTTGCGGCGCCCCTCCCTTCGAACCGAAATGGCGGCTCTCCCAAACCTTTCAAGCAAGAATTGGAGATGCGGCGAAAAGGTGGAACCCTGGTGGTTTTCGGAATTTAGCCGGAGGATATCTCCGTTGATTTCACCCGGAGAGTGGTCAGGGAGATGAAAATCATCCGAGGGGTCTACGGTGCCTCCCGGATGGCATGGAGCATGGTTTTGCCCTTCATGGCCTCGGGCCAAATCCTGGTCGTTCCCCTGATCATTCACCGTTTGCCGCTGGAGCAGGTTGACGAGGGATTCCGTGCCTGTCAGGAAAGAAAAGCCATGAAGGTGATCCTTCTCCCTTCATAATCATAGCCTGATCACCCTCTTTCAAAAGGGGAAAGGAGATAGGGAAGATGGCTCCAGGAGAAAAACAGGAAAGCATCGCCGGAAAATTAGCCGGGTTCGTTCATGCTCTAACTTATGAAAGTTTGCCCGAAGACATGCGGGACCTGGCCAAGAACCGGATTCTGGATGCGCTAAGCTGTGCCTATGCCGGCCGAAATCTTCCTCATTCTCGAACGGCCGTGGAGATCGCCAAGAACAGCCCGGGGAACTGTACGGTAATCGGGCATCCGATAAAAACAGCTCTTCTCGACGGGGTGATGGCCAACAGCGTGCTGGCTCACAGCATCCTCCAGGAGGACACGGCTTTTATGGGCCATCCGGGCACGATGATGGTTCCCGTTGCCTTGGCCGTGGGAGAACAAGAGAAGGCTTCGGGGAAGGAGGGGCTAGCAGCCATTGTCGCCGGGTATGAGTTGATGGGGCGAATTTCCATGGGCGTTTATCCTATGGCCATGAGCGCATTCCGCCCGGGCCCCATCATGGGTACTTTCGGAGCAGCCGCCACCGCCGGGAAGCTGATGAAACTCGACGTGGAAAAGCTCACCCACGGCCTGGGGTATGCCGCCAGTCTTGCCCCGGGGCTGCCCAATGAGGGGTGGTGGGGTGGAACCATGGAGCCCATGTTCGAGGCTGGTGTGTGCGCCCGAATCGGGGTTCTCTCCGCCGGCCTTGCCAGAGGAGGGGCGACTGCCGCTCCGAGAGTTTTGGACGGCAGGCATGGCTTCCTGCGCTGCTGGGCCGGGAACACCGAGAAGGCGGCCCTGATCACCGAGGGGCTGGGGAAGACGTATCTGATGTCCCAGGTGGTCGTAAAACCCTTCCCCGCCTGCGGAATCAACCAGCTGCCCATCCAGGCCGCATTGCCCCTGGCCAAGTTAGGGCTGCGGGCGAAGGATATTTCCCGAATCGTGGAGAAGACTCGGCCCGGGGGCACTTCGTATGCGGGCTCCGATTTCCCCGGCCCTTTCGACAGCCAGTTTCAGGCCCAGATGAGTATGCAGTTTTGCGCGGCAGCTACCATCCTCGGCCGGCCCGTGGACTCACTATCTTTCTATGCTGAGCACTACGAAGACCCCGAGGTGGCCGAGCTGGCCAAAAAAGTGGAGCTGCTCTGCGAGGAAGGGAGGGTCAAGCCGCGCTTTGAGGTTTATACCCGCGATGGCCGGGTCTTTACCGCCGAGGAGGAGACCGTTGACCAGGCTCCCCGTACCCCTTCCCGGGAAGGAATGGAACAGAAGTTCAGGCGGCTGGCTACGGATTTCCTGGGCGAGCAACGGGTGGATCAAATCATCGAATTAGTCATGAACCTGGAGAAACTCGCCGACCTCCGGGAGCTAACGGCTGAATTATCCGTATATGGCAAATGACGGCCTTCTGGAGGGTAGAGTGTGCTGGGGAATTCTTTGGGTATACCATGGAATCCCACCCAGAAGGAGAAAGGACGCAGGAAGGAGGTGAGAAAAATAATAATATTCATAGGAAAATTTCTCTAATAATTAAAGAAAAAGAATGGGAGGTAAACTATGAGGCGCATGAGGGGTACGATTTTATTTTTGGCTTTGGCTTTTCTGGGAGCGTGTTTTTTTAACTCCCCCGGGGAGGTTATAGCCAAGGAAAAAGTCCTTGTCGTCGGGGACTATACCACCCTGAGGACTTTGGACCCGGCATTCGTGGGGCAAGGCCAGGATATCATGCTTTGCCGAGTCATCTACCAGTCTTTGCTCCGCTACAAGTTCAATACCGCGGAAATCGAAGGAGATCTGGCCAAAAGCTGGACGATCTCGAAAGACGGGCTGGTCTATACCTTCAAGCTGCGGGACGATGTTTATTGGCATAAGGGATTTGGCAAGTTCACGGCCCACGATGTGAAATACACTTTTGATAGAGTCCTGGACCCGAAGACGGGAGCCCCTGCCCGTTCGGAGATCGTCCTTGAAGTTAAAGAGGTAGTCGTCATCGACGACTATACCATCGAGTTCAGGCTGAAGAAACCCTGTGTTCCTTTTTTGCATAAATTGGTGGGGCCGAGAGGAACGGCGATCGTGAACCAAAAAGCCGTGGAAAAGTTCGGCAAGGATTATATGCGTAATCCTATCGGAACCGGCCCTTTCATTTTTGAATCGTGGACCCGCGAGCAATGCGTACTGGTCGCCAACAAGGATTTCAAACAGCGCGAGGGACCGCCGAAAATTGACAAGGTGATTTACAAATTAGTCCCCGATGTGGACGCTCAGCATATGGCCCTGCAAAAGGGCGATATCGACTTGATCTGGGTCTTGCCCCGGGACCGCGCGATTCTCGACCGGCTGAAGGCTGCGGGATGCAAGATCACCCCCGTCGAGCGCCCCGCCTTCCAGAATCTGTTCATGAACAACAAAGCAAAGCCTTTTGACGATGTCCGGGTAAGAAGGGCCATCGCCCACGCCATCGACAAAGACACCTTGATCAAATATGTTTTAAGCGGAATGGGAGAGCGGATGGACAGCCCCGTGCCCCAAGGGTTCGTAGGGCACACGCTGGACGGAGTCCCCTTTTATGAATACAGCCCGAAAAAAGCCAAGGCGCTTCTCGCCGAGGCCGGCTATCCCAACGGATTTGAGGTGAATTTCGATACTTTCAATTCCCCCAGCTATCTCCCTTTAGCCACCGCCATCGCCGAGCAACTGCGCCAGGTCAACATCACCGCCAATCTGGTCGTGACCGATCAGGCGACCTGGTGGGGAAAATTATCCAAGGGGACAACCAATTTCACCCTCGTCTTACCGTCGCTTCAGCCGGATGCGGATTTCCCCATGATGCGCCATTACCATTCCGCCGCCTTCTCCCCCGGCTTGAACGTCACTAAGTACGACCAGATCGACGACCTGATCGAAAAAGCCCGGAGCGAGCTGGACGAAAAAAAGCGACTCGAATATTACCGCCAGATCCAGGTTAAGATGATGGAAGATGTCCCGGCCGTTCCGTTAATCTTGATGGGTTACCCCGTTGCGCGCCGCCCCCACATCGCCGGAATCGCTGAAAAGGAATATATTTGGGGGTGCGACATATACCCGATGCACTTTGTGAAAGACAAATAGGGAAAGCATGGGAAAAATAGGGGAAGGGCGGGCACCCCAACCCCTTCCCCTGCAGGGAGACGAAGGAGAATTGCATTCTCAAGTTAAGGAGGATACATGGAAGGATTGACCAAGGAGATGTTATTGGCCATGTACGACGCGCTGCTCAAAAGTCGGCTGGTGGAGGATAAACTTATCGACGTATACGCCCGGGGAGACATCCCGGGGATCGTGCATTCGGCCGTGGGGCAGGAGGCCATCCCGGTTGGAGCGACCTTTCATCTGCGGCCGGGGGATGTTTTCACCACGGTCCGGGGGCATATTCAATCCAACATCGTCATGGGAATGGACCTGAAAAAGATGTTTGCTGAATTCTACGGAAAAGAAGCCGGCTATTGCAAAGGCAAGGGCGGGGAGATCCATCTCTGCTCCCCCGAGTATTGCAACATCGGAGGCCGGGGGCTCATCGGGGCCACGATCCCCATGGCTGCGGGGGCGGCCATGGCCTTCAAGATGCGCAAGGAACCCCACATCGCCATGTGCTTCTTCGGGGACGGCGCTTCCAACGAGGGGAACTTTCACGAAGGTCTCAACCTTGCCTCGGTATTCAGACTGCCGGTCGTCTATGTCTGTGCCAACAACCAGTACGCCATGACCACCCGTCAGGTCGACCATATGAACATTCGCGACATCGCCGACCGGGCCGCCTCATACGGCATTCCGGGCGTCATGGTGGACGGGAACGATATCATCGCCGTCTATGAAGCGGTTGGGGAGGCGGTAAGCCGGGCCCGGCGGGGCGAAGGCCCCACCCTGATCGAAGCCAAGACCATGCGCATGCGGGGGCATTACGAAGGGGACCCCGAACCCTACCGGTCCAAAGACGAGCTCGAAGAATGGAAGAAAAAGGACCCCCTGGACCGCTTTACCAAGAAGCTCCTTGAAGATAAAGTCCTGACCCCTGGAGATGTGGAAAAGAAAAGTAGGCAGTTCATGAACGAAATAAACGAAGCGATCCAATTTGCCAAGGAAGCCCCTTTCCCGGACGCCAGCGAAGTGACTTCGGGTGTATTCTACCAAGGATGAAAGGAGACGATTCGATGAGAGAAATCACGTTTGCCCAGGCTCTGAACGAAGCCATCAGCCAGGAGATGGAAAAAGACCCCCGAGTCTTCCTGATCGGCGAGGACGTGGCTTCGGGCGTCTTTGCCGTCACCAAGGGCTTAGTGGAAAAATTCGGCCGGGAACGGGTGATCAACGCCCCCATGTGCGAGTCGGGTTTTTCGGGAGCCGGCGTGGGCGCAGCTATGATGGGGATGAAGCCCATTGTGGAGATCATGCTCATGGATTTCATCACCCTGGCCATGGACATGATAGCCAATCAGGCCTCCAAACAATATTACATCACGGGTGGGCAGATCCACGTCCCCATCGTCTTCCGTACTGCAACCGGATTGGGGCGACGAGTGGGGGCCCACCATTCGCAGAACCTTGCAGCCTGGTTCATGCACATACCGGGGATCAAGGTTGCCATCCCCAGCACCCCTTACGACGCCAAGGGATTGCTATGTATGGCCATCGAAGACGGGAACCCGGTTCTTTTTATTGAAAACCGCAACCTCTACGCCGTCAAAGGTCCCGTGCCCGAAGAGCTTTACACCATTCCCTTCGGCGAAACGGACATCAAGCGCGAGGGAAAGGATGCGACCGTCGTGGCCACGGGTCGATCGGTCGGCATCGCCCTGAAAGCGGCCGATGCCCTGGCCCGGGACGGAATTGACTGTGAGGTGATCGACCTGCGGACCCTCGTGCCCCTGGACGAAGAGACCATCATCGAATCGGTTAAAAAGACCGGCCGGCTCGTCACCGTGGACGACGGATATGAAAGAGCGGGGGTGGGCTCCGAAATCGTGACTACGGTCATGAGAAAGATCCCCGCCTTGCAGGCCCCCGCCCTCACCATCGCTTCTCCGAACGCGCCGGTTCCCTCCAGCCCTTACCTGGAAGACCTTTACATGGTCACGGAAAAGACCGTCGCCGATCGAGTCAAAAAAATGATGGGCAGGGCTTGAAGAGAAGGCCCCAACTCGAAGGAGGATAAAAATAAAGATGATTACGGATGTTGTAATGCCCCGGCTGGGGATGACCATGGAAAAAGGAAAGATCATCTCCTGGAATGCAAAAGAGGGAGATACGATAGAAAAAGAAAACCTTCTTCTAACCGTGGAAACGGAGAAAGTGACCTATGAAATCGTGTCTCCCCAGACGGGCATTCTTCATATTGTCGTCGCGGCCGAAGAGGAGGCGCCCGTGGGAGGGCTCATCGGGTTCCTGGCCTCCACCCGGGAAGAATACAAACAGGTGAAAACCCGGGGACCCCAGCCCGCGGCCATGGAGGTGCGGGAAGCGCCCGTTGCGGCAGCCGCCCCTCCCCCGGAGCCGGAGCGCGGGGGCCACGTTAAGGTTTCGGGCATTGCCCGCAAGATGGCCATGGAACACGGCCTCGACCTGACCCTGATCAAGGGCACCGGCCTGGAAGGCCGGATCACCAAAGAAGACGTGCTTCAGGCCCTGGAGGTCAAAGAAAAGAAAAAAGAGCCGGCCCCCCCCCTGGAAAAGCGGGAGGAACCTGCCCGGCCTTTGATTGCCGGGAAGCGGGTCAAGGAAATTATCCCGCTGACCGGAATGATCAAAGCCATGGCCGAGCACATGCTGCGGAGCCGGCAGAGCACGGCCCAGGTGACCAACTGGGAAGATGTGGATATGACCGAGTTGATAAAACTCCGGGAGGAACTCCTGAAGATGGAACCTGCCCTCGGCGTACGGGTCTCCTATACCGACATCTTCGCCAAGATTGTCGGGGTCGTGCTAAAGGAATTTCCCCTGATGAACTCTTCCCTGGAAGGAGAAGAAATCCGCATCTGGGAAGACATCAACCTGGGAATCGCCGTGAACTTAGAGAAAGGATTGATCGTTCCCGTGGTGCACCAGACCCATAAAAAATCCCTCGTCGAGGTCAGCCGGGAGATAAGCGCTTTGATCGAAAGAGCGCGGCAGGAAACGTTGACCGCAGATGATGTAACCGGAGGAACCTACACTATCAGCAACCTGGGGTCAGTCGGGGGAATTCCCGGCACCCCCGTTTTGGTGGCCGGGCAGATGGGAATCATTGCTTTTGGAGGCGTCTTCAAAAGACCGTGGGTGGTAGATGACCAGATTGTCATAAAGCCCCTCATGCGCATTGCTTCCACGGTGGACCACCGGATTATCTCGGGAGTAGTCCACCATAGTTTCCGCATGCTCTGGCTGCGGTACCTCCAACAACCCTCCATGCTGATTCTGGGACTATGAAAGGAGGACTCGATGAAGGCGGTCGTAAAGGCAGAACCCCAGCCGGGGATCAGGCTGGGAGATATTCCGGTCCCCACCGTTGGACCGGAGGAAGTATTCATCCGCGTGAAGGCCGTGGGCATCTGCGGTTCGGATGCCCACATCTACGAATGGGCGGGGGGCTTCGAGCACCTGAAGAAATGCCTGCCGATGGTTCTGGGCCATGAGTTTGCCGGCGAAGTAGTCGAAACGGGAAGCCGGGTTTCCGGTTTCCACCGGGGCGACCGGGTAACCAGCGAGACCGGCCTGACCTGCGGGAGGTGCGTCTATTGTCTGACCGGCAAGATGACCCTTTGCGATCAGCGTCTGGGCCTGGGTAGGATCGGGATCGAAAAAAAAGGAGCGATGGCCGAATATGTGCTGTGCCATGGCTCGCTGCTCCACCGGATCCCCGAGGGGGTTTCCTTCGAGGAAGCGGCGATGAGCGAGCCGACGGCCGTAGCCCTCAACGCCCTGGACCAGGTGGAAATTTTTCCGGGCGACTGCGTTGTCGTTCTGGGAGCCGGCCCGATCGCCTTGACCCTGGCCCAGGGAGCCAAAGCCGCGGGAGCCTTCCCGGTGGTGGTCACCGGGCTTACCCAGGATCAATCCCGCCTATCCTTAGCCCGGACTCTGGGAGCGGACGAAACGATCGACGTAGAAAAAGAAGACCCGGTGGAAAAGGTGAAGGACATGACCGGAGGTCTGGGAGCGGCAAAGGTCTTCGAAGTGAGCGGGTCGGCCCGGGCTTTCAACCAGGGGCTGGACATGGTGCGCAAGGGCGGAGTCCTGGTGGCGGTGGGCATCTATCCGGAGAATATTTCCGTGGATGTCACCCGCAGGCTGGTAAGGGAGATGAAGGCGATCCGGGGAGTATTTGGCGGTTCCAGGCTCGCGTGGAGCCGGGCCCTGCATTTAATGGCCTCGGGAAAAATCCGGCTCGCTCCCCTCATCACCCACCGGTTGCCCCTGGAGAAAGCGGACCAGGGATTTCGGGCCTGCCTGGAGAAAAAGGCCATGAAAGTAATCCTTTTCCCTGATAGCAGTGGATTCTCTTAAACCATAGAAGCGCGGGAGGGTAACGTGAAAGCCATGTAGTGCGGGAAATGAAAACTATCCGTGGCTCTTTTGGAACGTTATCCCTCTTGTGGGATAAAGCCCTCTCCCTGATGGCCTATGGTCGGATAAAAATCAAGCCGCTCATCAGCCATCGGGTCAGCATCGAGAAGGCCGAAGAAGGGTTCCAGGCATGCCAGAGGAAAGAGGCGATTAAAGCTCTGATCGTTCCTGCCTAGCTGGGAATAAAATTTCGCCAAGGAAGGAGGAAAGATGAAATTTGATCATGTTCATATAAAATGCCGGGATTTGGACAAAGCGGTTGAGTACTACGAAAGGATCTTCGGCGCCCGGGTCTTCGCCCGCGATGCCGTCGGAGGAGTTTCTTTGATCCGGCTGAACCTGGGCGGCACCGTCCTCAACCTGTCCGGCGTGGGAAAGGAAGAGAGCCTGCCCGAACCCCCGGGAAGGGAAAAACTCTGGCCCCAAAGAGGCCTGGGACACTTTGGCTTGGTGGTCGATGACCTGGAAAAGACGGTGCAGGAGATGAAGGCCAAAGGGGCGGACTTTTTTGTCGAGCCCCGGGAGGCGATGCCAGGCACCCGGATCGCTTTCGTGAAAGGACCGGATGAGGATGTCATTGAACTCATCCAGAGAGAGAAACCCCTGGCCATATAGGAGGTTCACGACGATATGAGACTGAAAGACAAAGTGGCCGTCGTCACCGGGGCGGCCCAAGGAATCGGCCAGGGCACGGCCATGCGTTTCGCCCGCGAGGGAGCCCATGTGGCCGTCTGCGACATCAACGCCGAAGGAGTAAAGAAGGTTTCCCAGGATATTATCGCATTAGGACGCAAATCCTTATGGTTTGAAGTGGATGTGTCCAATACGGCGCAGGTGAATGCCATGGTCCAGAAAACCGCGGAAGCCTTCGGCCGGATCGACATCCTGGTCAATAATGCCGGGGGAGGCTTCAACCTGCCGAATAAACTGGAAGAAATTACGGATGAAATCTGGGACAGAGTTGTGGACACGAACTTAAAAGGAACCTTTATCTGCTCCCGGGCCGTTGCCCCCTACATGAAGCAACAAAAAAGCGGTCGGATCATAAACCTGTCCTCGAAAGCCGGAAGGTACGGGGGGGAGCTGACCGGCATCCAGTACAGCAGCGCCAAGGCGGGGGTGATGGGACTGACCCGCCAACTGGCCAAAGATTTGGGGCCCTTCGGTATTACCGCCAACGCCATCGCCCCCGGCCTGGCCCTTTCCAGCCCGCGGGTGGAAAAGCTCTGGATGGAGCGAAAAACCGAGGCGGAGAGGCAGGCCGTCATTCAGGCCATCCCCCTGCGGAGGCTCTCCACCGTGGAGGAACAGGCTTCGGTGATCCTGTTTTTGGCCTCCGATGATGCCAGCTATGTCTCGGGGGTCACCATCGATGTCAACGGCGGCTGGTTGGTGTCCTGAAAAGCAAAAAATGGAGGTTCGGCAATGGGACTGGAAAGAAAAGTTGCTATCGTAACGGGAGGCGCCGGCGGAATCGGCATGGCTACCATCCGGGCCCTGGCCCAGGAAGGGGCAAACGTGGTCATCAGCGATGTTAACTGGGAAGGAGCCAAAAAGCTGGAAGAAAGCCTCGTTTCCGAGGGGGGGAAAGCCCTGGCCGTGCAGACCGACATCGCCAACCTTTCCCAGGTAAAGGAGCTGGCCCGGAAAACTCTTTCTACCTTCGGCCGGATTGACATTCTGGTGAATAATGCCGGGATCTCCCCCAAGCACCAGGGCAAGAAACGCAACCTCTGGGAAATGGGCGTGGAGGAATGGGAACGGGTCATCGACGTGGATTTGAATGGGTATTTCTACTGCTGCCACGAGATCGTCCCCCACATGATCCTCAACGGGTGGGGCAGGATCGTCAATATATCCTCGCAGGCTGCCCGGAGCGGCGGCCAGGTGGCCGGTTCCCACTATACGGCCGCCAAGGCGGGGGTCATTGGCTTGACGAAATCTTTGGCCGGGGAACTGGGGAAATACGGGATTACGGTGAACGCCGTCACCCCTGGGAGGATCGACACGCCGATTATTCGCGATGTTCCCCCGGAGGTCAACGCCGAGTTTGCCCGACGGACCCCTTTGGGCCGTCTGGGGACTCCGGAAGATGTCGCCGGAGCCATCCTCTTCCTGATTTCCGATGCCGCCGGCTTCATCACCGGGGCCACCATCGATGTGAACGGAGGACTGGGGATGTACTAAGCCGGCTTCGCCTATCGCCGGAATCAGGATAGAAAAAATTTCTTTCGGAGGCCGACTCACTTCCGAACATTTTGAAAAACAGGGTGATCAATGAAACTCTTTGGGGCGGAGGATATCCATGAAACTTCTCCAGAATAAGCGAGCGCTGGTAACCGGGGCCGCGCGCGGGATTGGGTTGGCCATTGCCAAGAAGATGGCCGTCGAGGGCGCAGATGTGATCTTGAATGATCTGCAGGGCGAATCCCTGGACGCGGCGGTGAAGAAGTTAAAGGAAGACGGATTGGCCGCGCAGGGTTTACATGCGGACATTACGGATGAACCTTCAGTAAAACGAATGTTCAAGGCGCTCGAAGCCGGGGGCGGCCTTCATATTCTGGTAAATAACGCGGGCACAAGTATCCGGGGTGTCCGAGCCCAACGGACCGGGTTGACCGATCATTTGATAAGGAAAATAGCGGAAATCGAAACAGAGGATTGGCTTGGCGTCCTTTCTTTAAATTTAACGGGCACCTTTCTCTGTACCCGGGCAGCCGTCCCCCTCCTAATAGCCTCTGGATCGGGCCGGATCATTAACATTTCCTCCAAGGCCGGCCGGGCCGGCAGCGATGTTTCGGATATTGCTTACGTAACGTCCAAGGCCGGGTTGATCGGGTTTACCAAACAATGCGCCAAGGAACTGGGGCCCCGGCAGGTCACTTGCAACGCCATTGCCCCGGGGATGACGTTATCGGAATGGTTTAAAGCCCACTGGGAAAGCCTGGATGAAGCGAAGCGAAGCCAAATATTGAGCAACGTGCCGTTGAACCGTCCTGCTGAACCGGAAGAGATGGCCAATGCTTGCGCCTTCCTGGCGTCGGATCAAGCCTCCTACATTACCGGGGTCACTCTGGATATAAACGGAGGCTGGTACTTTGCTTGAGATAAATATTTCTAATCATTCGATAGGAAAAGGTTTTTAAGTCCCGAAAGAACCGGAACTTTGTTTCTGCCAAACCAGTCCGTTCGGACAACAACTTTCGGGTTAAGGAGGGGGAACCATGATGATTGACGGCGGGGAAATGGTCGTCCGTATGCTGAAGAAAGAAGGGGTAACTTACCTCTTCAGCCTTTCTGGGGGACACATCAATCCCATCTATAATGCCTGCTTGGATCACAACATCCGGATTATTGACACCCGGCACGAACAGGGAGCAGCGTTCATGGCTGATGGCTGGGCCAGAGTCACTCGTTCTGCTGGGGTCTGTGCCTTTACGGCAGGACCGGGCCACACTAATGCCATTACTGGGCTAAAGGCTGCCGAGCTGGCCCAGACACCCGTTGTGGCTATCAGCGGACACAGCGAACTCAGCCGCCTGGAGATGGGGGCGCTCCAGGAAATGGATCAAGTCCGCACCGCCGAAGCTGTAACCAAGCGGGCTTGGTTTGTTGCTGAGACCAAACGGATTCCCGAATATCTCTCCATGGCTTTCAGGCATGCCCTCACCTTTCCCTACGGCCCGGTGAGCGTCAATATCCCCATTGATCTTATGATGCAAAAGATGGAGGAAGAACAAATTCACTTCCCCCTGGAATACCGAACAGATTCCCAGCCTTACGGTGACCCACGGCTGGTGGAGAAAGCAGCGGAAATGCTGCAAAAAGCCTCGCGCCCTGCCATGATCGTGGGCAATGGGGCGTGGTACACCCGAGCGGAAGAAGAACTGCTCCGATTAGCCGAAGTCACCCATATCCCGATCTTCACCCAGGAGACGGCCCGGGGCATAATTCCCGACAGCCATCCCGACTGTTACGGAGAGCCTAACGGAAGAATTAATGGGGCAGCCGAATTGCTGAGCGAATGCGATGTCGCCTTACTTCTCAATGTAGTGTTAAATAGCCGACTCCAGTACGGGCAGGTCTTCAATTCCAACGCCGCCATTATCCAAGTTGAAAATCATTCCCTTGCCATCGGGTACAACCGAAAGATCGAATTGGGAATCGTGGGCAGCCCCAAATATGTCTTGAGCCAGCTTACGGAACAGGCGGAAAAGAAAGGCCCTTTCCGGACCCGGGAATGGGCAGAAAGATTGCGGAAGAGGCAGCTGGAGAAGAAAAAGACCTGGGAAGAAGGATGGAAGTCAAATGAGAGGCCCATCCATCCTCTCCGCTTGGCCCGAGAGATCACGGACTTTTTGGGCAAGGATGACATGGTCGTCTTTGATGGCGGGGATATCAAGTTCTGGGTCCGGACGACATTGGGCGCAGCCAAACCGGGGCACACAGTGGATAACGGACCTTTCGGAAATCTCGGCAGCGGTATTCCCCATGCAATCGGGGCAAAGGTCGCTTTTCCAAACCGTAGGGTTCTGATTGTCAACGGAGACGGAAGCTTCGGCCTTAATGCCATGGAATTCGATACGGCGGTCCGCCATAATATTCCGATTGTTTCCGTCATCGGGAATGACCAGGCCTGGGGAATGATCCTCCATAATCAGCGGGAGGTCTATGGCCATGATCGAGTCGTGGGTTCCAGGCTCGGCCCGGTGCGTTACGATCGGGTAGTGGAAGCTCTAGGTGGTTATGGAGAGCTGGTGGAGGATCCTTCGGAGATCAAACCCGCCCTAGAGAGGGCGTTTGCTTCGGGCAAACCGGCCTGTGTCAACGTCATGACCCAGGCAAGGTTAAGCCCAGTGACCGAAGCAAGTCTCCTCTGGAAGGTCAAAATGGACCCGACGCTAGCCTTGAAAACGGGGGATGTTTACAGACCATGATCAAAAAAGGAGAACGAGTAAATGCCAAAAAATAAACTGCTGGAGGGAAAGGAGGCCGGGATTTTTGAAGTGGGGGTGGTGGTGAAGGATCTGGATAAGACGGTTGAATATCTGACCTCTCTCGGCCTCGGGCCCTTTCGAATTCGCGCCTCGAAACACCCTTCAGCCCTTGTCCGCGGAAAGAAGGCCTTTTATCACGTGCGAGTTGCGATGTCCATGCAAGGCCCCGTCCAGCTTCAATTGATCGAGTACCAAGAAGGGGAGAAGATCTTTGCGGAGTTTCTCGAGGAAAGGGGGGAGGGGCTCTATCACCTGGCCTTTAAAGTGGACGATCTCGAAACCACCCTGGAAAAATTTTCCCAGAAGGGCATCGACATCTTGCGGCAAGATAGGTTTGTGGGGGGGGGCGGCCTGGCTTATACGGAAAAGACCCAAACGGGCGGGATCATTCTGAAGCTCATCCAGCATCCGCCGGGTTATGATCCCCAAGTGGGGGTTAAGTATGATTGAGCAAGGTTCACTTTAAAAGGTTTATTCCGAGAAGATAAGCGGAGGGAGAAATTTACATGGGCAGATATCTGTTTAAAACTATCTTGGCTGTCATTCCAACGCTTTTCGGGGTGGTGACCATCGTATTTTTCCTGATTCATCTGACCCCTGGGGATCCGGCTCTGGCCATCCTGGGTCCCCATGCGACCGCGGATTCCATCCGGGAGCTCAGGTTAAGTCTGGACTTGGACCAACCTCTGTATTTGCAATATTTCAAATTTATGCGCAATTTAATGCAGGGAGATATGGGAAGATCCCTGGTCACAGGGCAGCCCGTCTTACTCGAAACGCTCCGCCCCCTCCCCTACACCATCCAGCTGGCTGTGGCGGGTGTGTTGATATCCCTCATTCTTGGCATCCCCATTGGGGTTGTATCAGCGGTTCGCCGGAATACTTTTCTCGACTATTTCATGAGAGCCGCCTCCATTTCCGGGATCTCCATTCCTGTTTTCTTTTTGGCGATCCTCATCCTCTGGGTCTTCTCCTACCATTTGGGATGGTTTCCCATCATCGGCGTCGGCGACACAACCAACTGGCGGAGTTTACTCCATCACCTCATTCTCCCCGCCTCCGCCATCGGAATCAGCATGGCCGTGCTGATCATGCGCTTGACTCGCTCCTGCATGCTGGAAGTCCTGAGCCAGGATTACGTGCGGACGGCCCGAGCCAAGGGTTTGGCGGAAAAATCGGTCATCCTGAGCCATGCCCTGAAGAATGCTCTCCTGCCCATCGTCACGGTGGTGGGCCTTTACATGGGTCAACTGCTCGGAGGGGCCATTCTGACCGAGACCGTCTTCGCCCGCATGGGAGTGGGGAAATTACTGATGGATGCCATCTTCGCCCGCGACTACCCCCAGGTTCAAGGAACCGTCTTGATCTTCGCCTGCGCCGTTATTTTTGTGAATTTGACGGTGGACATCATCTACCGCTTCTTGGATCCAAGAATCAAACTATAGGGTGCCGCCATGAAAAATCTAGAAATTTTAAAGCAAAAAAGGAAGAGGGGAATCGGCAAGGTAATATTTCGCTTTTTGAAGCAGAACCCCCTGGCTTTGTTCGGGGCCGTGGTCATCGTGATCAGCATCCTGACTGCCGTCCTGGTGCCCTTTCTACCCCTCCATGACCCCTTGCATCAAAATTTACCCAATCGGTTGAAGCCCCCGAGTGCGGAACACCTTTTCGGCACGGATAATTTTGGACGGGACGTCCTGAGCCGGGTTGTTTGGGGCGGCCGGGTATCGCTCTTGGTGGGTATATTTTCGGTGGCCATCGGTTCCCTGATCGGGGTGACCTTGGGGGTCATTTCCGGATTTTTCGGAAAACTTGTGGACACGGTGATCATGCGGATCACGGATATCCTCCTCTCCTTTCCCGCCCTCCTGCTGGCCATGGCCATCTGTGCGGCGCTCGGGTCGAACCTCTACAACGTCATCATCGCCATCTCCATCGTGACCGTCCCCCGCTTCTCCCGCCTGGTTCGCGGCACTACCCTTTCGATCAAAGAGGCGGATTTTATCGAAGCGGCCCGGGCTTTGGGGCAGAGCCGGTGGAAGATCATCGTTTTCCATGTTCTTCCCAACACATTTTCGCCGATCTTGGTGCTGGCGACCCTTTGGATCCCCCAAGCCATCATTACCGAGGCCAGCCTGAGCTTTCTCGGGCTGGGGATCATGCCCCCCACGCCTACCTGGGGGAGCATTATCAATGAAGGAAAGTCTTATCTTATGAACGCCCCCTGGATTTCGATCTCTTCGGGAGTCGTCATCATCCTGGCGGTCATGGCCTTCAACTTTGTGGGGGATGCGGTGCGCGATGCTTTTGACCCGCGTTTGAAGGGAGAGAGAGAAGTGGGAAGAGGTTGATGGAAAAAACAAAAGATTAACCGCCGAGAGCGCCGCGGGAAATTTTGGCCTTGCCATGATTTGATTCTGCGGTCTCGGCGTGCTCTGCGGTGTAAAATTTAAAGCCAAGAAGGATTTTTTTTATTTTCCCGACAAGGGAAAAAACAAAGCAAAAGGAGGAACACGATGAATCGGCGCATTTTAGTGATTGGGTTGGCCGTCATCTTGGGGGCCCTGATGATGGTAAATACCGAAGTAACGGCCAAGGAAAAAGTCCTGGTCATCGGAGATTACAGCCCGGTGACAACCATGGACCCGGCAGCGAGTTTGATATCCCAGAACATCATGATGGCGAGGAACCTTTTTCAGGGACTGCTGCGCTTTAAATTCAACACGGCGGAGCTCGAGGGAGACCTGGCCGAAAGTTGGACCGCATCCAAAGATAGGCTGGTTTACACCTTCAAATTGCGGGACAACATTAAATTCCACAAGGGATTCGGCAAAGTCACCGCCCACGACGTAAAATTCAGCTTCGAACGGGTGATGAATCCGGAAACGCGCTCCCCCATGCGGTCGGAATTGATTGCGGTAAAAGAAGTGAAAGTGATCGATGATCTCACGCTGGAGATATCCCTGAAAGAGCCCGACGCTGGATTTTTGGCGAAGTGCGCCCGGCCCAGACCGTTGGCCATCGTGTCCAAAAAGGCCGTGGAAAAATACGGAAAGGATTTTGCCCGCCATCCCATCGGCAGCGGCCCCTTCGTCTTTGAATCCATGACCCGCGAGCAGATCGTCCTGACCGCCAACAAGGAATACTGGGAAGGCCCTCCGAAGATCGATAAGGTGATCTATAAAACGATTCCGGACATGGATACTCTGCTCATGGTGATGGAGAGGGGGGATATTCACACCACCCAGATTTTGCCCAGAGAGGATGTAATTCTCAACCGGCTCAAGGCCGCGGGCTGCAAGGTAGAACTGTTAAACCGGGGGGCTTGGCACCACTTGAAATTGAACCCGGATTTCAAGCCCTTTGCCGATGTTCGGGTGCGGCGGGCGATTGCCCATGCGATCGACCGGGATGAGATCATCCAGCATGTCCTCAGCGGGCAAGCGGAAAAGCTTAATAGTCCGGTTCCCAAAGGATATTTCGGCCATAACGAGGCAGGGCTCCGGCGGTATGAATACGACCCCCAAAAGGCCAAAGAGCTCCTGGCCGAGGCCGGATATCCCAACGGCTTCGAGGTCACCTTTGACACTTTTACTTCACCCAGTTATCTGCCCGTGGCCACGGCCATCCAGGGCCAGCTGGGGAGAGTGGGGATCAAAGTAAATTTGGTCGTTCTCGACCAACCCACCTGGATGAAGAAGATTACCAGCGCCACCACCCAGATGTCCATTTATCTCCCGGTCCGTATTCCGGATGCGGATATTCCCCTTTCGCAATTTTACCACAGCGCCGGCTTTCCGCCCGGCCCGAATGTGATGCGCTACAACAAACTCGACAAAGAGATCGACGATGCCCGGCGGGAATTGGATCCGGCCAAGCGCAAAGAAATGTACCATGCCATTCAAAAAAGGCTCATGGAGGACCTTCCCGCCATTCCTTTGTTCATGATGCAATATCCAACGCCCTACCGGCCCGCGGTGATCGGCGGAATGCCCCAGATGGACCCGGTGTGGGGTTTTGATTTTTACCGCTTCTATTTCGTCGATAAAAAATAAATAATAGAGGAGCTAAAATGGCGAAAAACGGAAAAATGAAGGCGGCCCTGAAGGTTGAGCCGAAAGCGGGGATTCGGTTCGGCGAACTCCCGATCCCGGCGATTTCTCCCGAAGAAGTGCTCATCCGCGTCAAGGCGGTAGGCATCTGCGGGTCGGATGTGCATATCTACGAATGGACACCTGGGTATGAAGGCCTGGCCGAGTATATGCCCCTGGTGTTGGGCCATGAATTTGCCGGTGAAGTAGCCAAAGTGGGAAGCCAGGTTTCAGGCGTCAAAATCGGAGACCGGGTGGCTTACCAGGGCGGCTCATGCGGCCAGTGTCTTTATTGCAACACGGGCCGGCATTCCCTCTGCGACCAGCGAAA
Source organism: Pseudomonadota bacterium (assembly GCA_018819135.1). Taxonomy (GTDB): domain Bacteria; phylum Desulfobacterota; class SM23-61; order SM23-61; family SM23-61; genus JAHJQK01. The sequence goes on along the minus strand of JAHJQK010000083.1, from coordinate 23,163 downwards.
AGCCGCCGGAAGAATCGGCCTGGAGAAAAAAGGGGGGATGGCCGAGTATGTGGCGGTCAGCGTGCGGCAAAACTTTCTTCCCCAAATTCCCGCCGGGGTCTCCTTCGAAGAGGCTGCCCAGGGCCAGCCCACGGCCGAGGCCCTTCACATCGTGGAACAGGCCGGAATTTCCCTCGGGGAGCCGGTCGTGGTCTTGGGGGCCGGCCCGATTGCCGTAACCGCCGCTCAGGCGGCGAAGGCTAACGGCGCCTCCCCGGTCATCGTAACCGGCCTGACCCGGGATAAAGCCCGGCTCGAAATCGCCAAGTCCCTGGGGGCGGATGTAACGATCGACGTGGAGAAGGAAGACCCGGTAGAAAAAGTAAGAGCCATGACCGGAGGCCTGGGGGCGGCGAAAGTCCTGGAGGTAAGCGGATCTCCCAAGGCTTTCAACCAGGGCCTGGAATTGCTCCGCAAAGGCGGCACGCTGGTTTGCTTCGGAATTTATCCGGAGAATATCTCCGTCGATTTCACCCGCAGGGTGGTCAGGGAGATGAAAATCATTCGAGGGGTCTACGGCGCCTCGCGCCTTGGCTGGAACAAAGTCTTGTCCTTCATGGCCTCAGGCCAGATCCGGGTCGCCCCCCTGATCACTCATCGATTGCCGCTGGAACAGGTTGACGAGGGATTCCGTGCCTGCCAGCAAAGAAAAGCCATGAAGGTGATCCTTCTTCCTTCCTAAACCACAGGCGGAAATTTCCCCAGGTCTCCGCGGGGAATCGACATTGGCAGCATTTCCTTTGAAGGGAAAGATGAAGGGACGGGGGGAAAGAAGAGGCCTTTTCCCCCGGTTCAGGCAGAGGAGGAAATCACAGTGACCGCGAACTCGCTTTTAAAGGTCCAGGGGCTTAAAACTTTTTTTTATACCGAGGAAGGGGTCGTCCGGGCGGTCGATGGAGTCAATTTTCATTTGAATCCCGGAGAGACGCTCGGGATCGTTGGAGAGTCCGGTTGCGGCAAAAGCGTGACCGCGCTCTCCATCTTGCGCCTGATTCCCCAACCGCCAGGAAAGATTGTTTCCGGTGACCTCATCTTCAAAGAAGAGAATCTTCTATCCCTCCCCATGGAGAGGATGCGGGAGATCCGGGGCAAGGACATCTCCATGATCTTCCAGGAACCCATGACCTCGTTGAACCCGGTGTTCACTGTCGGGAAACAGATCTCCGAGGCGATCCAGCTCCATGAAGGAGTGGGAGGGAGAGAGGCTTTAGAAAGGGCAGTGGAGATGTTGCATCTGGTGGGGATTCATTCCCCTAAAAAGCGAATTTATGATTACCCCCACCAATTGAGCGGAGGCATGCGGCAGCGGGTGATGATTGCCATGGCTTTGTCCTGCAGCCCCAATATTCTCATTGCCGACGAGCCGACCACGGCTCTGGACGTGACCATCCAGGCGCAGATCCTCCGGCTCATCTCCGATCTCCAGAGAAAAGTCGGTATGGCGGTCATATTGATCACCCATAACCTGGGAATCGTAGCCCAGAATGCCAGACGGGTTGCGGTCATGTACATGGGGAAAATTGTGGAAGAAGCGGACGTGCAGAGCCTCTTCGGCGATCCCTTGCATCCCTATACTCAGGGGTTACTGAAGTCTCTTCCGAATTTTTACAAGGATTTGGTCAAGAAGGATCGGCTGGAGGAAATTTCCGGGGTCGTGGGCAACCTCCTGAATCCTCCTTCAGGCTGTTACTTTTTTCCTCGGTGTCGATATACCCATGATATCTGCCAGCAAAAAGAGCCGCCTTTGCACGAAGCCCGATCCGGGCATGGGGTCCGATGCTGGCTGGTCCAGGAAGGAGTGAGATCTTGAGCGAGGTTCTTCTGAAGGTGGAAGGGTTGAAGAAATATTTTCCTGTTCCCGGGAAAATCTTTTCTTCGCAAAAAGAGAATGTGCGGGCGGTGGATGGAGTCAGTTTTGAAATCCAAAAAGGAAAGACTCTCAGCTTGGTCGGTGAATCGGGCTGCGGCAAAACGACGGCAGGGAAGACAATCCTCCGGTTGATCGAACCTACTTCTGGAAATGTCTGGCTGAGAAATGTCAATTTAGCCACTCTTGAAGAAAAAGAGTTGCGCCGGATGCGGAAGGAGATGCAGATCGTTTTCCAGGATCCCTATTCTTCTCTGAACCCCCGGATGACCGTGGATCGAATTATCGGGGAGGCCCTATCGATTCACGGATTGGCGGGGAAAAAAGATCGGGAAGAAAAGGTGGTCGAGGTCTTGGAGATGGTGGGGCTGGGAGCGGAGCATCTCTATCGTTATCCCCATGAGTTCAGCGGAGGGCAGCGGCAAAGAATCGGGATCGCCCGGGCGCTGGCCGTCAAGCCGGAATTGATCGTTGCCGACGAACCCATTTCCTCCCTGGATGTATCCATCCAGGCCCAGATCATCAACCTGCTGGAGGACCTGCAGAAAAGGCTCATGTTGACTTATCTCTTCATCTCCCATGACCTCAATGTAGTGGCTCACATCAGTGACCACGTCGCGGTCATGTACCTGGGAAGGATCGTGGAGATGGCTCCCGCCCAGCTCCTCTACCAGAATTCCCGGCACCCCTATACCCAGGCCCTCCTTTCCTCTGTCCCCGTGGCCGACCCGACTTTGAAAAGGCAGGAAATTATCCTCGAGGGAGAGGTCCCCAGTCCGATCAATCCTCCGCCAGGATGCCATTTCCATCCTCGATGTTCCTCTCGTAAAGCGGACTGCTCCAACCTGGAACCACCGCTCCGGGAGGTCAGTCCCGGCCACTATGCCACCTGTTTTCATTGAGGGAAGAAGGGAATCCAGAAGAGCCGGAGAAATGCAAAGAAGGAAAGCAGCGGATCCATGAGCAAAGTAGGCATTATCGCCAATCCAGCATCGGGCAAGGACATCCGGCGTCTGGTATCCTACGCTACGGTCATTTCCAACACGGAAAAAACAGACATCGTCAAGCGGGTAATTTTGGGACTGGACTCCACGGGTGTGGATGAGATTGTGATCATGCCCGACTATTATGGCCTCGGGATGCGAGCCCTGGAAGCTTTGAACCATCATCATTTATCCTCGAAAATTGCCATCCTGGACCTGGAAATTCAGGGGAACCAGGAGGATTCGATCCGGGCCGCGCAGATGATGAAGGAGAATCAGGTCGATTGCATCATCACCCTGGGGGGCGATGGGACCAATCGGGTTGTGAGTAAGACCTGCGGGTGGGTTCCATTAATCCCCATCTCTACGGGGACGAACAATGTCTTCCCCGTGATGACCGAAGGAACGGCAGCCGGAATGGCTGCGGGAATCCTGGCCAGGAAGGTCGTGGATGAAAGAAAAGTAACCATGACCATGAAAAAGCTGAAATTATTGGGAGAGGGAAAGGAAAAAGACCTCGCCCTGATTGACGCGGTCGTGGTCACAGAATCTTTTATCGGCGCGAGAGCTCTTTGGGACCTGCAGAGAGTCAAACAGGTCTTTCTTACCCGGGCCGAGCCGGGATCGATCGGGCTCAGTTCAATTGGGGCCGTCTTAAGGCCTTTGTCAGTCAAAGATCCTTTCGGGCTGTTGATCGAGTTAGGCCCGGGGGGAGAGAAAGTTCAAGCCCCCATCGCACCCGGCTTGATCACGGCGGTTGAGGTGAAGAGCTACCGAGTGTTAGAGCCTGGAGAGAAAGTTCTTATCGCTCTTTCCCCCTCTATTATCGCTCTTGACGGCGAACGCGAGGTAGAAGTCAACGCCCCCAACTATTTCGAGCTATCCCTGGGAATGGATGGACCCAGGGTCGGGAATATTCAGAAGATATTGCGGGAAGCAATTAAAAAGGGCCTTTTTGGGGTTGACAGAAAATGGAGCAAAAGGGGGAGTCATGGAGTTAAGTCATGATGAGCTTTTAAAGCTTTACCGCTGGATGGTCCTGGACCGGCGGTACGAGGAGAAGCAGAGGGAATGGGTTTCCGGAGGAATCCTCCAGACCGGGTTCTACCATTATAGCGTCGGGCAGGAAGCCACCAACGTGGGACCGCTTTTTTGTCTTCGGCCAGATGACCTTTTAATGCCCACCCATCGCGGGTATGGAAAGATGTGGATGAAGGGGATCCCCCTGAAGTTGATCACCGCCGGAATGATGTGCAAGAAAACGGGGTTTGGAAAAGGGCGCTCCGGAGTCACCCATACCGGTGACCTCCGGTATGGGTTCCTGGCCAGGCCGGGAATCCTGGGGGCGGCGATTCCGTTGGCCGTGGGAGCGGCTTTAGGCCTAAAAATGCAAAAAAGGGATCTTATCGTCATGTGTTTCTTCGGCGACGGGGTCGCCAGTCTAGGAGACACGCACGAGGGCATGAACTTGGCCGCGGCCTTCAAATTGCCCATCGTTTTTGTCTGCGAAAATAATTTTTATGCCGTCTCCACCCCGTCCAGCAAGGCCATGGCCATCCAGGACATTTCGCAAAGGGCGGCTGGATATGGGTTTCCGGGCGCCACCGTCGATGGCAATGATATCCTGGCAGTGGTGGAAGCTTCGCGGGAAGCGGTGAAGCGGGCCCGTGAAGGAAAGGGGCCTTCGCTCATCGAATGCCAGACCTACCGCTGGTACGGCCACTCCTCCGGCGACCCGGAAGGCTACCGGAATGCAAAAGAGGTGGAGGCCTGGAAGAAGAGGTGCCCGTTGAAACGCTTCGAGAAGAAGCTCGAAGAGATGGGCCTGATAACACAGGAGATGACCCGGAGGATGATCGCCGAGGCGGACCTGGAGATCGAGGAATCTTTTGCCCATGCCAAGAGTTGTCCAGACCCCGATGTGGAAGATATGTCCTTAGGAGTCTATACCCAGTAAAGGAGTGCCTATGAGGGAAATCTTTTATGGTGAAGCCATCAACGAGGCCATGCGCGAAGAGATGCGCCGTGATGCGCGAGTTTTTCTTATGGGAGAGGACGTAGCCCATGGTTACGGTGGGGGAATCTTCGGGATTTCCCGTGGCCTGGTGCAGGAATTTGGGGAAGAACGGGTCGTTGAAACGCCGATCTGCGAATCCACCATCGCCGGGGCCGCCGTGGGGGCGGCAGTGATGGGGATGCGGCCGATTTCCGAGATTATGTTCGCCGATTTTCTTACTCTGGCCTCTGACCACATCGTCAACTCCGCGGCCAAGATGCAATGGAGCTATTCCGGAGAAATCACTCTCCCCATTGTATTCCGTATTCCCTTCGGGGCGGGTCGGGGCACGGGAGCTCACCATTCCCAGAGCCTGGAGGCCTGGTTGATGCACGTTCCCGGGTTGAAGGTGGTGATGCCTTCCACTCCTTTCGATGCCAAAGGGTTGCTCAAATCCTCCATCCGGGATGAAAACCCCGTCGTCTTCTTCGAGCACAAGTTTCTCTACCGGAGCCTGAAAGGCCCGGTGCCGGAAGAAGAGTACACGATTCCCATCGGCCTGGCCGACGTGAAGCGAAGGGGACGAGACCTCACCGTCATCGCCACCGGGATGATGCTCCAGCGGGCCCTCATGGCTGCGGAGACTCTCTGCGGGGAGGGAATCGAAGCTGAGGTCGTCGACCCCCGCACGCTTCTACCGCTGGACAAGCAAACGATCCTTGAATCGGTGAAGAAAACCGGCAAGGTTCTGATCGTGCATGAAGCCTGTTTGACGGGGGGGCCGGGCGGGGAGATTGCGGCGATCATTGCCGATGAGGCTTTCGAACATTTAGAGGCTCCCATCAAAAGAATCGGTGCCCCATTTGTTCCTATCCCGGCCAGCCCTCTACTGGAAGCCGCCTATTTACCGAAGGCAGAAGACATCATTGAAAAAGCCAAAGATTTGTTTTACTGGAAATAGAAGAAAATTTAACCATCGGGAGGAAAAATATGCCGGAAAATAAAGTATTAGAAGGAAAAGAGACAGAAATCTGTCAGGTGGGAGTGGTGGTGAAAAACCTGGACAAAACCATTGAATATCTGACTGCTTTAGGATTGGGCCCATTTACGATTCGCAACGTTACTCATCCATCTGCCATTGTCCATGGGAAAAAAGTCTTCTATCAAGTGCGAATAGCTCTTTCCCAGCAGGGGGCCGTTCAGCTGGAATTGATCGAGTATCAAAAGGGAACCACGATCCATGAGGAATTCCTGAAGGAAAAAGGTGAAGGACTGCATCATATTCTTTTTGACGTTAAAGACCTCGAGGCAACATTAGAAGCCTGGTCTCAAAGAGGCATTGAAGTCCTGCAACAGGACAGGTTCGTTGGGGGCGGAGGGCTCGCTTACCTTGGTACCGATAAGGTTGGGGGGATCATCATGGAAGTTGTTCAACGCCCTCCTGACTATGACCCGGCAAAGGGAGTCCGGTATGAGTAAGTTCCTCCAATGCCTCTTGGTAAATAAGGAGGACACCTTGACCCCCTTCCTTTAGTTTGATATCTTTTAAATCATGATCGCCCCCATAAACCTGCATCTCTGTCGCGCTTTCCGCCTGGGATTCATTGATTACGAAGAATCTTTCCGTTTGCAGAATCGTCTCGCTGAGGCTCGGAAGGAAGAGAAGATCGGAGATGTTTTGCTTCTCCTGCAGCATCCTCCGGTCATCACCATGGGAAAATCTGGGAAGGTGCAAAACGTCCTCGCCTCCCCCACGACCCTCCAGGAGAAAAGAATCAAAGTCATCTTCACGGACCGGGGAGGCGATGTCACCTATCATGGGCCGGGTCAATTGGTGGCTTATCCCATCCTCAACCTACGTCTTTATGGCTTGAGCGTCCCGGATTATGTATGGCACTTGGAAGAAGTGGTAATCCGCCTGCTCGCCCGCTTCGGCATTGCTGCCGGCCGTTTGGGAAAACTCAGAGGGGTTTGGGTAGGTGAAGAAAAAATCGCTTCGCTGGGAGTACACCTATCCCGTTGGATCAGCAAACACGGGCTGGCGTTGAATATCAACACCGACCTGGAATTATTTAATTTCATCAATCCCTGCGGGACCGGGCGCCGGGTAACTTCTATGGCCAAAATATTAAAAAAGGAACTGCCCATGGAGGAAATCGAGACGTTGGTTCTCGAAGAATTCGCCGACGTCTTCGGGTTTTCTCTTCGCCAGGAGTCTACCAAGACGTTGGAGCCCTACTTATGAAACCCCTCTGGTTACGTCGAAAAATTCCCGATCAAGAAGCTTTACAAAAAATGCGCGGGTTGCTTCAACGTTATGGTCTGAATACCGTATGTGAGAGTGCGCTCTGCCCGAACCGGGGGGAGTGTTTCCATCAGGGGACGGCCACATTTATGATCCTGGGACGGACCTGTACCAGGAACTGTACCTTTTGCGCCATTCCATCAGAAGAGCGGCCGCCGGCGCCGGACCCCGAAGAACCCCAACGAATTGTCGAGGCCGCGTCAGAGTTAAGGCTTACCCACGTGGTGGTCACCTCGGTGACCCGAGATGACCTGGAGGATGGCGGCGCTTCCCACTTTGCTAAGACCGTGAGAGCCCTTAAGAGAACTGAATCCACCATCGTCGTGGAGGTGCTGATCCCTGATTTTCAAGGCTCCTTCGAATCCTTGAAGATCGTCGCGGATAGTGGCCCGGACATTGTCAACCACAACTTAGAAACCGTCCCTCGCCTCTACCCGGAGGTCCGCCCGCAGGCTGATTACCGCAGGTCCCTTCACCTTTTAAAAACGGTCAAGGAGATCGATCCGGGAAGAGTCACCAAGTCCGGGCTGATGCTGGGATTGGGGGAGCAGAGGGATGAAGTTTTGGAGGTCATGAACGACCTAAGGAAAATCTCCTGCGATCTTCTGACCCTGGGCCAGTATCTGCAACCATCGGGCAGGCATCACCCGGTCGTTCGATATATTCCGCCGGAGGAATTCGAAGACCTGCGCTGCGCGGGTGAAAAGATGGGATTCAAAGGGGTCTTTTCCGCCCCTCTGGTTCGCAGTTCGTTTCACGCGGCCGAGGTATTTAAGAAAATCTATTTAGCCACAGAGGGCACAGAGGTCACCGAGAAGATTATGAATCAAAGATCAAAATGACCTGAAATGTAAATTTTTTCCCTTCTGCAATTTTTATTCCTCTTTAATTTTTTTGTTTTCTCTGTGCTCTCTGTGCCCTCTGTGGCAAATTTTCTTGGGAGGTTTTATGCGATTCCAGAGGAAAGTGGTTTTAATCACCGGTGCCGGAGTGGGTATCGGCCGGGCAGCGGCTGTCCGCTTCGGCCAAGAAGGAGCGAAGGTAGCCATCAACTCTTTGACTCCGGCCAATGGCCAGGAGACTTTGCGTCTACTTCAAGAGGCCGGGGGTCAAGGGATCTACATACAGGGAGATGTCTCCTTAGCCGCCGATGCCCGGCGCATGGTAGAAGAGACAATAAAAGCCTTCGGCCGGATCGACATTTTAGTGAACAACGCCGGGATCGTCCTTCCCGGAAGAGTGGATAATATATCCGAAGAAGACTGGGACCGTACCATCGCCGTGAACCTGAAAGGAGTTTATTTAGTCTCCAAGTATACGGTCCCGGAGATGCGCAAAATCGGGGGAGGCGTGATTGTTCTCAATGCCTCGGTAGTGGCCATTAAAGGGGTGAAAGAACGGGGAGCTTACACGGCCTCCAAAGGAGGAGTCTTGGCCTTAACCAAAGCCATGGCCGCGGATTATCTTTCTGAAAATATTCGGGTGAATTGTGTATGCCCCGGCACTACCTACACCCCATCCTTAGAAAGAAGGATCCAGACCTTCGCCGACCCCGAAAAAGCCAGAGTAGACTTTATCGCCCGCCAGCCCATGGGACGACTGGGAAAGGATGAGGAAATCGCTGCTGCCATTCTCTTTGCCGCTGCGGATGAAGCAGCTTTTATGACCGGCGCGAATATCGCCATCGACGGTGGGATGACCATCTGAGAAAGGGAAAACCATCCCTCAAGTTAAGCCCCCTTCCCCTCTCCCCCGCAAACGGGGGAGAGGGCGGGGGTGAGGGGGTTCGCCTTAACGCCTATGTTTAAAAATATTTATTATGGTTGGTGGATTGTTTTTTCTTGCTTTCTGATCAGCCTCTATGTGGGTAGCATTACCTTTTTTGGCTTTACGGCCTTTTTTGAGCCGCTGGTAAAAGAATTTGGCTGGAGCTACACCCAAATCTCGTTGGGGGCCAGCTTGCGCGGCTTGGAAATGGGGATTTTCGCCTTTCCCATCGGTTTCCTCGTCGATCGCTATGGTTCAAGAAAGCTTATCTTCAGCGGAGTGATCGCGTCCGGCTTTGGGCTCATCCTGCTCAGTTTTACCCAATCCCTGGCCATGTTTTACGGTTCTATTCTTCTCCTGGGCTTGGGAGCGGGTGGGTGCACCATCGTCGTCACCATGTCCGCCGTGGCCAACTGGTTTGATAAAAATGTAGGAAAAGCCTTTGGAGTTATGGCCTCGGGATTTGGCGCCAGTGGATTGATTGTCCCCATCATTGTCTGGCTCATTGAGGTTTATCAGTGGAGGGCTACCTTGATGATCCTCGGATTGGGGATGTGGATTCTGGGAATCCCCTTATCATTCATTATTCGTAACAAACCAGCACAAGACGGTGGTCTTGCCGATGGCAAATCAGCAGACCGGGCATCTTCTCAAGATAATATTCGATACCAGAAAGCGGACCTTCCCTTCCGGCAGGTGCTTAAGAATAAATCTTTTTTGTATTTAAACTTTGTGGAGGCAGTCCGGATGATGACCGTTTCGGCAGTGGTCACCCACATCATGCCTTATCTCGGCAGCTTGGGAGTTTCCCGGACGACGGCTGGGCTGGTGGCGGCCGCCATCCCTCTCTCCAGTATCATCGGTCGCCTTGGCTTTGGGTGGTTGGGTGACAGATTCACTAAAAGATACGTGATGGCCCTGGCATTCTCCCTTATGGGAGTAGGAACGATGATCTTATGTTTTTTGCAAATGAAATGGATGATCTTTCCTTTTCTTCTTATTTTCCCACCGAGCTTTGGGGGGACCATGGTCCTACGGGGAGCCATTTTGAGGGAATACTTCGGCAAAGAGTCTTTCGGCAAGATGATCGGAATGGTAATGAGTTCGGCCTCCATCGGAGGAATTATCGGTCCTACCTTAGCCGGATGGGTATTTGATTCCATGGGGAGTTATCTTCTCGCCTGGGTAGTCTTTTCCGGCCTCGTTGGTCTGGCCACTTTGCTGGTCTTGCGAATTAAACCCATCCCAACGTCATAAAAAGTAGGGAAAAAGCAATTCTTTCCGGCGCTCTGATAAACCTTCGGAAGCGCTGGCTGGCTTAGGGAAAGCAGGTAATCATGCTTGGCTATTTACTAATTTTAGGGGCCCTTATCCTGGGCCTGGCTGCGGGTTATGATCTCCCCCAAATTGCCGCTTACTTCCTTCAGGGCCTTCTTGAAAAGGGGACCCTGCAACTGTTGAGGGTCATAACCCTGATCGAGATGCTCACCATATTCCTGGAACTCACCGGAAGCTTACAAAGAATATTGGCTTTCCTACGCAGGATCTTTGAAAATTCGGGTGTGCTGATTGCCCTTGTTCCTTCGCTACTGGGTTTCTTTCCTGTTCCCGGCGGGGCTATGCTTCCGGCCCCGATGGTAGGAATCTACGGGGACGAGATCGGCTTCAAAGCCAACCGCAAAGCTACCATCAATCTATTCTTTCGACACATATGGGACCTCGTCTTTCCTTTTAAACCCCATTTGATTCTGGCAGCCACGGTGGTTAATATTCCTCTCTTCAACCTTATCGGTTGGCACCTGCCGGTAACCCTGGCCAGCGTTCTGGTTGGCTTTTGGTTTCTAATCGGTCGCGACCCCCGCCTGAAATCACTCCTTCCCACCAACCATGAGGATCCCCCCAGAGGTCGTCCTCTCTGGATCGAAGTGGCTCCCCTGGTGATCCCGCTGGTTCTCGCGTTGGGATTGCGCATCGACTTTGTTTATGCTATGGCTGCCGGCCTACTCTTCGGGCTGCTGACCCAAAAGGTTTCGGGCAGCATGCTAAAAAAATGGTTCTCAAAGGAATCCGCCCCCAGCTCCTTTTTATTCTGGCTGCTGTCATGATTTTTAAAACCCTCCTGGAAAATTCCGGGCTTATCGGCGTATTAGCCCACATTCTCCCCGGCTATGGCATCCCCGTTGGAATATTGGCCTTCGCCCTGCCTCTGATTACTGGTTTTGCCACCGGGATGGAGTTAGTAGCCGTAGGAATGGTATTCCCTTTGTTGCTTGCTTTACTCCCTCAAGGGACACACGCCCTACCTTACGTTATCATCATGATGACGGCTAACGCCATCGGGCAAACCCATTCTCCAGTGCATATCTGCATGGTGGTTGGAAATGAGTATTTCGGCGCCAGTCTGAGGCGGGTTATTTGGATAAGCCTTATCCCTCAAGGATTCAGGCTGGCTGCCGCTCTGCTCTTTGCTTGGGCGTTAGCCGTCTTCCTCCTCCGCTGATCAGAATTAGAGCGGGGTCGGACTAAATCAACTGCGGAAGCAGAGCCTGCCCCGTACTTGATACGGGGGACAGCGTCTGGATTTCCGTTTTCACGGGAATGACCCGACAACGACTTTTTTCAAACAGCTAAACTGTTTTGATTTTTAAATTTATTGGGACGCAGATTTACGCAAATCAACGCAGGTATATATTTTCTGTGAATCATTTTTATTAAATTTAATAGGACGCAGATTTACGCAGATAACCGCAGATAATTATTTTCTTTTTAGTTTATCCTGATAATCTGTGTACATCTGTGTCCAAAAAGGAAATTCCTATACAATTGAATTAATGTTGAAAGAAATATGCTATTTTAAAGTTTAAAACTGTTTTTGTTGAAGGGGATAATAAAATGAAAGAAAAAATTTCTCTGCTTTTATTTATCCTGCTTCTGGGCATGGGGCTTTTATCCTGTGCCGGCCACCACCGGGTGATGGTAATGTATGACCGTGCCGAGGGGCTGAAATCGGGAGATCGGGTCTATTGGGAAAATAAAGTCATCGGCTCCGTAGGATCCTTGGAGAGGAACTCCAGAGGGCGCACGCTTGTTCCCCTCACAATTAAAAATGACTTCCGCTATAACGTAACCAATCTAAGCCGGTTTCTTATTCAGGCCGATCCTAATAAACCTGGAAATCAATCGGTCACGATGGTTCACTTGCAGGGAGACGGGAAGCCTCTTCCCGATGGTGGTGTGGTGGAAGGGAGCACCTCTTTTTCCATTATGCTGGAAAAGGGAAGCCGCGAGCTCCTGGGCTGGTCGAAACTTTTCCAGGATGCGATTGACCGCCTGGAAAAAGAATTCCGGCGTCTTGCGAAGAAAGAATGGCAAAAAGAGTTGGAAGAACAGATGGATGGGTGGATCCGGGAACTCAAGCGTTCGGGGGAAGATGTACGTCGTTATTTTCAGAAGGAGGTTCTTCCCCGGTTGGAGCAGGCGGTTAAAGATTCTTTGCAGTGGCTGAAGGAGCAGGGAAAGGAAAAAGAGGGGAAACCTTTGGAAGAAAAGTTGGAAGAGCTGAAACGCACTTTGCACTCCTGAGAACAGACCCGGCTGAAAGGAGGGGTTATGGAAAGAATTATCGGATTCATCGGCCTCGGAGCCATGGGAAAACCTATGGCGTTGAACCTGATTAAAAAGGGATTTTCTCTCTGGGTGTATGACCTCGTCGAGGAAAAAATGGGACCGCTTATATCCCAGGGAGCTCGAGCCTGCGCATCATCCCGCGAGGTGGCCGCTCATTGCCCGGTGATCATCACGATCCTACCCGGGCCTGCGGATGTACGCGCCGCCGTTCTCGGGAAAGGAGGGGTGATCGAAGGAATTAAGACCAAGGCTACCTTAATAGAAATGAGCACGATCGATCCCATGACCAGCCGGGAGGTTGCCGCGGCCCTGAGCACTAAAGGGGTTGCCATGTTGGATGCCCCTGTAGCCCGGGGAGTGCCGGCCGCCGTCGGAGGAACCCTGAGCATTTTCGTTGGTGGCGAAAAAAAAGTCCTGGAAGAATGTCTGGATGTCTTAAAAGCTATGGGTACGGACATTTTCCACGTAGGGGAGACAGGATGCGGCCATGTGGTAAAAATGATCAACAACCTCATCTTAGGTGGAACCGTAGCCCTCCTTGCTGAAGCCCTGGTCCTGGGAGTGAAAGCCGGGGTGAAACCGAAGTCGTTATATGAAGCCCTTTGTGAGGGGTCGGCTGGAAGCTTTGCCTTAAAGAATCAGGTCGGGCAGTCGGTATTAAAAGGGATTTTTGAAGAAGGGCGCTTTTCAGTCGACTACATGATGAAAGACTTGGGGCTGGCTTTGGAGACCGGAAGGGGCTTGCATGTCCCGCTCCCCATCGCGGCTTTAGCTATGCAGATCTACGAAAGTGTTCGGGCGGCAGGAAAAAACAAAAAGTATTACCCGGTGGTGATCACCCAATGGGAAGAACTGGCTGGAGTACAAGTGCGTATGGAGTAGGGCGGCAAGCCGGAATCCAGGGTTTCATGGGAAAACAGGAATCCAGTTTGATTTTGTATATATACATAGCGACATAAATAAATGCTCATGAATCGTCTTTCCCGCGAAAGCGGGAATCCAGAATATAGACTGGATTCCGGGTCAAGCCCGGAATGACAGGGCATAAAAAATTGTTGTAAATATGCGCAAAGATTTAGGGCGCTTTGTATAGTAAACATCTAACAGGGTAAATCCGTGTCTAAAAAGCAATTTCCTATACAATTAAATTACCGGCATGGAAAAAAAGACCAAAACATATTGCAGATAATTAAATCATAGGAGGATTATGATGGCCAATCCGGCAAGAGTCGTTTTAAAGATTGTCTCTGTTAAGGGAACCTGTAACGCTGGGCACAAGGTGGGTCAGGAATTCGATTTGAGTAAGGATTTTACTCTGGGTTACAGGGAAGACGGGAAAGCCCTTTGCCCTTCGGCCTTCCATGCGGTTTTTCCCTCCTGGCGCGTTCTCCGTTTCGGGGGAGAAATGCCCTGGGAGGAAGACAAAGACCTTGCCCATGTGGCCTGCCCGGATCCCGTTAACCCCTTGATTATGGAGTTGAGAAGGATTCGGGATTAAGAAGAATCAAAAGGCCATTTTGTAGCTTAAGATGAAACCGCCGGAGGGGAGTGGCCCCATACTTAAGTTGCTTTTATTTTTTTTCAACCAATCCGGAGCCCACGATTGGGTTTGGAGAAAGCGGTATCCCTGGTAGGTGGCTATGGCTGCCATCGACAAAGCAAACCTATGGGCGGTTGGTTCATTGGCATAATGTTCAATGCCTTCAAGATCCCCTTGATACTTTTTTTGATTTTCCTTTAACTACCAAGAAGATGATTGGATTTAAGGATGGAATCGTCTTGATTTTTAGCTTATCACTGACATTTTCCCCGCAGGTCGATCGGCCAGATGTCGGTAACGATTTCATTGCGGACGACATACAATACATCAAACAGGTTGACGGTTGGATCGCAGTGCGAAACAACCAGTTCCAATACTTTCCCGAGGGAAAGCTTGGGAGATGAGTTGGAGGTAATGATTCTCCCTTGCTCGTCACCGAACCATTCATATTGAAGACCTGACCCGGATGGATTTAAAACGTATGGAGTTCCCCCGTGATGATAGAGGGCTTTCAGGCCGGCATCCACGGTAACAAAATTAGGGCGATTCACACTGATCACGGTAGTGAGGAGGGTCAAGGCCGGGGGAAATTGGGTGAATCGTGATGGGTCTTGGGATGAGCCAATATTTATGTACTCGGCGTCCATCATGGTATAGGAGCCTACCTGCAAATCGGTGAGCTCGGGTATCCGGCAATCGATTTCAAAGGTTCCCGTACCGGCCCCGGTGAAAATCTTGCAGGGCAAATCACTTGCACGAAATTGCCCAACAACTTCGGCGGCCTGCTTCATCCAATCTAAGGATGCGCGAGAACGTTCGGCGAACGAAGAAATATGTTGAACATGGCCGGCATAACATTGAACCCCGCCCAAGCGCAGCGATGGAAGGTTGTCGATCAATTTCCCTAAAGCCAACCCTTCAGAAAATGGAACACCTGTACGTCCCATGCCGGGATCAAGGTCTACCAGAACATTCAGTTTCAATCCATGCTTCTCCGCTGCGGCATTGAGCTTCCCGGCATTCCCGGCGTTGTCCACAACTACCATGAGTTCCCGGTCCCGGGACAAGCACTTCATAAGCCTCTCGATCTTATAGTCTGTGACCACCGGAGAAGTAATGAGGACCCCCTGTAACCCTTTTTCCACGAGGCCTTCAGCCTCCGCAACTTTGGCCACGCATATCCCCGTGCATCCAGCCTCCATCTGCATCTGGGCGATATGAGAGCATTTGTGGGTTTTGGCATGCGGGCGAATTTGTTTTGCGCAAGCAGTCACATGGGCCTGCATGGTTTGAATATTTTTTTTCAAAATATCCCCTGCGATTACCAGACAAGGCGTATCCAGCTCCCATTTGGAGGTCCCGATAACATTTTGTTGATGCCTCATTTTCCTTTCCCCTTTTTGGGTCGCTCCATCGAACCCCTCTTTTTTGGCGCTGATGAACGCAGAAAATATTTTTCATATAATCCTGCAAATCCGCGTTTATCTGCGTCCTATAAATAAACGCTTTATAAAGAATAGATTTCCTGATCGCTCAGGGTCGTAAGCCCTTCTTCTTTGAGGGCCCTTTTGGCCTCGGCGATCTTTTCCACGTCCACGACCAGAACGGCCTGTTTCTTATCCTGAATCACGAAGCCATAGGCATCTTCAACGTTCATCTTCCGTTGGCCAAATACCTTGGCGATGCGGTATAATCCCCCTGGCCGATCATCCATAAGGACCGCCAGAATTTCCCGCTTGTTGGCCGGAATGCCCTGAGAGCTCAGCGCCTCCAGGCCCTTATCAGGCTTATCCACCAGAAACTTCATCACGCCGTATTCGTAGGTTCCGGAAACCGTGAAGGCCGGATGTTCACCTTGGCTTTGGCCAGAATTTCGGTTACCCGTTCCAGTCGGCCGGGTTTGTTTTCGACGAAGACGGAAATCTGATGAGCCATTTCAACCTCCAAATTTTAGAATTCATTTCGCCACAGAGGGCACAGAGGACACAGAGTCAGGATTAAGATTTAAGAATAAAAATAATGACCTGAATTTTTTAAAATTTTTGACAATAATTATCTCGGTGTCCTCTGTGATCTCTGTGGCTAATAAAAGATAATTTTACATTTCTCTCCGGTCGATGACGCGCACAGCCTTGCCTTCGCTCCTGGGCAGGGTGTCCGGTTCGACCAGCTCCACTTTGGGTGTAACCAAAATCTCGGATTTTAGGGATTCCGTAATTTGCCTGCGCAGTCTTTCCAGTTGCCGCAGGTCGCCTTTGAAAAATTCCGGGCGAACCTCCACCTGCACGATCATTTTATCCTCGAAATTTTCGCGCTCCAGGACAACCTGATAGTTGGTACCCACCTCGGCGAGGGTCATCAAGACCGTGTCAATTTGCAGGGGAAAGATATTGACTCCTTTAAGTATAAACATGTCGTCGCTGCGCCCCTTGATGCGGCTGATCCTGCGATGGATCCTACCGCAACGGCAAGGTTCGGGGAATATAGCTGCCAAATCTTTGGAGCGGTAGCGGATCAAAGGCATGGCCTCACGCCTTAAAGTGGTAAAAACCAACTCTCCTTCTTCCCCTTCGGGTAGGGGTTTGAGGGTTTTCGGATCGATGACCTCGACGATAAAATGATCCTCCCAAAAATGCATGCCCGATTTTTCAGGACACTCAAAGGCCACTCCCGGTCCGTTCATTTCGGACAGCCCATAGGAGTTGAAAGCCTCTACGCCGTACATCTCTTCTATTCTTTGGCGGGTAGCATCGGAGTGGGGCTCGGCCCCAATCAAGGCAATTCGTAGTTGAGTATCTCCCTTGGGATCAAGACCCATTTCTTCAAATACTTTCCAAAGATGGAGGGCATAGCTGGGAATGATGTGAATTACGGTGGTTCCAAAGTCCCCCATGAGGGTAATCTGCCGCTTGCTATTTCCCGATCCGGAAGGAATGGTCAGTGCCCCCAGACGCTCCGCTCCGTACTGGAATCCCAGCCCACCCGTAAAAAGACCGTAACCCACCATATTCTGAAAGACATCGCCCCGGCGCACACCGGACATAAACATGCAGCGGGCGACCAGGTCGGCCCATCCTTCCAAATCCTTTAAAGTGTGGAATACGGCTGTAGCCCTGCCCGTTGTCCCGGAAGAAGAATGGACCCGGACAATTTTTTCCTTGGGGACGGTAACAAAACCATAAGGGAAGTGCTTCCTGAGGTCTTCCTTGGTGGTGAAGGGCAAACGCTTTAAATCATCCAGGGTCTTGATCTTTTCCGGTGTAATGCGGTGGGCTTTAAAAATCTTGCCATAAGCAGGCGAATGCCCCGCCTGCTTCAAAGTCTTTTTAAGGCGGCTGACCTGGAGGCGGTTCAGTTCCTTGCGGGGCATCGTCTCGATGTCTCTTTCCCAAAACATAAGAAACTCCTTTTAAAAAACGCCTATAGGCCTTTAGAAACCGGATTATTTTTTAACATGGACGAACCGAAGTGTCAAAAGGAAAAAAATGAAAAATTGGTGTAGGGCTTAAGGGCCAAGGTTCAAAGTCTGAGCTGAAAGGACAAGGAGAGGAAGGGACTCAAGGCCAAGGTATATAGGGTGGGATTCAGCAGCCACCAATCATCCCATTTTTGATTGAACCGGGACTTGAAGCCGCAGGATTAAAGTTGGAAGCCATCCAGCCATAAGGAGGGTGAACCCCATTCCATCCACCCACATCTTCGACGGAAAGAGAATCAACGCCCCGGCGACGCCGAATAAAATTCTTTTCTTCAGGCTGATGGTGGGATGGAAGAAGTCAGACCCTTGAATGGCCATAGCGAAGGCCATGAACCCTATAAGGGAAATAACTGTACTATAGGCAATTTCAAAAGCAGATCCCATGAGCAACAGGGGAGTTCGATAAACAAAAGCGAAGGGCAAGAAGATCAGAGCAAAACCAAATTTCAATGCCGCCAAGCCGGTTTTTATCGGGTCGGCTTGGGCGATGGCGGCTGCCGCAAAAGCCGACACGCACACCGGCGGAGTTACGTTGGAGAGGCAGGCTGCGTAGAAAACTAACAGGTGGGCTGCCACCCGGGGTACCCCGAGATAAATTAATGCCGGCGCTGCAACCACGGAAAGAATAATATATGAACCGGTCGTACTGCTTCCCATCCCGATGATGATCGAAATAATCATCACCATAATCACGCAAAGGAGAAGGCTTCCCCCAGCGGCTTCCACCAGCAAGGCGGAAAATTTTAGTCCCAATCCGGCAAGAACGATCCCGCCGATAATGATTCCCAAAGACCCAATGGCCGCTCCTGCGGAAGTATTCGAACCCGCACCGGAAACGAGAGCCTGAAAAATATCCTGCGGACCCATGCGGGTCTCTTTCCGAATCCAGGACAAAGCCAGGGCAGAGACCGTACCCCAAAAGGCTCCCACCTCAGGGGTATATCCGTAAAACAAGATTCCCATTACGATGGCCAGCGGCAAAAAATAATGCCACCCTTTCCTGAGTACTTCGGATACTTTGGGAATTTCCTCCACGGGAAGACCCTTTAATCCTGAGCGCAACGCTTCCAGGTCAACCATGTAGAGTACAAAAATGAAATAAATCAAGGCGGGAATGACATTCATCAGGGCGATTTTGAGATAATCCATTTCGATCAGCGTGGCCAGAATGAAAACGCCCGCCCCCATGATGGGTGGCATGAATTGTCCTCCCGTCGAGGAGATGGCTTCGATGGCTCCGGCGACTGAGGGGCGGAAGCCTGTGCGTTTCATCATGGGGATGGTGAAAGCCCCAGTGGCAACTACGTTGGCTACCGACGATCCGGAAATGGAGCCGAATAGGGCTGAAGTTACCACAGCGATCTTGGCCGGCCCTCCCCGCCATCTGCCGGTCAGGGCCTTCCCCAGTTCCATGAAAAATAAGCCCGCCCCGCTTCGCTCCAGAAAAGCTCCGAAAACCATGAAGGGGAAAACAAAGGTAGCAAAGGTGGCGGTGATCACTCCGAACATCGCCTCTTGAGTGCAAAAAGTGAATTCGATGATCCGCTCTAAGGACATGCCGGCATGGCTCATCTTCCCCGGCAGGTAAGGGCCGAAATAGAGTTGAGCCATGAAGATGGCCGCCAGAATAGGGATGACCGGACCCAGGGTTCGACGGGCGGTTTCGATAATCATCCCAATGGCCAGGACGCCCATGGTCAGGTCCCAGACACTGGGTGAGCTGACCCGGTTCATGGCGTATTCGGCGTACTGATCCATCCAGTACCCGAGGGAGGCGGTTATCAGGATGATGCAAATTATATCAAATATACTGGGGCGGTGGATCGGAGAGCGGCAGGTTGCTGGAATAAAAAGAAAAACCAGGACAGAGGTAAATAACAGGTAGAAGCCGCGGTTGGTCTCAGTGGATACGATACCAAAACCCGAGGTATACATATACCAGGTCGCCATGAATGCGGCCACCAGCGAATAAAGTATCGCCCATTTGCCGCCGATGGTTCGTTTCTTGCCTTTAATCTCTGGGACCCACCGCCGTTCGGCCATGCCGATATCTTCATAAAAAAGGCAGGAAATTTCCTGCCCAACTTGCGCTCAATAGGTTTTTTTCGGGGCTGCCTTAAGGTTGCCGCGGCATCCACCGCGGCAACCTTTCGCAGGCTATGGCCCGCTTATTTCGGCCACAATCCCTTGGATTTAAAATAAGCTTCTGCTCCCCCATGCATCGGAGCACCTAAGCTTATGAAATATTTTATGCCGGGCTCCATTTGCGTCCACCCTTTGTGGCCTTCTACCAGTTGTTTCTTGATTTCCGGTTTGTATGCTAACGCCAGGATGTCATCTATCGCCTTGGCTGGAACCTTCTCGTGGGCAACCCAGTAAACAGGCAAAAAGGGCATCTTCGTTGGTGGGACTCCCTTGTAGGTCCCTTCTTTCATTACCCCGCCATAATAGAACGGGTACTTTTTGGTTATTTTATCCAACTCCTGGTCGGTGAAAGGGATCACGTAGGCGCCTTTGGTTTCGGCCAATTCCTTTACCGATCCAGCCGGGGAGGAAGATTGGGCAAAAGCGTCAATCTGTCTATTGGCTACGGCGCGGCCGGCATCGGCAAAAGACATCTGGCGTCCCTTAACCTGATCGAGTATACCAAGGGCCTGAAGAACATTCGTGCTGTTGAATACCGTGCCAGAGCCTGGCGGACCCAGGGCCACAGTTTTTCCTTTCAGGTCCGACATTGTCTTAATCCCCGCGTCAGGTAGGGTTACAAAATAGGTCTCACCTTCATAGATCTTGGTTACCCTTCTGATCTCTTTTTTTTCGGTCATTCACAGCGTCCTGCAGAGCAACATTTGGGGCGGCCTGAAGGAAGCTTCGCTGACGCCGGAACGCCGGAAAATTTACTTTCAGCAGCATTCCAACTTGATAAAGGCCCTAAAGGACCGAGATGCCGCCCAAGCTGAACAACTCATGCGTGAACATTTAGAAACGATTAAAAAGCATCTTCTTGGAATCCCCCCCAGCGAGTTGGTCTGACCGGACTACAGTGCCTGTGGGCAAAATTTTCGCCTCACACCATCAGGAGGGGAACGTCTGCTTTGCTGATGGATTTGATGGATTAAATAAGGTAGGGAGAAATTATGCAGCGGGTTGGTTTCATTGGAATCGGTCTCATGGGAAAGGAAATGTCCAGGCGTCTTTTGGAGGCTGGATATCCTTTAACCGTATGGAATCGGACGAAGGAAAAGGTCGATCTATTGCTGAAAGGCGGGGCCCAATGGAAAGATTCACCCCAGGCAGTAGCTCAGGCTTCAGATGTTGTAATCACCATGGTTACGGACTCTGCGGCTTCCGAAGAAGTTATTTGCGGCACTGGCGGAGTTCTGGAAGGGGCGCATCCCGGGCTGATGCTCATCGACATGGGGAGCATTGCCCCGGAGATGTCCCGAGCGATCGCCGCGAGGGCCAAGACCAAAAAGGTGCCCATGCTCGATGCGCCGGTGACGGGTAACCCCAAAGTCGCCGCTGATGGCAAACTGGGAATAATGGTTGGAGGCCCCCGGGAAATCTTCGATGCCTGTCTTCCACTTTTTGAAACCATGGGCGTCAAGATCATTCATGTGGGAGAAGAAAATGGGCAAGGGACGACGCTCAAACTGATCAACAATTTAATCATGGGCATTGCCATTGAGGCGGTTGCCGAAGCACTGGTTCTGGCTGCGAAGGCTGGAATCGATCCCCAGAAGGTCATTGACATTACTTCCGTTGGCGGCGCCCGGACGGGAGCGATGGAAACCCGCGGTCCGAGAATGATCAAACACGATTTTTCCCCCCACTTTTCGGTAGACAACATGTACAAGGATCTCTCCACTGCCCTGAAGTTGGCAGAAGAAGTTGGGGTTTCTTTGCCGGCGACCAGCATCTCCCGGGAAATGCTAAGGGCCGTAAAATCCCAGGGAAAAGGTGAAATGGACTCGTGTATCGTCATGACCGCAATAGAAACGATGGCCAATACGGTGGTTGCTGCCAAGACGTAAGATCTAAAGCGATAACTTGCCCCAGAATTTTGAAAAACTGAAAAATTGAAAGTCCAATTTCCCCGAACCTCACCCGAAGCAAGGTCTTTTTTTGTGCTTTGCCCAATTGGAAAATTCAAGAAGGAGAAAAATTTATGTTTCGAACCATGGCCCTGTTGCCCAACGTGGCCATCGTGGATCCCATGCTGACGGTCAGCTGCCCCCCCCCAGCGTAACCGCCAGCGCCGGGATTGACGCCTTCATTCACGCCGCCGAGCCGTTCCTTTCCAAGAACGCCAACCCCATACAGATAAAACCCTGATTCCAAGATGGGCGGTGGAAGCCCACAAGGAGCAAAGGCTGTTATCCCGCTCTCCACGCACTCTTGCGGTGGAGGATATCGAAAAAATTTACGACCGAGCTTTTTAGGGAAAAATAGGAGCTTAGTTATTATTCTTGGTGATACGCCGACCTGGACGGAGAGAACCTCTGGCTTGGCCAAATGAGGCGGCATTCCTTCCGTGAGATAAATCTTCCTTTCCCGCCTAAAATCATCCGCCATTTCGGGTAGCGAGTGGAATAAAGGTTGTCCTGGGGCCGATTTTGCCGGCGCCATGGGCTCTCTCCGTCCAGGCCACAACAAAAGTAATTCTAAAACCTGGGGTGGGCCTTACGGATTGCCTTATTGACAAACGATTAGGGGGTTGATAAATTCAGTAAAAAGAACGGCGGATTCCTGGCCAGGAAGGAAATCTTATGCAAGTTAAAAAAATGATGGTCCGGAAGTTGGTTACCATTCCGCCCCAGACCAGCATTCTCAATGCTCTGAAGGTCATGAGAGATAACTCTATCCGCCATCTACCGGTGGTGGACGGAGGGAATCTCGTCGGGTTCGTCACCGAAGGAGACCTGCGGCAGGCATCTCTGCTTTCGATGGTGGATAAAGTTTCCACCGAAGATATAATGATTAAAAACCCCGTAACGATTGCTCCCAATGCCAGCCTGGAGGAAGCGGCCAAGCTCATTTATTTCCATAAGATTGGAGGTCTGCCGGTGGTTAAAGGCCAGAAGCTTGTGGGCATCATTACCATCGTGGATATTCTTCAGGCTTTCATCCAGTTGATGGGCATTCTGAAATCCAGCTCACGCCTTGACCTGATTTTAGGAGAAAAGCCTCATGCCTTCGAGGAGGTTTCCGCCATTTTCCAGGAGCACCGAGCGGAAATTATCAGCGTAGGCATGTCCAATCATAAAGATCGAAAAAAGCGTATTTATTATTTTCGTTTGGAAAAATGCCCTTTGCAGCCGATTGTCGACTCCTTAAAAAACAAGGACTACCAAGTGTTGTCAGTGACGGAATGATGAATCGGAGGGAAACAAATGATTGATAAGACTACAACTTCCCAGGAGGTGAGTAGCCCGGGGGAATCTCACCCCCAGGCCCTCTCAGAACCCGGCGTGAACCTCTCAGTTCACCGGGCTCCCATCATCCAGCCGCCAGCAAAATCCCCATAACGGCTTTGCTTTCTCCAAAGACTCCTCCCATTT
>JAHJQK010000082.1 GCA_018819135.1 Pseudomonadota bacterium | reverse complement strand
GCACTCGGCAAAAGAAGGAAGCTCCGGCGGGCAGCAGGCTCTTTTTCCGTAACTCGGGCAGCCATAATTACATTTTGCCCTAACCCAATACCCGGTGACGATCATTTTGGGTTGAATCCATTTAAAATCATCTAAGCCGTGGGCTCGAGCTATTCTTTCAATTTGATTGGCCTCCCTCTTGGTCATTTTGCCCTCCTTTAAATAACTTGTCCTTTAAAGAAACATTCTATACCGGACCGTAAAAAGTCAAGAAGATTTTCGAAAACTTTCCCTTTACTTTTAAATTTTTCCTTTGGAGGCCTGGAGTTTAACTTCCGCGGTAACAATTAACCCTGATGCTTCTTACCGATTCCTGTGAAAAAAAGTAACAGAACAAGAGAGAGGTTTAGCCTGAGAATTGGCCCTGCCATCTGCTTCGTTTAACGCATTTTTGCCTTGGCTTTGGTAGAACGTATCAAATTATTTAATAAAAATGAATAGTTAAACGAGGTTAAAAAATGTAGAATTTTAGGGCATGATTTTTTTAATTAGTGTTGAATTTTTTCCAGATAAAGTTAAAAAATGTGCATTTTTTACCTCATTTTTTAAAAAATAAAAAACTGCCTGAATTTAAAATTTTACCCAGGCAGTTATGAAATTTTTATTTTCCTAAAGAAATTTCTTAAGGATTTTCCTTTTCAATTCATACTTGTTTCATCTTTTAAATTCGTAGTCAGGGTAATTTCTTTAACCTTTTGTCCCCCCTTCAATCCCTTAGGTTTAGCATTCAGGTATTTTTTCACTAAATGCATAACTTCATCTTCTTCTTCAGGAATTTGAAGATCGGCGTCTTGACTTAAGCGGTGCAAAAGGATAACCGGATCTAATATTTCCCCGCAGATCACGCAATGCCACCCAAAAAAGACGCTATTCACGTCGTAAAATTTTTCGAAGATCATTCTGCCGCCACAACGCTGGCAGCGCATACCTTCTTTTTTCTTATTCCCAATAGCCATTTGGTTACTTACTCTCTCCTTTTGAATTGTTAATATTTATGATGCAATTTTTTTGCCAATGATTCTTTTATTTTGGAAAAATAAAAAACCTAAAAATCCAACTTTAAATATTTATCAGCGGCCAAAAGGGCAAATGGCTTTCCTTTTAAGAGAATTAACCAGGCTGAGGTTCCGGAATTTAATTGCCGCTTGGCGAGGATTACAGAAAAAGAATTCACTTAAAAGAGCAAAGGGGGGGAAACAGCTTCTACTCGCAAAAATCTAAAGACAAATATAACAAAAAAATCACACCCGTATGGTCACAAAAATGGACGATTTTCCCCTTGGTCGTACAAAATTGGTTTACTTTTCAATCCTTATTTTTTTTAATGGTTTTAATAAAAATATAAATATCAAATAGTTACAATTTTTTCTAATCAACAATCCCATGAGGCATAAAATTTGCTGAAATGACCATGTTCGATTGCCGAGCAAATTTTCTCCTTTTGTGGAGTTTAAAATGGCTTTTCAGGGTTCCGTACTGGTAGTAGACGATGAAATTGGGCCGAGAGAATCCTTGAGAATGATCTTAAAGCCACTTTATCAAGTTCATACAGCGGCCAACGGTTATGAAGCTTTAAGATTTATTAATTCCCAAAAGGTCGACCTTGTCACCCTTGACTTGAAAATGCCTGGAATCCCGGGAATTGATGTCTTGCGGGAGATCAAAAAAATTAAAAACGACATCGAAGTTGTCATTATTACGGGTTATGGAACCCTACCCACCGCCATCGAAGCCATCCGCTACGGAGCCGCAGATTTCATCTCCAAACCTTTCAACGTTGCTGAAATCATCTCCGTCGTTAGTAAATCTGTCGAAAGGCGAGGTTTAAACCTAAAAATTATAAATCTTATCCAAAAAATCAAAGATCTCAGTTTATTGGAAGAGGGGCAGAATGAAGCTCTTTCCAATTTAGGAGCAAGCGTGGACTCAGCCGCGGCAGTCGATGAGATCCAAAAAGAGCTGAGAGAATCCCTCCAGCAGTTGGAAGGGTTTCGAGGCCAGAAGATCTTAGTCAACTACATGGACTTCCTCAAAGTTCTCATATACATCCTGGAAAGTAAAGAACCCTACACCAGCGGCCATTCCGAACGGGTCTCTTATTATGCAGAACTCATCGCCCAAGAATTACGCCTCTCCTCCCGAGAAAAAGAAGATCTGCAAATTGCCACTCTCCTCCATGATATAGGTAAAATTGGCCTGAGCAATCGCCTCCTGGAGAAAAACAATCTCACTCAGGTTGAAAATCTGGATATTCGCCAGCACCCCCTCAAAGGCGTGCGCCTGATCGAGCCTCTGGCTTTTTCCCTCGCAGTTTCCTTGGCAGTTCGCCACCATCACGAACGCTGGGACGGCAAAGGTTACCCAGATGGACTTACGGGTGAAGAAATTCCCCTATTAGCCCGCATCATTTCATTGGCCGATTCTTACGACGCCATGACTTCGGACCGGCCTTATAGACAAGGCCTTTCCACCAAAAAAGTGCAAGAAGAGCTTGAGAAGAATTCCGGTATCCAGTTTGACCCGAACATGGTTTCTTTATTTATTAAACAATTTAAAAACCACAGCCCCCTTCCCCCAGCAACCAGTTTACACTGAATGGGGGAATGAGGACGGAGAAAAATATGGTTGAAAAATTGATTCGCTGCACCCAATGCAACCAAGTGGTCCCTTGTTATGGAAGTTTTGGGGATTTCAGCGAATCCTCAACTCTACCGGGTGTCGAATGGTCGCCGGAAGATATAAATGGCCAAAGGGATTTCTTTCATGGCCATCACGACCACGTTATCGAAGAAATATTCATTGACCCCGCAACTTTTATCAGCGACAAGCCCTGTTACGAACCAAATAAGGTTTCTTATTTTGAAGCCAGCAATGGTCGGGAAAGATTCTTGATCAGACGCACGAAAAACTCTTTGGCTCAGCCGGCATTTTATGAGATCATCCCCGGAAAATTACGGGTCTCCAATGTTTCTTTCCAGATTCAGGAGAACGACCTGCGTAAACAATTTTCTGAGCAAAACAGATCCGTTTCCCTGAAAGAGGAAATGGCCATAACATTTATCCAGGCGTTTCAAGAAGAAGTGCAAAGCATTGCGCCTGAAAAGCTCTCGCAAGAGGTCGAGATAACGGAAGGAGGTGAAACCCCCCTCCTGGTTTATGGCAGTCTAAAAAAGGGTCATTGGGAAAGGGTACTACAGCGCTGCCAAAAGGACCTGCAACAAAACGACCTCCAGAAGATTAGGCATTTCATCCGTGAGAATCAAAACCCCGGAGACGTCCTCTCCCTCGTCATTCAACGGGAATTATCCATTCTTACCCCGGGAATAGAGTAAGAATGGTAAGGACGGTCCTGGCCACCCGATTCCTGCCTATTCCTTGACATCCCCCCCGTTCTCTTCTATGATAAAATTATTAAAACCTAAAAAAGGCGATTCACCACCCTTTTTTTGTTTTACTCTGTGCACTCATTAAGTGATAAAAATACAATGCTTTTTAGCTGACGTAATTATTTCTTGAGAGCAAAGAGAAAAGACTGATTATATTTCGTTTTAAACTATGAAATTATCCTCTGTACTACTAACGTTCAAATTCTTGATATTTTGTTAAGCAAATTCGAAAATCTCCCCCCTCACCCTGCCCTCTCCCCCGTTTGGGGGGAGAGGATGAAGGTGAGGGGGGTCGATGGATTGAGGGGAATTAATCATTTTCCCCTATAATATCAAACTAAAAATCATGTGGATAAAGGCTTGCGACCCGCTGAACTCACCTCCCGCAGAAAAAGTCGACAGTTGTTTATCGGTTCTGTCCCCGTAGGGGGCGGAGCACCGATCGCCGTCCAATCGATGGCCAAGACCAATACGAGAGATGTATCATCCACCGTGGCTCAGATCCACCTTCTACAGCGGGAGGGATGCGAGATTGTCCGGGTTGCTGTTCCAGATCGAAACGCCGCGAAAAAACTTGGGGAAATAAAAAAAGAGATCAGCATTCCAATGATTGCTGACATCCATTTTGACCATCGCTTGGCCCTCGAAGCCCTGGAACAGGGGGTAGATGGTTTGCGCCTCAATCCCGGAAACATAGGAAGTCGGGAGCGCATTGCCCAGGTGGCCAGGGAAGCTCAACAACGAAAGGTACCCATTCGAATCGGCGTTAACTCCGGTTCATTGGAGAAAAAACTTCTAAAAGAATATGGCCATCCTTCTCCGGATGCCTTAGTAGATAGCGCCCTTCATCACGTTCGCTTGTTGGAAGACCAGGGCTTCGACCTCATCAAAATCTCCCTCAAGGCCTCAGATCCTTTAGCTACCATAGCCGCCTACCAGAAGATAGCCCCGTTGACCGATTATCCCCTTCACATCGGTATTACCGAAGCTGGTCCCCTGTTCGCCGGGGGAATCAAATCGGCCGTGGGTTTAGGGATTCTCCTATACCAGGGTATAGGAGACACCATTCGCGTTTCGTTAACCGCCGACCCAACCCTGGAGGTGAAAGCCGCTTACCATATCTTGAAAGCGTTGGGGCTTCGCCGCCGGGGAGTGGAGATCATTTCCTGCCCCCTTTGCGGACGGAGCGAAGTCAACCTAATTCCCGTAGTCCGGGAGGTTGAAGAACGCCTCTCGGGCTGGTCAGAGCCCCTTCATGTGGCCGTCATGGGCTGCTCCGTCAATGGTCCTGGAGAAGCCCGGGAAGCTGATGTGGGTATCGCCGCCGGAAAGGGAACGTCACTACTTTTTCGTAAGGGAAAAGTCATCCGCGAGGTAAAAGAAGAAGAAATGGTCACGGCATTGATCTCCGAAGCGGAATTGATTCTAAAAAACCAATAAAAAGGATTGTCTATGCGCTTTTCCAAAATGCTGCTGCAGACTTATAAAGAAGACCCGGCCGAGGCCGAAGCAATTAGCCACAAGCTGATGATCAGAGCTGGTATGGTGCGACAGTTGGCGGCCGGGCTTTATATTTATTTACCCCTGGGCCTGCGGGTTTTGGAAAAGGTTAACGCCATTATCCGGGAGGAGATGAACGCCATTGGAGGACAGGAAATTAGCATGCCCGTCCTCCATCCGGCGGAAATCTGGCAACAATCCGGACGCTGGTATGACATCGGAGATGAAATGTTTCGCCTCCAGGATCGAACGAAACGCGATATGGTTTTGGGTATGACGCATGAAGAAGTCGTTGCTTGGCTGGCGGCAAGGGAAATCCGTTCCTACCGGGACCTCCCCCAGATCTGGTACCAAATCCAGACTAAGCTCCGGGATGAGGCCCGGCCGAAAGGAGGCATCCTGCGCACCCGTGAATTTTTAATGAAAGACTCCTACAGCCTGGATTTGGACTCCGCTGGATTGAACCATAGCTATCAGCTTCATTACAATGCTTACTGTAAAATTTTTCAAAGGTGTGGAATAAAATATTATGCTGTGGAGAGCGACCCGGGGATGATGGGTGGAGCGGGCGCTCACGAATTCATGGCCCTCAGCCAAGCCGGTGAGGACGAGGTGGCTCTTTGCGATAATTGCGGGTATGCTGCTAATGTGGATTTGGCCAATTCCCAGTCCTCAATTATATCTTCCCCTGTCTGGGACTTGGAAGAAGTGTCTACGCCCGATTCCCGGACCATTGAGGAAGTCTGCGGTTACCTCGGGATCGACCCGCGTTTGACTATCAAATCTCTGCTCCTGATGGGCAAAGATGGCCCTATCCTGGCTTTATTACGCGGAGATCAAAAGCTTCATGAGAAAAAATTCAGACGCCTGGTGGGAGAATTCCGACCCGCCCATCGGGAAGAGGTAAAAGAGTTTGCCGGGGTGGAGGCAGGGTTTCTCGGGCCGGTCAGCCTCGCCCCGGGCCGCAACCTACCTATGATCGCGGATGTTACCCTGCAGCAAGGAGTTTTTGTCGCCGGGGCCAATCGCGAAGGCTACCATCTCCGGGGCGTCACTCCAGGAAAACACTTTACCGCGAAATTTGTTGACATCCATGTGGCCATGCCAGGGGATACTTGCCCGGCATGCCCTTCTTCCTTGAGGGTCGAGAAAGCCATCGAGATCGGGAATATCTTCAAACTGGGAACAAAATACTCCCTTGCGTTGAAAGCTCTCTACCTTGACCGCCAGGGACAGGAAAAACCTATAGTCATGGGTAGTTACGGCATCGGTCCAGCCCGTATTATCGCTGCCGCTATTGAGCAGAGTTGTGATCAAGATGGGATCATCTTTCCTTTACCCTTAACCCCCTTTGACGTTCACCTTTTGCCCGTCAACCTCAAGCAGGAAAACGTTCGGCAGGAGGCGGAAAAAGTCTACGAAAGATTATCGGAAAACGTGATTCCCACCCTTTTTGATGACCGTCAAGAGGCTCCCGGAGTAAAATTTAAAGACGCAGACCTTATTGGCATTCCCTTGCGTTTAACCCTCAGCGCAAAAACTTTGAAAAATAATATGGTGGAAGTCAAGGTCCGGCGGACCGGTGAAGTCTACATGGTGAAATTGGAACAAGCCCTCTCTTGGGTGCAAAACTGGATCGCCTCTCAGACGAAAAAATAGTTACGAGTTTCAAGTTTAAGGTTACGGGTTGGGGATTATAATTTTTTTTAAACTTTGAGACTTTTAACTTTTAACTTTAAACTTTTTTTATGATCCGCCTCAACGATATTTTGGAAAAGTTGCTTCGCTACCTTCCCGGGGCTGACCTGGGCCTGATCGAAAAGGCCTACGTCTTTTCCGCCAAAGTCCACCAAGGGCAGGTTCGCTTGTCGGGCGAGCCCTATCTCATTCATCCCTTAGAAGTTGCGGCCATCTTGGCCGACATGAAAATGGACATTGCCACCGTGGCTTCAGGGCTCCTGCATGATACAGTGGAAGACACTTACACCACCCTCGATGAAATCAAACAGACTTTCGGACCTGAGATCGCCGGTCTGGCGGACGGACTGACCAAAATCAGTAAGCTAACCTTGTCCACCCGGGAAGAACAGCAGGCGGAAAACTTCCGCAAAATGCTCCTGGCCATGGCCAAAGATATCCGCATTGTCCTCATCAAATTGGCTGATCGACTTCACAATATGCGTACCCTGCAGCACCTTTTACCAGAAAATCAGACTAAAATCGCTCAGGAAACTTTGGATATTTATGCGCCCCTGGCCAACCGGCTGGGCATCGATCGGATCAAGACGGAGCTCGAGGACTTATCCTTCCGATACCTCTATCCGGAAGAATACCAAAGACTGGCGCGCGAAGTGGCCTGGAAAAAAGAAGAACGAGAAAAATACATCCAGGAGGTCAGCTCCATCATTGGCGAGAAACTTTCCTCTTATAGCCTAACGGGGAAGGTTAGTGGTCGACCCAAACATTTTTATAGTATTTACCGTAAGATGAAAGCTCAAAGTTTGGAATTTGAGCAGGTGTATGATGTCATCGCTTTTCGCATCATCTTAGACACGGTTAAAGACTGTTATGAAGCACTGGGAATTATCCACTCGCTTTGGAAGCCCGTACCCGGACGTTTCAAAGATTACATCGCTATGCCTAAAGCCAACGGCTACCAATCGTTACACACGACCGTAATCGGCCCCTACGGGGAGCGAGTAGAAATCCAGCTTCGCACGGAAGAAATGAATCGCACGGCTGAAGAGGGCATCGCCGCCCACTGGCAGTATAAAGAAGGTAAGGAGATTACCGCCAAGGACAGCAGACAATTCGCCTGGGTTCGGCAGCTTTTAGAATGGCAGCAGGATTTGCGCGACCCCAGAGAGTTCCTGGAGACGGTGAAGATCGACCTCTTTCCCGACGAAGTCTATGTTTTTACACCCAAAGGAGATGTAGAACAATTCCCTGTTGGTTCTACCCCGGTAGACTTCGCCTACAGCGTCCATACGCAAATCGGCAACCAGTGTGTGGGGGCGAAAATCAACGGCAAGATCGTCCCCCTGCGTTACCAGCTTAAAAACGGCGATATCGTCGAGATCGTCACTGCCGCCGGACATCAGCCCAGTAAAGACTGGCTTAAATTCGTCCAAACTTCCCGCGCCCGCACCAAAATCCGTCAATGGATCAAAGCCCAGGCCCGGGAACGCTCGCTGGACCTGGGTAAAGAGATCTGCGAACGGGAGTTTAAAAAATACCACCTGGACTTTGGCAAAATCCTCAAGTCCGAGGAGATGAAGAAGATCGTCAGCGAATTATCCTTCCAATCCCTCGATGACTTGATGGCCGAAGTAGGATACGGCAACGTCTCCTCCACCCAGATTATCACCAAACTGATCCCTCCCGAAAAACTCGAAAAAGAAAAAAAAGAAGAATCCCGCCTTAGGCGTTTGGCCCAAAAAATCCGCGGCGAACCCAGTGGCATTCAGATTCGGGGAATCCAGGATATGATGGTACGATTCGGTAAATGCTGCAACCCTCTTCCCGGCGATGCGATTTCAGGGTACATTACCCGGGGCCGAGGGGTCACCGTTCATACGGCCGACTGTCCCAATATCCTGGGTAGCGAACCTCAACGAATGATCCCCGTTTCCTGGAACTTGAAGGAAAAGGCCATCCATGCCGTACGCGTTCGTGTTGTTTGCAACGACAAGAAGGGTTTGCTCGCCGAGATTAGCTCGGCGTTGGCCTCCTCAGAAGTGAACATCATCCGGGCGGATGTAGCTACAACCGAAGACAAGAGGGCAATTTGTAATTTCGAGTTAGAGGTCCACGATCTGAAGCATTTACAAAACGCCTTCCGGTCGCTGACCAAACTCAAGAGTGTCCTGAAAGTGGAACGTATGCGGGGCTTACCCGCAACGGAAAAAGAAGAAAAAAGAGCTGAAGCTTAAAGCAGGGGAAAGTTACGAGTTACGTGTTCCGGGTTTCGGGTTCATTTTTTGAACTTGAAACTTGTAACTCGAAACTTGGCACTTTTTTATTAAACAGCTTTAACCACCAAACCTGAGCGCAGGCAGCGTGTACAAACTCGTATCCTCCGGGTTGTGCCTTTCTGGATGGCGTGAACCCGCTGTAAATTTGGATACCAGCGGCGTTTGGTCCGGTTGTTAGCATGGCTCACTTTATTCCCCACCCGGGGGCCCTTCCCACAGATCTCACACGATCGAGCCATTGAATTCCTCCGCGAATTAAAAAATAAACAGCAGGGTACTTCCCCTGCTTTATTTTTCTATACCACAATAAAAATTTTTTCGCAAGAAATTTATTTATCCGCCTGAATCCTATTCACTAATACCGGATCACCCAACTCGGAGACCACTTCTAACCCGTTTTCCGCCAAAATAGCGGCGGTAACTCCCACCCCTCTGACCAATCCTTCCTGCCGGTAAATGGCCTGGCATCCGCAGGATGGGCTGTGGTCTTTGAGAATAGCCTTTTTTGCTTTGGCTGTTTGGGCAATGCACAGAGCTTCCTTTGCTCCTTTTAAGAAGGCGTTTGTGACATCTTCCCCTGCCTTGTTAATGACCCTCGCTAAGCCCTGCCACACCTCTCTGCCATCCCCTCCCTCAATGTTTGCCGGAATTCTCGGCGTGGGCAGACCGCCCAATTGCTCGGGGCACACCGGCAGGAAATGACGATTGAACAGATCATCAAAAACTTCCGGGCAATAGGCATGCCCCCCGTCATGCCGGCAGTTTACACCTATCAAACAGGCGCTGACCAAGACGATTTCGTAGTTCATGGATCAAAAATACCGGCTGGTGGGTTGATCATAAAAGCGTCCGGAACCTTGGGGATCCCCTTGGCCAAGACACGATGTCCTTGAATTTCCAAATGCCCTTCGGCATAAAGCTGAATGGCCTGGGAATAAATTTTATGCTCCTGCTTCAAAATTCGAGCATTCAATGTATCGCCCGTATCATCTTCATAGACGGGCACCACCGCCTGAATGATGATGGGCCCCGTATCTGTCCCTTCATCCACAAAGTGAACCGTGCAACCGGCAAACTTCACCCCGGAATCCACTTCGGTCTGCCACACGTGCGTTCCCGGAAAGGCTGGCAGTAGAGCCGGGTGTATGTTCATGACCCGCATGGGGAAAGATCTTAAAAGTACGGGGGTAATAATGCGCATGAACCCCGCCAGAACGACCAGTTCCACTTCATGAGCCTTTAAAATCTCCACCAACCTTTGGTCAAACTCTTCCCGGGTCTTGAATTCCTTATGGCAGATGACTACAGAAGGAATATTATGTTTCCTGGCCCGCTCCAGGGCATACACGTCGGGAACATTGCTGACAACGACTTTAATCTTGGCATCCACCCGACCTGCTTCGATGTTATCGATAATCGCTTGCAGGTTTGAACCGCTCCCCGAAACCAGAATTCCCAGATTAACCATATTTCTCCTCACTGGTACTGGACTGCATTCTCCTTTGGTTTGGCTTTTACGATTTCTCCAATCGGGTAAGCCTTCTCTTTCAATCCTTTAAGTCGAGAGATGACTCCTGCGGCTTCCTTAAGCGGGACGGCTAAAATCATCCCGATGCCGTTGTTAAAAGTACGGAGCATCTCCGCTTCCGGTACGTTTCCCCCTTCCTGAATGATCCGGAAGATGGGATGTACGGGCCAGGTGTCCTTATGGATCTCCGCTTTACATCCCTTGGGGATGACCCTGGGCAGATTATCCGTGATCCCTCCACCGGTAATGTGGGCGATCCCGTGGATATGGAAATTGGCCAGCAGGTTGAGGACAGGCTTGACATAAATGCGGGTGGGCATTAGCAACTCCTCGCCAACCGTGCGGGAAAGACCTGGAACCTGGCGATTCGGTTTCAACCGCATCCGTTCGAAGAGCACTTTACGCGCCAGAGAATAACCATTGCTGTGCAGCCCGCTGGATCCGATGCCGATAAGTTGATCCCCTGCCCGGATGGTAGAGCCGTCGATGATTTTTTTCCTCTCCACGACCCCCACGGTGAAACCGGCCAGATCATATTCTCCTTCTTTATAGAAAGAGGGCATTTCCGCTGTCTCTCCCCCGATCAAGGCGCATCCCGCTTCTTTGCACCCGCTGGCCACCCCTTTGATGATCTGGGTAGAAACTTCCAAGGAGAGTTTGCCCGTAGCCAGATAATCCAAGAGAAAAAGGGGTTCCGCCCCCTGGACGACAATGTCATTGACGCACATGGCGACCAAATCTATGCCCACCGTGTCGTGCTTGCCCACCATAAAAGCCACTTTCAATTTGGTGCCGACTCCGTCCGTGGAGGAGACCAGGACAGGGTCTTTATATTTTTTTGCCGGGAAAGAAAAAAGACCCCCAAACCCCCCGATGTCCGTGATCACCTCGGGCCGAAAAGTCTTGCGAACCATCGGCCGGATTAAATCGACGAACTTGTTCCCGGCATCGATATCCACTCCGGCACTCTTATAAGTAACCTGGCCTTTCAAATCCTTCCCCTTTCGCCGAGAACGGTCTTTTCTCTCTGGATATTCTTGATAAAGCCTACTGCTTTCATTTCCATAATTTCCGCATCGCTGCCGGAAGCGTAGTTCCCGCGGACCATGGAATTATCAATTTTATATCATAAATCTTGTAGGAAAAATAGAAATTTCCAGGACTCTTACCAGACAGGCAGGGGTTCACGCTGTTGCAACCACTGTGGTGGTATTTCATTGGCCGACAAAGCCACGATCCCACCGACTATAGCCCGCATGGTATCGCCATCTCCCGCGCCGTTTGCCAAAGGCTTTACCTACGGATAAGCCCTCAAGACTCTGTATTGCTTTCGATAAACAATCGGTTATGCTGACATCCTAAGATGGTTTGGCGTTTGGCAATAAGGGCGTGCGGCTAACGCGGAGGCTCACCGGGAGCCGGATTAACCGGCGATCCGATGGAGACGATTGATATGCTTTCGTCTTTTTTTCTTTTTTCAAAATGATCTGCGGGGGGCACTGTTCTTTTTCTAGTCGAAAAGCTTATTGAATCGGTCGGACATACATCCCGTGCAATCCAAAAGGCTTCAACGCCCAGCCATAGGGTGGTAATATGAGTGAGGGGAAAAAAGCGAAGGCTAAAAAGGCTACAATAGCAATAAGCGAATAGAGTGTTGTTCCTTTTTGAATTCCGCGTGACTCTTAAGAGGCTGACTGCTCTGCTTCTCCTTATGGGCCAGCCAACCAATCACTGAGATGCACCACATGAATCCTGTAATCCAATACAGCCAATCCCAGGTTACTTCAGGGATCTGGGTAAACTTGAACGTCATAGCGACACAGAAAGCGGACCAAAAGCCCCAAAAGTAAATCTGATAGGCACCTGCAATACTTAAAAGAGGAAGCATAACTACCTTTGGCGGACTCTCTGATTTTGCAAACAGTGCCATCGGGGCAATGCATGCTATCAAACCAATGGAGAAAATCAAAACAGCGAGAAATCCCGCAAATAGAAGAATGGCATTGAAAATGATGAAATTCAACGTTCTCTCCTCTCGCTAACGTGCTTGCGGCTGAGCGGCGGGCCGAAGGTCCGTCTGCTCCAGCAGCGTGTTCGCCCGCCGCAGGCGTAGAACACGCTGCCCTCAGACGCGGGCGTGTTCCTCCCGACCGCCTTCGGTCAGAAGGAACCTTCTTGTTTATCCTACTTTTACGGAGTGCCAATTAAGCCATAACAAGAAGTTACATTTTTTTCAATGCTTTCTTAATGTTATTGACTTTGACGGATATTTCGCAGTATAAAACTTTAAGAAATAATTTAAGGATGGGAATTGCTAACGATGCCGTCGGAGGATTTAAAACGCATTCTTGAAGCCATGGAAAAGCCCCTCCGGTTTGCTTCCGGAAACGATTATGCCAACCTGAAAACTTTAAAAGCCCTGGAACCCTATATGATCCACTGGCTGGATAAGGCCTCGTCCCTTCCTCTTAATGAAGCCCAGAAAAAACTCATCCAGCAATTGGGTGCTACTGTAACGGGGTTCGATGGCCTGGAGCTGGCCCTGAAAAAAGCCCGGATCATGGAATTCCAGAAAATATCCCTTAAGCTCAAGGCCGAAGATCCAACTCCTTGGCCAGTCCAACCCCAACCGGCTTTGGCGGAATTTCTCCAGCAGCGCAAAGACTTACAGACCCCTATCCAGTTTATTAAAGGGGTGGGGCCTCGCCTCTCCGAAATCCTGAAGAAAAAAAATATTCGCACGGTGGATGATGCCCTTTTTTTTCTCCCCCGGTCTTACGAAGACCGCCGGCAGATCAAAACCATCTCCCAACTTCAAGTAGGCAAAATGGAAACTGTAATCGGCACAGTACTGAGCGCAGAGATGGTCGTGCGCCGCAGGCGCCGGACTTTTGAAATGTTGATCAGCGATGAAACGGGAACGCTGGTGGCCAAATGGTTTAACTTCAACCCCCGTTACATGAAAGGCCGCTTCCATAAAGGGATGCGCCTGATCCTTTCCGGGGAGGTCATCCTTTATCATTTTCAGAAAGAGATCCACCACCCTGAACTGGAGATCGTCGAAGAAGGCGAAGAACCGTCCCACACGGAAGGAACCCCCCGCGGCAAAGGCGATGTGGAAGACTCCTTGCATTTCGGGCGCATCGTTCCTATTTACTCAGAAACCGAAGGACTATACCAGCGTCAGCGTCTGATCCGCCGCATTATGAAAAAGGTAGTTGACCTTTTTGCTGCTCAGGCTTTCAGCGGGATCCCTGAGGAGATCTGCCGGCGTCAGCGTCTGATCCCTCTTGCAGAGGCATTGCGCAGGGCGCACTTTCCCGACCCGGATGAAGACATTGCTTTGCTCCTGGAAGGGAAAGCTCCCTCTCATCGCCGATTGATCTTCGATGATTTTTTCTTTATGGAATTAGGCCTGGCCCTGCGCCGCAGCGGGACCCTGATGGAAAAAGGCATTGCCTTTCCCATCTCGCACCGTTACACCCAACAACTCCGGGAACTTCTTCCTTTTGTCCTCACCTCGGCACAGGAACGTGTCCTTACGGATATCGAATCGGATATGCGCCAGCCTCACCCGATGAATCGCCTTCTCCAGGGAGACGTAGGGAGTGGTAAAACCATCGTAGCCTTGATGGCTGGACTCATGGCTATTGAAGGAGGATACCAAGTGGCCATGATGGCCCCTACAGAAATTTTGGCCGAGCAACACTTTCTCAACCTTCGTCCCCTGGTGGAAAAACTCGGCCTGCGAGCTGCTCTTCTCACCAGCAGCCTGAAAAAAAACCAGAAAGAAATCCTGTACCGGCAGATTGGCCAAGGGGAAATTCATATCGTCATTGGAACCCACGCCCTCATCCAGGAAGGGGTAGAATTTCAAAAACTGGGCCTGGCCGTCATCGATGAACAGCATAAGTTCGGAGTTATGCAGCGCGCAACCTTGAAAAAAAAGGGATACTCCCCCGACGTTCTGGTCATGACCGCAACCCCCATCCCCCGTACGCTGGCTATGACCCTTTACGGTGATCTGGAGGTTTCCGTGATCGACCAGCTCCCTCCGGGCCGAGGAACCATCGCTACCCACCTTTTCAATGAAAAGGAACGATTCCGCGTCTACCGCATCCTGCGGGAAGAGATTGGCAAGGGGAAGCAAGCCTACGTGGTATACCCTCTGGTTGAGGAATCCGAGCGCCTGGACCTCAAAGACGCCACCCAGATGGCCAAACACTTGCAGCGGGATATCTTTCCGGAATTTAAAGTGGGATTGATTCACGGCCGGATGAAAAGTGAAGACAAAGAAACAATTATGGCCGATTTTAAGGCCCGGCGCATCCATATCCTTGTTTCGACCATCGTCATCGAAGTGGGCATTGACGTACCCAATGCCTGCGTCATGGTGATTGAACATGCCGAGAGGTTTGGCCTTTCCCAGCTCCACCAGCTTCGCGGCCGGGTGGGGCGGGGGAAAGATCCTTCCCGATGTCTCTTAATTGCAAAATATCATGTGAGTGAAGATGCCGGGAGGCGCCTGCGGGTGATGGGACAGACCACCGACGGCTTTAAGATATCCGAAGAGGATCTGGTAATTCGCGGCCCCGGGGATTTACTCGGGACCCAGCAGTCGGGTCTACCCGACTTCCGGGTGGCCAATTTTTTGCGGGACTTCGACCTACTCCACGAAGCCCGCCAGGAGGCATTTTACGTAATCGCCCGGGATCCTACTCTCTCTCTCCCGGGGCATATTCTGATGAGAGAAACTCTTAAGGAACGGTGGAAAGAAAAGCTCGAGCTGGCGACGATCGGATAAAAAAGTCCGAATTAAAACCCCTTCTTCCTCTTTTTCAGCAACCAGTATCCTACAAACATTCCAATTGGCACTATGGCCAGGGTCGCCAGGCGCGTGCTGGGGTGCAAGACCACTATGAGCGAGAAGCCTGCCAGGACAATCCTGATGACTACGTCTCGTCCCCTCTTGTCGCTGTATTTCGCCTGGATGCTAAACTGGATGCCCACCGTGCCGACCATGAGCAGACCCATGGCGCCCAGCTGGGCCATCCCAGGGTTCATCACCAGCTCGGGCCTGGCAAAAACCCCCCCCATCAGCAGGAACAGGACGCTGCATAGCTGGATTGCCCTGAACAATGTCCCCATGAAAGGGGCGTCGGCGATTTTAGCCGTCACCGCAGCCACCACAGAGGTCGGCGGCGTCAATTCACCCCAGACGGCCACAAAAAAAGCGAAGAAGTGGATGACCCAGGGGTCGATGCCCACCTTAATCATGGGGGGGGCGATCACGAGGGCGGTTAGGATATAGGTAGGCGCCGGGGGCAAGCCGGTACCCACGAGAGCTCCGAAAAAAAAGGCCACCAGAATCATCGCCGCGAGATGGACGCCCGCTGCCTCCATCAGAAGGAACCCGACTTTCGTCGTAACTCCCGTAATGACCACCACACCCGTCATGATGGACAGGCTGGTCAGTAAAAGAGTCAGTTCAGAGGTCATCGTGGCGAAGTGGTCAATGAAGCGGAGGAAGGGGGCGGCCAGGGACCGGAGATCTCGGGGGGGGCGGGACCAAAGGATTTTAACGATGGAGATCACCGAGACTGTGATACCAATCGCCACGAATACTCTCAAAGCGGCCAGCATCGGCGGGACGAAGTAGATCCCCATAAGGAATATCAGCCCTCCTATAACGCCCACGTAGACGAGGAGGTTGATCTTGTCCCAGATGCCCGTTGGCACGATCGAGATTCCCGCTATGCCGGTCTGGTAACGAACGGAGATCAGGTAGACTCCGACAATGACGCCAACATAGTAAATCAAAGCGGGGGCGTACCCCCGCGCCACGACGTCGAAATAGCTCGTTCCCAGAAAGTCAGCCATGAGGAATGCGGAAATTCCCATAACCGGCGGCATGAGTTGGCCACCAAGGGAGGAGGCGGTCTCGATGGCGGCGGCGTTTACCCTGGGTAGTCCGCTGGCGATCATGGCCGGGATGGTGGCCGAGCCGGTGGTTATAGCATTGGCCGCTCCGCTCCCACTCACGGCCGCCACCCCCATCGACCCCAGGACCGCCGCTTGCGGCAGCGCATGGGCCGACTTGTTAGCGAGCCGCGAAGCGCTATTAATGATCGAGTCCACACAGCCGAAGGCACGCAAGACACTCAAAACCAGAATGAAAGACCCGATTACAGTGAGGGCAAGCTGGGGAAGCCGTGAAAAAACTCCCGTCGCCATCTCCACACTCATAGAGCTCAGGATTCGCTCCCAAAATACCCCCGGGTGCCCAAACAGGCCCGGCACCATCCACCCGTATACCGCATAAAAGATCAGGAGGATGTTGAGGATAAAGAGCGGGAAGTGCCTCTTCCGCGTGTACTCCATCACCAGACCGACCATTAGGCCCCCAACCACCAGGTCAGTCGGGCTCCATACACCGGCTCGTACCGTGCCGATCTCTTCGAATTCGATGCCAATGTAAAGAAGAGAGACAATGCACAGGGCAATGTAACCGCCCGCAATAAAGTAGTTAGTGGTGGACCTAAGCTTGGGATAAAAGTCATTTTTGCGCAGGCTATCCAGGGTGAAGAGGATGAATGCCACCGGAACTAAAATGACGGCGAGATAGGTTGGTCCCCCGACGCCGGTAAGGTAGTATCGGAAGAGATACACGAAAAAAAAGAGGGCGAGAAGGGAGAAAAGAACCCCGGTCAATGATTGCATGGGATCGGAATCCTCCTTTTTTTCTGCAGTTAGATGTTACAATGCCATCTGCGTCCTGAATCGCCCCATCCCCGAAAAAATCTCATATATACAAAAGCCCGGGTGGAAGGAGCATAAACACCCGGGCGCAGCTCTCTCTGCTACTTGGGCTTGGCGATGCGACCGTCCCACTTGGAATCCCAGACGTTACGCTCCCGCATGTACTTCGCCAGGCCGGGATGGATGGGAACGAAATTGAGGGCCGCTTCGACGCCCAGGCGTTGGAAACCGGGCATATCCTCCTTAATTTGCTTGAAGCCGGCGTCGGCCTTGGCCAGCTCAGCCGCATTTTTTTCAATAATGGTCAACATCTTGTAGACCTCTTGCTCAGGCACCTCCAGGCCCACATGGAATCCATAGTAGAAGGGTAATAAGACAGCCTTTTCGGCGTGGATATCCCTTTTAAAGGCCGCTGGTTTCACATCGGCAACCCAAAACCCATCCTTCCGCAGCAGATCATTTTCCTCTTTGCTGGGATTGAGTATGGCCCAGTCTGTGCCGACGGAAATCTCGATGATCCAAGGGGCGGTTGTCGCCATGGCGTTTGTATACGCAATGAAGGCCTTGATATTGCCGGCCTCTAACTGTGAACCCACCGACGACAGGTCCATTTCCCGGTATACATGGTTGACCCCCAGCGTTTTAAAAGCCCTTTCCAGATGGGCCCGTACATCCCAGGGGAGAGGTCCGGTAAAAACTGGCTGCCCGGAAAGGTCCCGCCACTGCTTGTACTTTTCTTTGTCCTTGGCTAAAATCCCTACCCCTACTTCCACCGAGAAAGTCCAGAAGGATTGGACGGGCTGCCTTTTTATGTGAGCTTTGAAACCCTTGAACCTATTGATATCATTCGCCAATTCATAGAAGGCGACATCGGCGCCATAGTAGCCATCAAACTGCCCTTGCGCGTAACCCTTGACGGAAACGATCGCCCCCGGTGTGGGCAAGGCCGCGATCTTGTATTGCGGCATTTCTTTGTTCAGCACCGCGGCCAGGTTGACTAAAGCCCTATGGCCAGACGAGCCCGCGGCTGATGTAGCCCACTTAAAATCCTTGGCTTGAGACCAGCCATCGGCAACTGCTCCCAAGAGGAAGCCGGTAACGAATAGAAAAATAAGTATCTTCTTCATTGATTTGCCCTCCTTTAAGATTGGATGATAAGAATTTTTTCTAAGGCGTTCTTAATATAGAGAATAGGTCGTATGGTGTCAAGAAAAATTTAAAAACCCCTGGCCCTTGCCACTGCCCTCTTCCAGTTCCGGTAGAGAGAATCCCTTTGCCGGGAGGTCATGCGGGGAACATATCTCTTTTTGATTTTCGCTTTCCTGGCAAGCTGTTGTTGATCTTTCCAGAATCCGACGGCCAAACCGGCCAAATAGGCAGCTCCCAAAGCCGTAGTTTCGGTTGTTTCCTGTACGACCACCGGGACTCCCAGGATATCCGCCTGAAATTGCATCAAGAACTCATTGGCTACCGCTCCGCCATCCACCCGTAATTCTTTCAGCTCGATTCCCGAATCCTTTTCCATGCACTCCAGAACATCCCGGGTTTGATAGGCGATG
This sequence comes from Pseudomonadota bacterium, assembly GCA_018819135.1. Lineage (GTDB taxonomy): Bacteria > Desulfobacterota > SM23-61 > SM23-61 > SM23-61 > JAHJQK01. The sequence goes on along the minus strand of JAHJQK010000082.1, from coordinate 11,294 downwards.
GACTCTAAAGCGGCCCGCGCTATATGAGCCTGGGTCGTTCCTCGGGTGATCCCGAAGATCGCCCCTCTGGCGTACATGTCCCAATAAGGAGCCCCCAGCCCCACGAAAGCAGGGACAAAATAGACTCCGTCATTAGACCGAAGGCTGGCAGCTAATGGCTCACTCTCGGATGCCTGTTGAATGATCTTAAGTTCATCCCTCAGCCATTGGACAACGGCCCCGGCGATAAAGATACTTCCTTCCAGAGCGTACTCGACTTTGTCGTCGATCCCCCAGGCGACGGTGGTCAAAAGGTTCGTTTTGGAAACCACCGGCTTTTCCCCTGTATTCATCAAAAGGAAACAACCTGTGCCATAGGTATTCTTCGACTGTCCTTGGCGGAAGCAAGTTTGGCCGAACAAAGCCCCTTGCTGATCCCCTATGATCCCTGCTATGGGAACCTCGGAGCCGAAAAAAACGCCGGCAGAAGTGCATCCGTAAATTTTACTGGAAGCTTCCACAGTCGGTAATATTTTTTCCGGGATTCGCCAATATTCCAGAATTTCTTCATCCCAGGAAAGCCGGTGTATATTATAAAGCATGGTTCTGGAAGCGTTGGAGTAATCGGTTAGGTGCAGTTTCTTGCCCGTTAGCTGGTAAACCAACCAACTATCAACGGTTCCAAAGGCGATCTTCCCTCGTTCCGCTGGCCGGCGAATGGATTTACGGTGCTCCAAAATCCATTGAATTTTTGTGGCCGAAAAATAGGCGTCGATCACCAGCCCGGTCTTTTTGCGGATTTTTTCGGCAAATTTTGTCTTGCGGACGGCAGAACAAAGAGGGGCGGTCCTCCGGCATTGCCAGACAATGGCATTATATACGGGTTGGCCGGTTTCTCTGCTCCAGAGCAAACTGGTTTCCCTCTGGTTGGTTATCCCGATGGCAGCGATCCGGGCCGGGGAAATGTTCAGCAAATCAAGGGCCCGCCGGGCAGCTTCCATTTGCGAGTCCCATATTTCCACCGGATCGTGTTCCACCCACCCCGGTTGCGGATAGATTTGCCTGAACTCTCTGGAGGCAATACTGGCGATCTTCCCCCGCCGATTGAAAATCACCGCGCGGGAACTCGTGGTCCCCTGATCCAGAGCCATGATAAATTTTTCTGACATAGATAAATCCTTTAATAGGGTTCAAGGGGCCAAGGATTCCAGGGGTCGAGTGAAAAAATATAAAACAATTGAACCCTTGAACCCTCGAATCCTTGAACTCTGTTTTTCACAGCCATTTTTTCTTCCGGAAACTGATCACCATGAATACGGCAATCAAGATCATGAAGAGCCAAATCACCGGATAACTCCATTGCCACTCCAATTCCGGCATGTGTTTAAAATTCATCCCGTAAACTCCCGCGAGAAAAGTGAGGGGCATGAAGATGGTGGCGATGATGGTAAGTACCTTCACGACGGCGTTCATCCGGTTATTGACACTCGAAAGATAAATATCCAGCATGCCGGAAAGCATTTCCCGGAATATTTCGATGGTATCCATCACCTGAATGGTGTGGTCATAAACGTCCCGCAAATAGAACCGGGTGCTCTCCTGAATTCTTGAGGATTCTCCCCGCTCCAGGCCGCTGAGGACTTCCCGTAAAGGCCAGATCCATTTGCGCAAAAAAAGCATTTCTCTTTTTAAGTTCTGGATTTTCAGCAAGGTCTGGGCCGTAGGATTGGTTACCAACTTTTGCTCCAGGATCTCAATTTTTTCTCCCAGTTTTTCCAGGATTACGAAATAATTATCCACGATGATGTCCAGTAAAGTATAAGCCAAGTAATCAACCCCCATCTTTCTCAGTCTTCCTTTTCCGCCCCGGATTCGCTCTTGAATGGAGGCAAACCCGCTTCCTTCTTTTTCCCCAAAGGATAGCAGCGCATGCGAACGGAGCACCAAGCTGACCTGCTCCGCCGAAATCTCGCCCGTACGGTCATCATAGGAAAGCACCTTTAAAACAATAAAAAGATCTTCCCCATAATCTTCCATCTTGGGCCGCTGGTCGGTGTTTAAGATATCTTCCATCATCAGGGGGTGCAATCCGAAACAACCGCCCAGCTTCCCCAAAATTTCCACCTCATGAAGGCCGTCCACATTTATCCAGGTTACGGTGGGCTCATTTTTGAACAAGAAGCATTCCTCGACGTTTTCCAGTTCTCTTTCCTGAAAATTCACCTCGTCGTACTCCAAGACTTTGATTTTTGTCCGCTCGCTTCTTTTCTCTCCGATATGCACGAGAGTTCCCGGGGGCATTCCTATTTTCTTTGATCTTTTTTTTATAAATTTGGGCATGTTGAATCTCCCTGCCGGGCTTCGCTTGCCCGGAATGACGATTTCCTCTTGCTGGCAAGAGTTTTGCGAGAGGCTCGAATGGGTTAGGATTTGGGTGATTCTTTAACTGCCTGTGATGGCGCTTAAATCCACATGCTTTCGGCAAAGTTCCTTCAATAATTCCACTTTATCGGTGTCGTCTTTCGTCAGTAACGGTTCCAGGTTTTCGATCTGCTTGGCGGTCTGATAGGTGTCGGAAAAAACCATTAACAGGGGAATATTGCGCTCCGCGGCTTTGGAAATGATATTAGAGGGGGGCAAAATATTATTCGTCAGGATAATCCCGGAGGTATCACTCTCCAAGGAAGCTAAGATCATATCCGTCCGATCCCCACCGGTGATGACCAGCTTGTTCTCTTTTTTAAATACCGGGTTTTGCAGAAACACATTGGCCGACCAAGCCCCGATGATGATATTTTTTACCACCCGTTTCAGCCCGCCTTCCCCGGTAATGACTTTGGCGAATAACCGGTCAGCCAGGTAATAAACTGAGAAGCAGGTTAATTCACTTTGGTAGGGAATCACCCCGATCACTCGAACCCCCATCTTATGGATAACCGGAAGGTGGGTGTTTTTGAATCCATCAAGATTTTGTACTTTGTTCACGATAATCCCCCCCAGGTGAACCCCGGCCAGGTCTACGTGTTTTTTCAAAAAGAGGATTTCGTCCAGAATGGTGTCTTCCTCGCCGCTGACCACGATAAATAGTTTACTCCCCGTGTACCGGGCCAAGGAGAGGGTGTCGAGATATATCGATACCCCATAGGTCAGATCCTTTCCCCCCTCGATGAAGAGGATCTCTTTATCATTATCGATATGGGCCATGGTTTCCCGGAGTTTCTGTTGAATCCCCTCCTCATCGTACATATAGCGGAGTTTGGAGTGATCAAAGCCGATACTCATATCCACGGGATCCTCTTGGAGCCCGAAGATATGCGTGATCAAAGCGGAGTCGTAATCCCATAGGCGCTTTTTGCGGTACAGCAATCTCTCCCCGAACGGTTTTAGGTAAGCCATCTTCTTCTTCAAAGCGCCGGCGATTCCTACAATGATGCTGGTCTTCCCCGCGCTCTTCCGCATCGATCCGATTACTACTTTATACATTTATGCCCCCTTATTGACCCTCGATAGTAAAATCCTTACATCGACGGCTTTGACTCCCTGGCCGTGTTCATAGACTACCAACGGATTGATCTCTATATCCGAGATGCGCTGGCATTGCTGCAGGATGGTACCCACTTTAACGATCGTCTCCACCACCCCGTCCAAGTCCCTCTTCTCTTCCCCCCGCACTCCTAACAGAAGAGGATAAGCCCGAATTTCTTTCACCATGGCCATGATTTCCCGGCGGCTGAGGGGTAGAGCACGAAAAGCGACGTCCTTCATCACTTCCACGTAGATGCCCCCCAAGCCAAACATAAGGATCGGGCCAAAGATTTTATCCCGACGCGCCCCGATGATCGTCTCCGTACTCGTCTTCACCATCTCGGAAATTTCTACTCCTTCGATGTTCGCATCCGCTTTGTAGGCCCGGCAGTGCCTCATGATGGCCTGGTAGGCATCCATGACCTCATTTTTCCCCGTTAAATCCAGGGCGACTCCACCCGCGTCACTCTTGTGCAGGATGTCCCGGGAGACCACTTTCATGACCACGGGGAACCCGATCTCCTCCGACTTCCGCACAGCCTCATCGAGGTTGCGAGCAATCTGACTCTTGGGGATCTGGATTCCAGCCGCTCGCATAACGGCTTGCCCCTCGTTGGCCAGCAAAAAAGACCTTCCTTCTTTCAAGGCCCTCTCTAAAACTTGCTCGATGGAATTCACATCGATCTTCGCCTCTTCGACTTTTTCCGAATATTCCTTCAAATAATGATAATAAGAATAGACTGAACCCAGACAAGAAACCGCTTCATAAACATCCCCATAGACCGCTGCCTCGCTCTGGCGTAAAAGGAGGAAACAGTTTGCAATCGTCTCCCCCCCAAAAATGGAAAAGACCAAGGGCTTTTTCGCCGACTTATACTCCCGGTCTGCTTCTTGGATCATCTGCGCCAGGTTTGCAGCATCAAACACGGCGGTTTCGCCGTAGAGGGCAATCACCGAATGAATCAGGTTGTTTTTCAGGGCTTCTTCCAGCGCGGAATGATAATGGACCGAAGTGGCCTGACCGGTAAGATCGACCGGGTTCTTGGTGGAGCCAAAATTCGGAGTGATCGCGGAGAAGGCTTCCTTTAAAATGGTTGCGTCGTCCAACAGCTTCACCCCGTACTTTTCACAGGCATCGGTGGCCATGACCCCGATCCCGCCGCCATTGGTGATGATAACCGTATTTTCCCCGGAGGGCGCCGGCGTATTCGACAGAAATTTACACCAGTTGAAAGCTTCTTCGACACTTTCGGCCCGCAACACTCCGCATTGCTGCATAATGGCATCGAAAATCTCGTCGGACCCAGCCAGTGAACCCGTATGGGAAGCCGCCGCGATTGCTCCTCTTTCCGACCTCCCGGATTTAATCACCACAACCGGAATCTTTTTGGTGGCCGCTTTTAAGGCCCGGATGAATTTCTCTCCCTCGTGTACGCCTTCGACATACAGTAAAACAATCTTGGTCCTTTCGTCGGCCACCAAATATTTTAGAAGATCGGCTTCATCGACATCGGCTTTATTTCCCACGGAGACGATGGCGGAAAGACCGATATTTTCCACCGCCGTCTTGCCAATCATGGCGATCCCCAAAGCCCCGCTCTGGGTGATAATCGCCACCCGCCCGGGAATAATTTCCGAATTCCCAAAAGTGGCGTTCAAGGATGCTTCCGCAGAATAAAGGCCAAAAATGTTCGGCCCTAAAACACGCATATGATTTTCATTGGCTGGGTTGAAGCTTTGCGGAGGATCAGGAAGCAAGAAGTCATTTCCCTCAACGATGGACAACCGGATGAAAAATTTTGGGTTAGGAATTTCGGATTTTTAGTCAGAAGCATAGATGACATCAATGGCTAAGGCATTTTTTCTCCCCAAGGCCCGAAAAGCATGGGGGAGGCTGGAATCAAAATAAAGACTATCCCCGGCTTCCAACAAAAAAGTTTCGTTTTCATAATTAAACTCCAGCTGCCCTTCCAAAACAAAGACGAACTCTTCCCCTTGGTGGGTGAAAAAAAGGAGATCGTCTTTCTTTTTCACTTCAAATTGGACCTGAAAGGGCTCCATATGTTTGTCCGCCTTGGGGTAGGCCAGGGCTTCGTAATAATACCCCACTTTGGACGCGTCCTCGTGGATGCGGCGAAAAACCTGTTTACGTTCGTTCTTGCGCACGATCACAGCCCTTTTCCCGGACTCCTCCGCCTGAAAAAAATAACCGATGTTCACATTCAGGGCTTTGGAAATTTTCAAAAGAGTGGCTACGGGAGGGGCCACAACCTCGCTTTCGATTTGCGAAAGAAGGGGCTTGGAAAGATTGGTCTGGTCAGCCATTTGCTGCAGGGACATCCCTCTTCGCTGCCTCAGGGTTTTAATTTTCTGACCTAAGATCAGCTCCTTCACTTCTTCCTGCACATCCCGGCTCATCGGTTCCTCCGCTTGGCGCTGCCTTCCTTTATCTAAGTTCAAGCAGGTCAAAGCATTTGATCTGCTTCTCTGCTCGGTGCTTCTTAAAATCTATCTTGCCGGTTAAAATTTTTCAAGGAAAATCTGATCTTGCGGAGCTGGGAATATCCTGGCAACCCCTGCCTCCCTTCCCTTTACCTTGACGGCCAAGGATTTCTGCGCTATAAATATTATAATGCAGTTTGTCATTCGACTATCATCCTTTATAGATTTCAGAAAGGAAATACCCGGTGGCCAAATTGCCTAAAAATAGAAAACCTCGCACCATAGAAGAACTTAAAAAAGCGCATTATACGGTCCGCACCGTCAAAGCCGAGATGCGCCAAAATCTGATCGTCAAGATCCGTAAGGACGAGGAGCTTTTCCCCGGTATCATAGGCTACGAAGAAACCGTCATTCCCCAGGTCGAGAACGCCATCCTATCCGGACAGGATATCATTTTCCTCGGGGAGCGGGGACAGGCCAAGACTCGCATCATGCGTAGTCTGGTCAACCTGCTCGACGAAGAAATTCCGGCCATGGCCGGCTGCGAAATCAACGACAACCCTTTTCAGCCTATTTGCAAAAGCTGCCGCGAGAAACTTCAGGCTGTGGGGGACCGAGCCGAGATCACCTGGGTAAGCCGGGAATACCGTTATGGAGAAAAGCTGGCCACCCCCGACGTGACGATCGCTGACCTCATTGGCGAAGTGGACCCGATCAAGGTGGCTGAAGGGCGCTATCTTTCCGATGAATTAACCATTCACTACGGACTGATCCCCCGCACCCACCGCGGCATTTTCGCTATCAATGAACTTCCTGACCTGGGGGAAAAGATCCAGGTCGGGCTCTTCAACATCATGGAAGAGCGTGATGTGCAGATCCGGGGATATAAAATTCGCCTTCCCTTGGACGTCTACATCGTGGCCAGCGCCAACCCGGAAGATTATACCAATCGCGGCCGGATCATTACTCCCTTGAAAGACCGTTATGGCTCGGAGATCCGCACTCATTATCCCAGGTCTCTGGAAGCGGAAATCAAAATCATGGAGCAGGAGAGGACTCGCTTCGACGACGACGGCCTTTTCCAGACCATTATTCCCCCTTACCTCAAGGAACTTATCGCCGAAATCACGGCCTTAGCCCGCAAGTCCCCGGAAATCAACCAACGTTCAGGGGTTTCGGTACGCGTTACCATTTCCAATTACGAAAATATCATCAGCAACGCCTTCCGCCGAGCCATCCGTCTGGGAGAACGGGAAGTGGTTCCCCGGGTCAGTGACCTTCCCTCTCTGGTGGCCTCCACCGGCGGCAAAATCGAACTCGAGACCGTGGACGAAGAGCGAGGAGAAAACCTCATTGAAAAAATGATTGCCAAAGCTACCCTCAACACCTTTAATCGCTATTTTCAGGTGCAACAATTCGACGGTTTCCTGGTCAAGTTTAAGGGTGGCTGGTCCGTCGAAGTTTCCGAAGGGATGAAATCTTCGGTTTACGAAGAGAAGGCGCATGAGATTCAGCCTCATAGCGGCGAAATGAACGGTTTGCTCGAAGGCTTGAAGAAGCTCCAGTGCGATAAAACCTCGGCTACCCTGGCTTCGGGTTTGGAATTTATCCTTGAAGGACTCTATTTGCATCACCGGCTGCATAAAGAACAGGTATCGGGAAGAATCTCCTACCGCGCCTGATGGGATACGAACGATCCCCCTTCTTTCTCCCCGCTGGGGGAGAAAGAAGGGGAAAAGGGAAAGCAAGTAAGATAGAATCATTCGAAGAAAGGAAGCCATGGAACATTTTAAAGAACCTCCCGGGGAAAAGAACTCTTCCACCAAATCTTTGAACGAGTTGATGAACCTCCTCATGAAGCTGAATGCCAAGCTGAGAGAAAAAATTGCCCCCGCCAAGAAAAATAATATTGCTCCGGATAAAATGGACGTGGTCATCATCATCATGACCCACCAAGAAGAAAAGCCGAAACCTATCAAGACTCCCCGGCATTCAAAAGCAGAACCACTCAAGGGCGATTGGATTCGGGATCTTTGCAACGAAATTGAGCAAGGATTCCGTCCCCGGAAAATTTCTTAGCCCCCCGGACGCCAGGCTTCATGGGCCTTTGCCTGATCCTTCTTTTGTCATCCTGCGGAGAGCGTGGGCCTTCTCTTCTTATAATTTCCTACTCATCATGAAGGCCAATGGAATTCCAGATCCATAATAATTTTTTTCAATTAATTGGGACACAGATTTCCACGGATAAAGGCAGATAACTATTTTCTGCATTTTATATCCTGAAAATCTGTGTTCATCTGTGTCCAATAAGGAAATTCCTATCAATATTATCAAGTTAGGAGGAAATGATGCAGATTAAACGAAGGGACTTTTTGAAGGCAAGTGTGGCTGTAGGGGGAGCGGCGGTACTCGGTGGATGCACGTTGAACGCCTTGACCAGCGGGAAAGATGACCAGATCGGAAAGGGAGGTACGCAACCCGGCACATGGATTCCCACCGCCTGCCAGGGCTGCACCACCTGGTGCGCGGCCGAGGTATTTGTCCAGAACGGCCGGGCGGTCAAGGTCCGGGGCAACCAGCTTTCCAAGTCGGTCAGCGGGCAGGTGTGCCCGAGGGGGCATCTGATCCTGCAGCAGCTCTACGACCCCGACCGGATCAAGGTCCCCATGAAAAGGACCAACCCCCAGAAAGGCAGGGGGATCGACCCCAAGTTCGTCCCTATCTCCTGGGACGAAGCCCTGGCAACGGCGATAGCCCATGTCGTCCTTACCGAGGGTCTCTGGAGCAAAGAGTTCGTGGGAGACTTCAAGGACGGCAAAAACCTTTTCCAGGCCGGGCAGACCGTTGACGAAGCCGCCTTCCAAGAGAAGGAAACCCACGGCCTGGTGAAGTGGTGGAACCTGGAGTTGAAAGATCGGACCCCCGAGTGGGCCGAAAAGGTCACATTGATCCCCAAGGATCAGATCATCCGGGTGGCCAAGGGGATGGGCAAGGCCGCTCCTCACGTGATCGTTTGGCTCGGCCCTGGCCCGGTTATGAGCCCCCGAGGGGCCTACACCTCAACTGCCATCCATGCCCTAAACGGACTTTTAGGATCAGTGGACAACGAAGGTGGAACGCTGAGAGATTCCAAGGTTCCCTCTGCTGGCGCGCCGAAGTTCGACGCCTATGTTGACGAGATTGCCAAGGCCGGGGGCAAAAACAAGAAAATCGATCAAAGGGGAACAAAGGCTTTCCCCGCTATGGCCTCCGGAAAGCCTGGCAGCGGGGTGGTGACCAACAACGTGGCCAACGCCGTCTTAGCCAACGACCCCTATGACATCAAGGTGGCCATCGGATACTGGAACAACTTCGCCTTTTCCTGCACCGGGGCGGACCGGTGGGAAAAGGCCATGGCCAAGATCCCCTTCTTCGTTCACATCGTAACTAACCCTTCGGAGATGACCCAGTTCGCCGACGTCGTCCTCCCTGCCGCCCATCACGCCACTGAGAAACTCGCCTTCCTCAAGAGTAAGGCCAACCTCTATGCCTCTATGCCTCTATGCCTATATGTCCATCCAGCAGCCAGTGGTGAAAAGGCTGTGGGACACCAAGGTGGACGAGACCGAGATCTACTGGCATCTGGCCGAGAAGTTAAAGGCTAAGGGATTCGATAATCTTTACAACTACTACTCCAAGGAGTTCAAGGATCCGGAAACCGGCAAGACTCCCGCCAATGCCGAGGAGTTCGCCGAAATCGCCGTGAAGATCATGACCAAACCGGTCTGGTCCCCCAAGGAGCCGCTGAAAGGGGACAAGCTGGAGGGGTGGGAAGATTTCAAGAAAAAAGGCATCTACAACTCCGAGCCTTACAAATTCAAGGCCCACTGGGGGGGTAAATTCGGCACAGCCACTAAGAAATTCGAGTTCTACAGCGAGACCCTGAAAAAGGCCCTGGGAAGCCATGCCGAAAAACACAAGACCACCATCGACGACATTCTCCAGACTTCCGGCTACCTGGCCAAGGGGGAGCAGGCCTTTATCCCCCATTACGAGCCGCCCAAACGTTGGGGCAGCGATCAGGAGTATCCTTACACCTTCATTGACTATAAATCGAGGCTGAACCGGGAAGGCAGGTCGGCCAACGCCACCTGGTACCAGGAATTCAAGAAAGTGGACGTGGGGGACGAGAGCTGGGATGACGTCCTCAAGATCAACCCGGCGGATGCCGCCAAACTCGGGATCCAAAACGGCGACACCGTAAAGGTCAGCTCTCCCACCGGGATTATTGTCGTTAAGGCCAAGCTCTGGGAAGGGGTCCGTCCCGGGATCGTGACCAAGTGCTACGGCCAGGGCCACTGGGCCTACGGAAGGGTGGCGGCCAAGGACTACGCCCGGTCCACCCCCAGGGGCGGGAACAACAACGAGCTCCTGCCCGACGACTACGAACGCCTAACCGGCAGCACCGCGCGAAACGGCGGTTATGCAGGCGTAAAAATCGAAAAAGCATGAGATTAAAGAAAGGAGGAGAGGCTAATGCCTAAATTCGGGATGCTTATCGATTTACAGAAATGCGTGGGCTGCGGGGCCTGTGCCATCGCCTGCAAGACCGAAAATAATACCCCCGACCGGGCCAAGGGGCAGACCTTCAACTGGGCTGATTTCATATACAAGACCGAGGGGAAGTTCCCCAAGGTCAATTTCACCACGATGCCGGTGCTCTGCAACCACTGCACCGATGCGCCCTGCGTGCAAGCCTGTCCGGTGACCCCCAAGGCCATGCATAAGCACAAAAACGGAATGATCATACACAACCAGGAGAGGTGCATCGGATGCCGCCTCTGCCAGGGCGCCTGCCCGTACAGCACCCAGGACGTGGACAAGGACAAGGCCGCCTACAGCGTAATCAGCTTCAATGAGGCCGACAGCAAGCCCCATGGGTTTTACCGGGATACTACCGAGATCATCAAGGGGTTAACCGCCTCCGGCGCTCAGGTGGCTCAAAAGGCAGGGGATACTCCGCCCCACCGCACCCTTTATAAACACTCGGATTATGCCGACGTGCGGCGCCCGGGGGTGGTGGAAAAGTGCATCTTCTGCGAGCACCGGGTGTTGAAAGGGGAGCAGCCGTACTGCGCCGCATCCTGCCCGGCCAAGGCCAGGGTCTTCGGGGATCTTTGCGGTCAAAAAGGAGGCGGAAAAACTCCTCAAATCCCAGGAGAACTTTTTAGTAAACTCGCGGCAAGGTGACCTTCGGCCACCTTGCACGCTCGCATTCTCGGGCGGGGCATTTACCCCGCCCTCGACCAAAGGGCTGCGGCGCCCCTTTGGAAACCCAGCCATTGGTTCCCCGCAGCAAGCTGCGGGGT
>JAHJQK010000081.1 GCA_018819135.1 Pseudomonadota bacterium | reverse complement strand
TATTCCCAGCAGCTTTGTGAAACAATTAAGACGCATCTGGTGGATTCTCCCTTCTGTTTATTTACCGGTAAACACTGGGAGTATATCTTACCAGATGCTTTTATTTTACCTACTACACTTCACAAAAATCCGTCATGAGCCCAAAAAAGACGCTATGCGCATAGCGCTAAGCACTAAGCGACTTTCTGTGTACATCCGTGTCCAAAAAGGAATTTCCTATACAATATATTTACTCTTTGTGGCTCTCTGCCTTTTATTTCATGTACGTTCACCCTTCATGAACCTTGAAAATACGTCTGAAATATAATCCAGTTGGGTTTCATCAATCCCCGGGTAGACTCCGATGAAGAAGGTGTTGTTCATGATGATGTCGGTGTTGGTCAAATCCCCCACCACGCGGTGCTGGATGTTTTCAAAAGCCGGGTGGCGGAGCAAGTTGCCGCTGAAGAGGTGGCGTGTCTCAATACGGTTGACTTCCATGAAGTGCGTGATCTGGTTGCGGGTGAAACCGGCGTCCTCCCGGACGGTGATAACGAAGCAAAACCAAGACGGATCCGAATGCTCTGTGGCTTTGGGAAGGATCAAGCGGTCCTCGTAAGGCCGTAAGATGTCCATCAATCGTTGGAAATTGGCCTTGCGCCGGGCGATAAATGTATTTAGCTTCTTGAACTGGGCACAACCAATGGCGGCTTGCATGTCGGTCACTTTTAGGTTATAGCCGACGTGGCTGTACACGTACTTATGATCGTATCCAAAGGGCAAGGTGCCGAATTGCTGCCCGAAGCGCTTCCCGCAAGTGTTGTCGTGACCCGTAGCGCACCAGCAGTCCCGGCCCCAGTCCCGAAACGATTCCACGAGCCGCTTGAGGGTGGGGTCGCTGGTATAGACCGCGCCGCCTTCTCCCATGGTCATGTGGTGGGGCGGATAGAAGCTCGAGGTCCCCAGATGCCCGGTGGCCCCGGTATATTTCCATTCGCCGTTGATGAAATAGCGGGAACCCAGGGCATCGCAGTTGTCCTCGATGAGCCAGAGGTGGTGACGATCGCAAAAACTCTTGACCGCCTCCAAGTTAAAGGGATTTCCCAGGGTATGGGCGAGCATCACCGCTTTGGTCCTTGGGGAAAGCGTCTCTTCAATCTGGCTGCAGTCGATGTTATAAGTAGGGATTTGAATGTCCCCAAAGACCGGCACCGCGCCGTACTGGAGGATGGGCGCAACGGTAGTGGGGAATGCGGCCGCGACGGTGACGACCTCATCACCTTTGTGGATCCGGCGGTCCCCCAGTTTGGGAGAGGTGAGGGCCATGAAGGCCAGGAGATTGGCCGAGGAGCCGGAATTGGTGAGCGAACAGTAGCCTACGCCCATGAACTGAGCAAAGCGTTTTTCGAAGGTTTCTGCATAGCGGCCCGCAGTAAGCCAGAAATCAAGGGAGGCATCCACCGCGGCAGTAATCTCCTTTTCGTCAAAGATCCGCCCGCCATAGGGGATGCGGGATTTTCCGGGAATGAACGGTTCCTGGGCATGGGCAGGAGAATAAAAATCGGGAATGCCCTGAAGGATCATCTTCCGATGGATGTCGGCCATGGCCCGACGATTGAGCCGGGCGAGTTCCTTGAGCACGATGCCACCGCTCAACAGGAAGACCTTGTCCATCCTCAGAAAACTCTTGAATGGCAGGGGTTGCCCGTCGTAGTGGTATGGCTGGAGTTCCAGCGTCCCTTCCATGGCTTGGGGCGGAGTTCTGGTGATGAACACAAACCGCACATCCCCATGGATGTCCGAGGAAGACAAAGCCAGAGCGGGTCTCGCTTTGGCCCCTGAGCGATCGGTGAAGGGAAAGGGGATCTTATAGACCCTGCCTGGCTGGATGTCAGAGATCATTCCAGATATCCTCCGCGGGATGTCCCAGCACGCCCCGGGCGAAGCCGGACGTTTCTTGCAGCTTCATGAGTTCCTGCCCGGATGCATCTTGTGCTTCTCCCTCTGTAAGGGACAAAATGATGAGCTCCACCCTCCTGCCGAAGGAGGACGGGAGATGCACCTGGACGATCCCGTTTTCATCGGCCTCTTTGATAGTTCGAATGACCTGCATTACTCCTCACCTCCTGAAATGATAATCTTTTCAATCATACGCCTCTGTCTTTCTCCGCCATGTAGAGTGCAATCTGATCTGCTGTCCTGCGATAGAGCTCTTCTTTCGAATCTCCTGCGTAGAACAGCCGATACCAGTCGATACTAAGACTCAAGGCAGCCTGAATATTATACCACGTATGCCAGCCTAGGTGAACTCTGGCCTTGCTCCAGTCGAGCTTGAGCCAGTGGGCTTCATGAGGGTGTCCATCGGACTCCACTCGGTAACTCCCCTGGCCCCATAACCGAATGATCTCCCTCACCACCTCCTCCACGGTCCAGACATCGTTGTCAGAGGGCCCGAAATTCCAGGAGCCGACATAACGGAGCCCGTCTTGCCAGAGCCCGGCCCCGAGGAGCAGATACCCGCCCAGCGGCTCCAAAACGTGCTGCCAGGGACGGATGGACTGCGGATAGCGAAGGACAATCTCTTCCTTGCGACTCAATGCCCGCACACAGTCAGGCACCAGGCGGTCTTTCCCCCAGTCGCCGCCACCAATGACATTTCCCGCACGGGCGGATGCCAGGGCCATTCCATGCGTCTTCCCGTACTGTTCTGGCGGGAAAAACGAACGAAGGTAGGCCGCCGTGACCAGCTCACAACACCCCTTGCTGGAACTGTAGGGGTCGCGACCCCCCATGGGATCTTGTTCCCTGTAGCCCCACACCCATTCCCGGTTCTCATAACACTTGTCGCTGGTGACGTTGACGACGACGCGGACACTCGGGGTGTGACGCACGGCCTCGAGCACGTTCACCGTGCCCATGATGTTGGTCTCATAAGTCCCGCGTGGATCCTGGTACGAGAGCCTCACCAGGGGCTGGGCCGCCAAGTGAAAGACCATTTCGGGTTGATCGAGATGGAAAATCGAAAGAAGATGATCATAGTCCCGGACATCCCCAAGAATGTGAGTAATTTTCTCCTGAAGGCCAATGGCGTCAAAGAGGTTGGGAGTGCTGGGCGGATCCAGTGCATAGCCAATGACCCGGGCTCCCAGCTGGGTGAGCCAGAGGGAGAGCCAGCCCCCCTTAAACCCAGTGTGTCCGGTGACGAGAACGGTTTTGCCCCGATACACAGCAGCCACTTCAGCATTGTTCTTTCGGAAAAAATTCTCGTTCATGAGCTTACCACACCTTCCATGGCGCCCGTCCTTCCTGCTAAAGGTTCTCCAGTAAACGTTTGTCGCGCAGAGTATCCATGCATTGCCAGAAGCGATCATGCCGGTATGCGCCCAGTTGGCGCGCCGCCGCCATACGTTCCAAGGCATCCACTTCAAGTACGCTCTTGTCTCCTACTAAATACTTGAAAATAGCTGGCTCAAAAACCATAAATCCACCATTTATCCAGCCCTCCCCAATTTGAGGCTTTTCGCTAAATTCGGCAACCAGGTTACCACCAAAAATCATTCCGCCAAAACGGGAGGGAGGACGAACGGCGGTACCAATGCGTCCATGAGAGTGATGGAACTTGATCAACTCTTGCAAGTTTATATCGCATACACCGTCTCCGTAAGTCACCATAAATGTGCCGTCCTTCAACCCTGCTTCCAATCGCTTAATTCGGCCCCCTGTGTTCGTCTCTTGCCCCGTATCCATCAAATGGACTGTCCAATCATCGCTAATGCCAGCATGTCGCTCAACCTCGCACTTTGCTAAACGAACCGTCATATTTCCGTTCAGATTAAAGTAATCCAGAAAAAAGCGTTTGATCATTTCACCCTTGTAACCCAATGCCACAAAGAACTCCTTGAATCCGTAATGCGCATAATGCTTCAAAATGTGCCAGAGGATGGGCCGTCCGCCAATTTCAACCATTGGCTTGGGTTTGATCTCGGTCTCTTCAGCTAGCCGAGTACCAAGTCCACCAGCGAGAATCACAACTTTCATTGTTTAACCCTTTGTTTCATTAAATTTAATAGGACACAGATTTTCGCAGATAACCACCGATAATTATTTTCTTTTTCGTTTATCCTGACAATCTGTGTTCATCCGTGTCCAAAAAACATTTTCCTATACAATCAAGTTTCTTTATTTAATCTGGTTTTTCTATTTTATTCTTTCTCGGTTATTTGCCCATTTGTGGAATATGTAGGTTCTAAAACACTTTTTTGGTTTCTTTGGTCTATCTCGTCTGTCTGGTCTGTCTTGTCTATCTGGCCATTTGGTCGATAAGACTAAAAGGCGATAGGTTATAAAAATAGGCAATGGGCGAAACAGCGAGAAAAGCAAGAAAGGCAAGGCGTTCATTGCGTTAATAGCGTTTCTCGGGTTATTGGGTTCACTGAGCTACCTGGTTGAACAACGCGAGACCTGCCGTCTTTGTACTACTAATGATAAAACTCTTTAAATTTTAGAAAGAAAATTTAAACCTTAAGCCACAGGCTGAAAGCTAATAGTTTCTCTTGGTTGCGGCTACGCCGCAATGTGGTCTATCTGGACTGTTTGATCCATAAAAATGGGCGAAAGGCAATGGACATATATAATCTATATCGTCTATTTGGTTTCTCTGGCGCATATGTACCAATCAATGGTTTTCTTGAGGCCTTCTTCAAAAGGTGTGGTTGCTTTGAAGCCAAATTCTTTTTCTGCCTTTGAAACATCCAGCATTCTTCTTGGCTGTCCATCGGGTTTTGACGAATCCCAAATAATCTCACCTTCAAAATTAATTACTTTCGCAATCAACTCAACGAGCCCTCTTATCGTTATTTCAAAACCTGCTCCGAGATTTATAGGGTCAGGTTTATTGTGTTTTTCGGTAGCTAAAAGAATCCCTTCGGCAGCATCCTCTACATATAAAAATTCTCGCGTTGCCTTTCCAGTCCCCCAGACGATAATAGGTTGATCTGGTCGAAATAGTCTATTTGATCTGTTTGGTCTATCTGGTTGGTGTATTCTTTGGAGTGTGGCTTCTTTGCCACCCATGGCGTCAACAATCTTCTTGATCAGGGCTGGGCCGACATGGGACGATTCTGGATCAAAGTTATCTCCCGGTCCATAAAGATTTACCGGCAAAAGATAGATAGCGTTAAATCCATATTGCTGGCGATATGCCTGAGACTGTACCAGAAGCATCTTCTTTGCAAGTCCATAGGGGGCGTTCGTTTCTTCTGGGTACCCATTCCATAAATCTTCCTCTTTAAAAGGAACAGGGGTAAATTTGGGATAGGCGCAGATGGTCCCTATAGCCACAAATTTTTCTATTCCCACTTGTCTCCCGACCTCCATCATCTGAACGCCCATCATGAGGTTATCGTAAAAGAATCTCCCAGGATTAGCTTGATTAGCTCCAATCCCCCCTACTCGGGCAGCTAGATGAATCACAATATCCGGGGCTGAGTCCCTGTACACCCTTCTTACGGCTTCCATCTCAACCAAATTATATTCTTTACTGCGCGGGACAAAAACATTTGCACATGCTCGATCTTTGAGTCTTTGCGCCACAAAGGAGCCAAGAAATCCAGCGCCACCAGTTATCAAAACGCGTTTATTTTCCCAAAAACCCATTGATTATTCCAGCCTATGCATATTATCTTCGCGAATTTCTCATTTTTTGGATAACATCCTGGCAGTTCTTCAGTTCTTCAAGCTCTTTCAAATCACTATCGACCATCATGGTCACTAATTCTTTAAATTTTATTTTAGGTTCCCAACCAAGTTTCATTCTGGCCTTGCTGGCATCGCCAATTAAATCGTCAACCTCTGTAGGGCGGAAGTAGCGCTGGTCAATTTCAATGATCGCATCTCCGATGCTAAGGTTAGAGGTAAGAGGTAAGGGGTGAGAGGCTAAAGAACTATCATTGCATGAGGCAAAAGGTTTAAGGCTCAACGCATTAGGATGTGGACCGGAGGATAAAGAACGGATAATACCTTTTTCCTCAAGGCGGTGGCCTTTCCATTCAATTTCAATCCCGGCATGGGCAAAGGCAAGATCAACAAATTCTCTTACCGAATGAGTTTCTCCGGTGGCAATAACATAATCTTCCGGCTCATTTTGTTGGAGCATAAGCCACATGGCCTCAACGAATTCCTTGGCATAACCCCAATCCCTCTTGGCGTCTAAATTCCCTAAATAGATCTTTTTTTCCATTCCCAATTTGATGCGAGCAACAGCCCGGGTAATCTTCCGAGTCACGAAGGTTTCTCCTCTGCGGGGAGATTCGTGATTAAAAAGAATACCGTTGCAGGCAAATAGGTTATACCCTTCCCGGTAATTTCTGACCATCCAGTAGGCATAAACTTTGGACGCCGCATAAGGGCTACGGGGTCTAAAGGGGGATTCCTCGTTTTGTGGTGGAGGGGAAGAACCAAACATTTCACTGGAGGAGGCCTGGTAGAAGCGGGTTTTAATGCCGCTCCTCCGGATAGCTTCAAGAATTCGGGTGGTACCAAGCCCTGTCACATCTCCGGTGAACTCCGGCATATCAAAGCTTACCCGCACGTGACTCTGCGCGGCCAAATGATAAATTTCATCAGGTTGAACGTTGTAAATAAGGTTGGTCAACTGACCGGAATCCGTAATATCGCCATAATGAAGGAAAAGCTTTGTACTTGGTTCATGTGGGTCAGCGTAAATGTGATCAATTCGATCGGTGTTAAAAGTGCTGGACCTGCGGATGAGGCCGTGAACCTCGTATCCTTTGGATAGCAGAAGCTCAGCCAGGTAGGACCCGTCCTGGCCGGTGATGCCGGTTATTAGAGCTTTTTTAGTCATATGGTTTCTCTGGTTTGGTTGGCTTCAAAAGAATATTAATCCTTCGGATTGGAAGTGAGTTCCAAAAAGTAACTGGAAATTAATGCTTCGCATTGGAAGTAAGCCTGCGGCTGGAATAGCGCTTTGATTTTCTCTCGTTTTCACATGAGTCTCGCGCCATCCGCACATTTTCGGGAAACCGGGGGACGTTGTTGAATTCTTTCACTTCTCATTTCATGCCGTAAGGCGTAAGGGGCAAGGTCCAAGGTGTAAGGGAAGACTTAGGAGTCATTGGGTTATTTGGTCATTGAGTAATTGGGTTAGTTGCGTTCTTTGCGTTATTGCGTAAATACGCAAAAGAGGGAGTTTTATACTACATATACTTCTTCGTGAGCAAGTCGCATAGCGGC
>JAHJQK010000080.1 GCA_018819135.1 Pseudomonadota bacterium | reverse complement strand
GGGAACACCTTGGTAGGCCCAACGGGAAAATGAATTCCAGAGAGAAGGACAGCCAGAGCGGCAAAAAGGGCGGTAAGTACCAGCCTTTTCATATCGGTAACTTTTCTCATTCTGCCCTATGCCCTTCTGATGTCTCCATCTCTCAAACTTTCGTTCATCGCCCCGGTTCGATATCCTTGCAAATCTAAGGTCACGTAAGTGAAACCAACCTCCTTTAAAAACCGGACAACCTCGGCGCGGAGCTTTTTATCCAGCAAGCGATCGATTTCTTCCGGTTCCACTTCCACTCGAGCTAGTTCGCCATGGTAGCGAACCCGCAGTTGCCGGAACCCCAGACTGCGCAAGCGCTCTTCGCTCTTTTTTACCTGTTCCAGACGCTGCCACGTAATCTCCGTTCCGTAGGGAATCCGGGAAGAAAGACAAGCCATGGATGGTTTATCCCACGTGGGGAGGCCCATCGACCGACTCAATTCCCGTACATCGGCTTTGGTAAGACCTGCTTCCATCAAGGGGCTGCGCACCCCAAATTCCCGAGCCGCTTCCATCCCCGGACGAAAGTCTGCGCGATCGTCTAAATTGGAGCCATCCACAACCTGCTCCAATCCCAAAGTGTCCGCTTTCTCTCGACAAAGGCGAAAAAGTTCTTTTTTGCAATAATAGCAGCGCCGGGGAGTATTGCCAGTAAAATCAGGCATAGATAGTTCATTGGAAAAAACTTCTATCCAACGGACGCCCGTTTCCTCCGCGATCTTTTTGGCCTGGACGATTTCGGATTCGGGGTAGGTTGGGGAAGAAGCCAATAAAGCTGCGGTTCGATCTCCCAACTCTTCGTGGGAGAGGCGCAAAAGAAGCGTACTGTCCACTCCCCCAGAATAAGCCACCAGAACTGAGCCCATCTCCCGCAGGATCTTTCTAACCTCTTCTAATTTCTTTTGCAGGGGGATTGCCTTACTCCTGTGGGTCTTTCTTGGAACACTTCTCCCAGCCTTTTCTGATTTCCCCATCTCCTTTTCTTCCCTTCTTTATTTAAAATCTCCAAATAAACCCGTGCTTAAGTATCTCTCTCCTGTATCAGGAAGGATGACAACCACTATCTTTCCCTTTCCCAATTCCCTGGCCACCTGAAGCGCACCGAAAGCCGCCGCCCCGGAAGAAATGCCTACCAGAATTCCTTCTTCTCGGGCCATCCGCCGGGCCGTTTCGGCAGCTTCTTCATCTTGGACGGTGATGATTTGGTCAATTATGCCCGTGTTCAAGACGTCAGGAACAAATCCTGCACCGATCCCTTGGATTTTGTGGGGTCCCGGACTTCCTCCGGAAAGAACTGGAGAGCGGGCCGGTTCCACGGCCACGATCTTCACTCCCCGCACCTCTTTCTTCAGGACTTCCCCCACACCGGTGATTGTGCCCCCTGTACCCACTCCGGCGACAAAGGCATCGATTTTCCCTTGGAGTTGGGAAAGTATTTCCTTAGCCGTGGTTTCACGATGGGTATGGGGGTTTGCCGGATTTTTGAACTGTTGAGGCATAAAAAAACCTTCGTTTTTTTGGACAATTTCTTCAGCTCGCCGGATGGCTCCCCGCATTCCTTCGTTTCCGGGGGTTAATTCTAATTGGGCGCCATAAGCCGCCAATAGAGACCGGCGTTCAATGCTCATCGTCTCCGGCATGGTCAGAATCAGTCGGTATCCTTTGACCGCGCATACCATGGCCAGGCCAATCCCCGTGTTTCCACTGGTCGGCTCGACGATCGTGGCCCCTTGACGAATTTTCCCTGCCTTCTCTGCGGCTTCAATCATACCCAGGCAAATGCGGTCTTTTACCGAGCCTCCGGGATTGAAGCCTTCCAATTTGGCCCAGATGGTAGCATCCTGTTTTTGCGGCAACCGTCCGAGCTGCAGGATCGGAGTCGAGCCAATCAAATCTAACGCGCTCTTTGCTTTATGCATTTTACCCTCCAGCCGGCTTCTTAACCGTGTAAAATTTTACTAAATTTAGTAAGGTTTTGTCAAAATAAATAACCCTATATAAATTCGGAAAAATCTATTCTCTTTTTCTTATATTTTACTCTTTTTATATGATTTTGAAGAAGAGAAAAAACTTGACTTTCCGCTTCCCTTTCCTTTAAGAATAAGAAAGATTTCCCGAGGAGCTTTGCATGGACCCCCAAACCGCCGAAGCATTCCGCCACATGCCCTACGGCATTTACGTCTTAGCAACAAAGCGACATGAACAGACATGGGCCATGATCGCCTCTTGGGTCTCCCAGATCTCCTATTCCCCCCCTTTGCTGCTGGTTGCCCTCCGCCACAACCGGCCGGCGATACCGGTTATCCAGGAGAGTGGTTTTTTTTCCCTTGCCTTATTAAAAAGGGTACAAAAAAAATTCGTGCCTTTATTCAAACACCCAATTGCTCAGCCCATGATCGAGGAGTTTTTTATCGATAATAAAAAGGAAGGAGCTCCTTATTTAAAAGACGCCCTGGCTTCATGGGTCTGTAGCGTTTGGTCATCTTTTCCGGTCGGTGACCATGTCCTTTTTATCGGAGAAGTACAATCGGCTTTATCTAATCGGAGAGGGGAACCCTTGACAACAGCGGCATATGGAAAAACCTACATCGGACAGAGCTAAAGAAAGGGTCAGAAATTGAAGCCAAAGCTGACAGCGTTAAAAGTCCTCGACATCTTGAAAAAAGAGTATCCGGACGCCCAAGTTACCCTCAATTTCCAGGATCCTCTACAATTGCTCCTGGCCACCATTTTAGCCGCTCAATGTACGGATGAACGGGTGAATCTGGTCACCAAGGATCTTTTCAGAAAATACCATAACGCCGCAGATTTCGCCCGGGCCGACCTTAAAACCCTCGAAGAAGAAATCCGCCCTACAGGTTTTTACCATAATAAGGCCAAAAATATGACCCGCTGCTGCCAGATGATCATCCAAAAGTTCCAAGGGGGGGTTCCCCGCACGCTGGAAGAACTCACTGCTCTTCCTGGAGTAGGCCGGAAAACGGCCAATATCATCCTGGGCAACGCCTATGGTCAACAGGCCGTTGCCGTAGACACCCACGTGAAACGAGTCACCCACCGTCTGGGCTGGGCTCAATCGAATGATCCGGATAAAATCGAATTCGAGTTGATGGCAGTAATCCCTCAAAACCGCTGGACCATGGCTTGCCATCAGCTCGTCTTCCATGGGCGGAAAATTTGCATCGCCCGCAAACCCAAATGCAGCGCTTGCCCCGTAGCCACGCTATGTCCGCAGGTCGGGGTTATCCCAAAGGAATGAGGAGGAAGAATGTTCCTGAAGCAGCTTGAAGTGGGAAGGTTGGCTGTTTTTGCCTACCTCCTAGGCAGCGATGCTGGAGCAGAAGGCCTGGTCATCGACCCGGCTGACGATATCGACGAGATTCTGGCCATTGCCGACCAGCAAAAAATCACGATCAGGTATATTTTGAACACCCATGCCCATGTCGACCACATCATGGGCAACGAGGAGATAAAAAAAAAGACCGGGGCCAAGATCATCATCCACGAAGAAGATGCACCGCTCCTCACCCGGATCCCTCTTAGTATGCTCTCTATGTTTGGGGGCAACCCTTCTCCCCCCGCTGATCTGACCGTGAAAGAGGGGGATCTCATCCGGGTTGGAGACCTGACTCTAAAAGTCCTCCACACTCCGGGGCATTCTCCAGGGGGAATGTGCCTGCAAGGGGATCAGGCAGTTTTTACAGGCGATACTTTGTTTGTGGGGGGGGTGGGCAGGACAGATCTACCCGGGGGCTCATGGCCGCTCATGTTGCAATCGATTAAAACCAAACTCCTCACCCTTCCTGATGAGACAATCGTATACCCCGGCCATAATTACGGCCCTGCCCCAACTTCGACAATAAAAAATGAACGTCTGCACAACCCCTATATCAAATGAGTCTATAAAATTAAATTTTTCATTTCTTTTGTTTTGCACCGGTCGGAGATTTCTTGGGCGAGTAATTGACCTAAGTAAGCATCGACCGGGTTGGGCATGCGATATTCTATGATCTCTTCGAGAGCTTGCCGGGCTGCCAAGCAGTAGTCTCCTTCCCAGGCATCCATACAAAAGATCTTGATCTCTTGAAGCTTGAAGCGTACCCCATTTCTTTTTCCTGAAACAAAGAATGTTATATTACCAGAAAGAATTTTCTCCTTGACAAAATAGATTAAAATGCTGTACGGGTGAAACATCATATGGTATAACCTTTATACCAATTTAATCGCCACTACTAAAACCTTTCTAACATGGATATCGACATCGAATTAAAGGTAGCCGAAGCCTTGGCTGAAGATGTGGGCAAGGGCTGGGCGCGGCTTGACCCTGAGGATATTAAGGCCTTCAACGGCGTCCTCGGGGACTTGATCGAGATCAGGGGAGCCAAAGAGACAGTCGCCAGGATTACCGGAACCTTCCCAGAATTCTATGGAAAAAAGGTAATTCAGGTGGACGGAATCACCCGCAGCAATGCCCAGACTAATTTAGGAGAGGTGGTACGAGTCAAAAAAATTCCCCGAAAAACGGCGACGACGATTCTGATCAGCCCCCTCGATTTAACCCATGTGTTACCCGCAGAAAGTGAGTTAGAGATGTTTGCCAAAGTCCTCCAGGGTGTGCCAGTGATGTTGGGGGACAAAATCAATATCCCTTTTTTGGGGGGAAAAGAACGTTTATTTAAGGTGGAGGCCACTTCTCCTTCGGGAGGAGTCATCATCAATCAGAAAACCAAATTCCTCCTAAAGAAGCCAGATTTTTCTATGGAGGCACCATCGCCTGTCTCTTATGAGGATATAGGCGGACTCGGAAAAGAGTTAAGACTCGTTCGGGAGATGGTAGAGCTTCCCCTTCGTTATGCGGAGGCTTTCGAAAGGTTAGGGATTGAGGCCCCCAAAGGGGTATTGCTTTATGGTCCTCCAGGAACGGGTAAAACCCTGATTGCCCGGGCCATTGCCAGTGAGACCAAACTTCATTTTATCCGAGTGAATGGGCCAGAAATTATCCATAAATTTTATGGTGAAAGCGAAGCCAGGTTACGGGAAATTTTCGAAGAGGCTACCCGAAAAGCGCCGAGTGTTATCTTTATCGATGAAATTGATGCCATTGCCCCGAAGCGCGCAGAGGTTTTGGGAGATGTCGAGAAAAGGGTTGTTGCCCAGCTCCTGGCCCTGATGGATGGCATGGTTTCCCGCGGACATGTGATCGTCATCGGGGCAACCAATATTCCCGAAATGATAGATCCTGCCCTGAGAAGGCCAGGCCGCTTTGACCGGGAGATTGTTCTTCCAGTTCCCAATGTTGAAGGGCGCCGGGAAATCCTCAGGATTCACAGCCGTCATATGCCTCTGGCGCCGGACGTTGATTTAGACCGCCTTGCTCAGATTACTCATGCCTTTGTGGGAGCTGATTTAGAGCTTTTGTGCAAAGAGGCCGGGATGGTTGCTTTGCGGAGATACCTTGCTCTCGAGGGGGAAAATCATCTCGAAGCGATTCTCCGCACCCCCGACCAATTGCAGATCACCCCGCAGGATTTTTTAACGGCCCTCCGGGAGATTGAACCGACGGCGACACGTGAATTTTATACCGAACGGTCTACGGTGAAGTGGCAGCATATCGGTGGATTGAGCAAGATTAAAGAGACCCTCATTTCCATTGTCGAATGGCCCTCCAAATATCCAGATCTTTTTGCTGCCGGCAAAGTGGTACCTCCGAGAGGAATTCTTTTCTCCGGGCCTTCGGGGACCGGGAAGACGCTCATGGCCAAGGCTCTGGCCGGTGAAACCGGTTTGAATTTTATCTCCATTAGCGGGCCTATCCTTTTTTCCAAATGGCTGGGAGAGTCAGAAAAAGCACTTCATCAGATCTTCAAAAAGGCGAAACAATCGGCCCCTTGTATCTTCTTCTTTGATGAAATTGATGCCCTGGTATCCGTCCGCGGTTCGGGGAGTCATGAAGGGGCGCCCGAGCGTGTGGCCAGTCAGTTTTTTAACGAGCTGGATAATTTAAGCGATCATTCTCAGGTGATTGTCCTCGGAGCAACGAATCGTGAAGATTTACTCGATCCTGCCCTGATACGTGCTGGGCGCCTGGATTATGTTCTGCAATTTCCCATTCCTGATGAAAAAGATCGGCTGGAGATATTTCAAGTGCACACCCGGGAAAGACCCTTAGGGGATGATACAGACTTGACGAAGTTGGCCAAATCGACGGAAGGGATGGTAGGCTCCCAAATTGCCTTTATCTGTCGGAGTGCAACGATGGTGGCGATTGCGGAATTAATCCATACCCCCGAGAAAAGGCCATCGACTCATCTTTTCATCGGCATCAAGCACTTTCAGGAGGCCATCAAAATGGTGCAAAAAAAGGGGGAATCTTCTGCATGCTAAAAGCCGTGATTAAAAAACGGGCCTTTGAGGACATCGTCAAACAGATTCGGAATCTGATTGAGAAGGAGAAATTTAAACGGGGTGACCAGCTTCCCACTGAAAGAGAATTATCGGAAACCTTTAAGGTATCCCGGGCCACTGTGCGGGAAGCCATATTGTCTCTGGAAACGATGAAGCTGGTAGATCGGCGCCAAGGCGATGGGACCTACGTGATCGCTTCCAGTGAAGAAGCCCTGGTGCAGCCACTGGCGGCATCACTCTTTCATGAAAAAGACGATCTGATCGACATCTTTTTCCTGCGCAAAATCATCGAACCAGAGATTGCCCAACTGGCTTCGGGAAATGGGACGCCCGAAGAAATCAATGAGCTGGAGGAAATCCTCAAGGAACAGGAAAAGGAAGTGTTAAATGGTAAGAACCCGATCGGAACGGATTCTGAGTTTCATCACCTCATGGCTCGTATGGCGCGAAACAGGATTTTGGAACGTCTCCTCCTTGCCCTTTACGACCTTCTGAGTAAAACCCGCGAAAGGTATCTACAAACAGAGGAGAGAAAACAAAAATCTCTCCTTGGCCATCAGGAAATCCTTAATGCTATCAAGAAGAGGGACGGTCCGGGCGCTCGGCAGGCGATGCGCCGGCACTTAGAGGAAGTAGAGCATATCTTGTTCAATAAGAAGAAAGGAGGTGGAAAGAGGTCATCGATTCCAATGGAAGAATCCCGTCATAATATCAAGGTTTAGTTTAAAGGGGCGGTATGACTGATCAACCCTAACTTAAGGAGGTATTGTTTATGGCTAAAATGACTGAAATAACTGTATGGACACGAGGGGTGGTCATGGATAAAGAGGCCCGTGATATCGCCAATGCCTTTGCCCAGGCTGCAAAAAAAGAGGGAAAATTTATCCAGGCTTTCGATAATTATGAAGACCTACCCGACCGTGTATCCGTTACGACCCGTAAATATGTCAGAATCAGTGACGAAGAAATTGAGATGAAGTACCTCTACACTAACAATCATCCTGACGTGGTGGTGATCGTTGAACCCACTATCATCAAAGGGATCAATGTGCTACGGGGGATGCCTGAGGGAGGTCTTCTGGTCATCAATACAAACCGTCCGATCGATTATATGCTTAAATTCATTCCCAATGCGGATGTGTTAGGTGCCATTGCCACGGTGGATGCTGATGGAATCTCTGGGATCCGTACGGTTGACTTCTCCGGTTCAGAAGGTGGTGTAGATGCTGCAGGTCTTGGAGCTGGCATTGCCGCACCCATCCTTGGGGCCATGGCCAAGGTGACGGGTATGGTGAAGAAAGAGAATCTTGCAAAGATTATCAGTGACGTCGCAGCCATGGACCGTGGTTATAATGAAGTAAAAATACAGAAGTTTCGTAAGCCTCGGGCCGAGTATTTTTGGGGAGGCTAAGAATCCAGAATGCGGAATGCAGAATGCAGAATGAAGAATGCAGAATGAAGAATCAAAGTGAAGGAGAAATGGAAGAAAGGAGAAAGTTATGGCTATAAAAGTTCCAAAAGATAGAGAAGTACCCTTCGGAGCAATCACGCCTGCTCCGATTAAGCAGCAGGAGCTTTTCATCACCTCAAACTGGCGGGTTTTCCGTCCTGTGATTGACCACGAGAAGTGCACTCGTTGCTTCACCTGCTATGGGGCCTGCCCGGATTCCTGCTGGTCCTACAATGAAAAAGAAGATCAGATGGAATGGAACTGGAAGTTTTGCAAAGGCTGTCAGATTTGTATCAATGAATGTCCTGCGGACTCCCTGACTGCTGTCCCAGAGCTTGACTTTGAGGACGGGGTGGTTCGTTTAGAAAAACCTTTTTGAGAAGGAGGGAAATATTATGGCCCAAGAAAAGATGCTCAGTGGCTGCGCGGCAGCAGCCCAAGGGGCAAAATTTGCTGAAGTGGAGGTTATCTGTTCATTCCCCATCCGTCCCTACACAGCGATTATGATGGAGCTTGCAAGAATGGTTGCTAACGGTGAACTGGATGCGGAATTTGTTCATGGTGAAGGTGAGCACGCCCAGGTTTCGGTGGCGCTTGGGGCCTCAGCAGCTGGCGCCCGTGCCTATACCGGAAGTTCCGGGGTTGGGGTCACCTATGCCTTTGAAGTGTATAGCCCGGCAGCGGGGGGTCGTTATCCTCTCCAAATGGCCATTGCCAATAGGACCCTCGATCCTCCTGGTGATTTCGGTTCGGAACATACCGATGCGATGTCTGCGAGGGATCAGGGTTGGTTAATGGGTTGGGCTGCAACACCGCAGGAGGTATTTGATAATACCTTGATCAACTACCGTGTGGGAGAAGATCCTCGTGTGATGCTCCCCCAGTTCGTTTGTCAGGATGGTTATTTCCTTTCTCATATTTCAGATAAGGTCATTTTGCCAGACCTCGCACAGGTAAGGGAATTTTTACCCCCTTATAAGGCTCCTCACCCCTTAAGTCCTCTCTGTCCAGTTTCCCACGGCCCACAAATCAGGCCCGATCAAGGGGCACCGATGGATGCTCAAAGAGCGATGACCTTTTTAGAAGTCCCAAAAGTGATTGAAGAGGCCACAGACGATTTTAATCGTATTTTTGGCAGAAACTACGATCCCTTTTTGGAAAAATATAAAATGGAGGATACGGAGATCGCATTCTTTATCCAGGGCGCTCATGCCAATACGTGCAAGTCGGCCATTAATCATCTCCGAGAGCAAGGGATCAAAGCAGGTATGGTTAGACCCCGTTGGATTAGACCCTGGCCCACCATTCAGATCGCAGAGGCCCTCTCTCAGGTCAAAGCAGTAGGTTGCGTGGAATCAAGTACCTCTTACGGTGGTGCAACACGGGG
>JAHJQK010000079.1 GCA_018819135.1 Pseudomonadota bacterium | reverse complement strand
CGATGAGGTTGATGGAGGTCTGTGGCACCCACACCGTCTCTATCGCCCGGTACGGTCTGCGCCAAGTTCTACCGCAAACGATCGAACTCATCTCCGGCCCCGGCTGCCCGGTGTGCGTTACCGGGAATACCGACTTAGACAAAGCCATCTCCCTGGCCCATATTCCAGATGCTATAGTGGCCACTTTTGGGGATATGATGCGCGTCCCCGGCTCCCATTCCACCCTGGCCTTGGAAAAAGCTGCCGGCCGCGATGTGCGAGTGGTGTACTCACCGCTGGATGGTTTAAAGATGGCTAAAGAAAACCCCCAGCGGAAAGTCATCTTCCTGGGAGTCGGATTTGAGACCACGGCTCCGACCGTGGCGGCCACAGTCCTGGAAGCCAAGAAGGATGGCGTGATAAATTTTTTAGTCTTCTCTGCACATAAGACCGTTCCCTTGGCTTTGAAAGCCCTGCTCGACTTGGGGGAAGTAAAACTGGATGGATTCTTACTGCCGGGCCACGTGAGCGCGATCATTGGCAGCCACCCTTATGAATTCCTGGCTGAAAAATACGGCCTGGCGTGTGTGATCTCTGGATTCGAGCCCCTGGATATTCTTCATTCTATCCTAATATTGGTGCAGCAGGTGAAAAGCCGGCGATCTCGTGTAGACATCCAGTACAAGCGAGGTGTATATCCGGAAGGAAATCTTAGGGCCCTGCAGATCATGGGCCAGGTGTTTGAACCCTCGGATGTAGAATGGCGCGGTTTGGGGTTAATCATGGGGACCGGCTTAGCTTTACGGCAGGAGTTCGCAGAGTCCGATGCTCTCCGGGCTTTTGACCTGCAAGTTCCTCCGGTCAAAGAAGAGGGGGCATGCCGCTGCGGCGAGGTTCTCCGCGGCTTAATCCGGCCGCAGCTATGCCCTTTATTTGCCAGGGGTTGTTCTCCTCAAAATCCGGTGGGCCCATGCATGGTTTCTTCGGAGGGGTCCTGCGCTGCAGTTTATAAATATGATGCGTGAATCGAGCTCAAAAGTTCTCTTAGAGACGGATAGAATTCTCCTGGCTCACGGTAGCGGGGGCGAGCTTAGCCACGAGCTGGTCGCTTCTCTTTTCGTCAAGGTTTTCACCAATTCTTTCCTGGATCCCCTCGACGACATGGCGGTACTGCGGCTCGGGGAAAATCGGCTGGCCTTCACCACGGACAGCTATGTGGTTACCCCGGTATTCTTTCCCGGAGGAGACATCGGCAGGCTGGCGGTTTGCGGGACGGTGAACGATCTGGCCATGGGAGGCGCCCTCCCGCTCTTCTTGAGCGCGGGATTTATTATTGAGGAAGGCTTTCCCTTTGCCTCCCTGGAAAAGATTGTAATCTCCATGCAAAAGACGGCTGTGGAAGCCGGCGTAAAAATAGTCACCGGGGATACGAAAGTGGTCAACCGCGGCGGGGCGGATCAAATCTTTATCAATACGGCGGGAATCGGCCTTATTCCCGGCGGGGTGAGTATCTCTGGAAGCCTGGCGCGCCCCCGGGACCGCATTCTTCTCAGCGGGAGCATCGGGGACCATGGGGTGGCCATCCTGAGTTCCCGGGAAGGCCTGCAATTTTCCACTACCCTTGAGAGCGATTGTGCTCCCTTGAATGGGTTGGTAGCCAGCATGCTGGAAGTTTCCCCCCAGATCCATTGCCTGCGCGATCCAACCCGTGGCGGACTTTCCAGCACGCTGAACGAACTGGCCCGGCAGTCGGGAGTGGGAATCTGGGTGGAGGAGCAACGGATCCCCATCAAAGAAGAAGTACGTGGAGCCTGCGAGCTTTTGGGTTTAGACCCTTTGATCCTGGCGAACGAAGGCAAGCTCGTAGCGGTCGTTGCCCCCGAGGCTGCGGCAAAGATTCTGCAGCGAATGCAAGCCCACCCTCTGGGAAAGGATGCGGCCATCATCGGGGAGGTTCAAGAAGAGCCGGGAGGAAAAGTCGTTTTGCGCACATCAATTGGATCGACGCGCCTGATGGACATGATCGTTGGGGAACCGCTCCCCAGGATCTGTTAATTTACCCCATTTGATTTATTTGTTTGAGTATGTTATCAAAAAGAAATTCTCCGAGGAGGGAAATTTATGGAAGAAGCAAAAATCTTGATCGTAGACGATGATCCCGACATCGTAGAAGCCTTGAAGATGACCCTGGAGGCCAGCCATTATAAAGTCTACACAGCGGCCAATGGTACGGAGGGGCTGAAGCAGGTCAAAGCCGTGAATCCCAACCTGATCATCCTGGACGTGATGATGGACGCCATCACCGAAGGATTCCAGGTGACCTACCAGCTTCGCAACCCGGATCCCAAATCCGAGTACGCCCCATACGCCAAGATCCCCATCTTGATGCTCACGGCCATTGTGGAAAAAAAGCGGATGAAGTTTTCCACCCAAGCCGACGGAGACTTTTTGCCCGTGGATGATTTTGTGGAGAAGCCGATTCGCCCCCAGGTCCTTCTGGAGAAAGTGAAAAAGTTGCTGAACAAATGATTATTTTAACACCACAGAGATCGCGGAGAACGCAGAGGACTTGGATGACCGCTAAGTGCTTAGCGCTATGCGCCTAGCGTTTTTTTAGCTCGGCAGTGAAAATTCTTATTTTTTTGCGGAGGAGAAGATGGGCTCCAATTTGAGAAGTAAAGGGTTGAGTCCGGATGTGCCCCAGTATTACATCCGACGCGCCTTGTTCAAATCCATGGGCTATACGGACCACGATCTGGAAAAACCATTGGTGGCCATTGCCAACACCTGGAACGAAATCCTCCCCGGCTCTTATCATCTGGACCGGATTGCCCAGGCTGTCAAACGTGGAATCCAAGAAGCTGGAGGGCTGGCCACGATCTTCAATGTGATGGCGCCTTGCGACGGGCAGGGGGCGGGAAACGTGGGCTTTAAGTATCTCCTGCCCAGCCGGGACTTAGTGGCGGCCTCGGTGGAAATGATGATTGAACACGCCAGTTACGACGCGGCGGTGATGATCGGAACCTGCGACAAAATTATCCCTGGCCTGATCATCGCCGCCGCCCGTTGTAATCTCCCCACGGTGCTGGTTACGGGAGGGTGGATGCCGGTGGGGCATTATAAAGGAGACCGATTAGACATCTCCTCCATGGGCAAATATTTTGTCCTGTACAAGCAGGGCAAAATTACTCGGGAGGAATTAAACACGGTAGAAAGCTGTGCCTGCCCGGGTCCGGGAGCTTGTTGCGTCATGGGAACCGCCAACAGCATGGGCATCGCCGCCGAAGCCTTTGGTCTCTCCTTGCCCGGGAATTCCGGATTGTGTGCGACCGATGCTGCTCTGGAGAGATTGGCCGAAGAGGCCGGCCGAAAGGTTATGGAGAACTTGCGCAACAATCTTCACGCCCGAGACATCATGAGCCCAAAAGCCTTCCAGAATGTAGTCAAAGTGTCTTGCGCCACCAGCGGTTCAACCAACTTAGCCATCCATTTTCCGGCCATCGCTCACGAATTGGGATATCCCTTTACCCTGGAGGACTTCGACCGCATCAACCGCCAGACCCCCTCCATCATGGAGATAAAACCTTCTGATCCGGCTTACCTGATGGAAGACTTTGGACGGGCCGGCGGACTCCAGGCGGTCATGAAATCGATGGAGTCCCTTCTGGACACCAGCGTTATGACCGCCAGCGGCCAAACTCTTGCGGCCAATTTGCAAAAAGCTGAAATTAGGGACCCACAAGTTATCCGACCCCTGCACAACCCCCGGAACAAGGAGGGAGGAATTGCGGTATTGACAGGCAACCTGGGAATTTCTGTAGTCAAGCAGACCGCGGTGCAGCCGGAAATGCAGAAGCACCGGGGGTCAGCCCGCGTCTTTGAACAGGAAGAAGATTGTATTAATGCCTTATTGTCAGGAAAGGTGCAAGCTGGGGAAGTCTTAGTCATCCGCTACGAAGGGCCCAGGGGTGGACCGGGGATGAGGGAAATGGTCATGACCACTTACCTCATTGTTGAGATGGGCCTCGACAAGTCCGTGGCCTTGGTTACGGACGGAAGATTTTCGGGAACCTCCGGCGGGCCCTGTATCGGGCATCTGGCCCCGGAAGCTATGGTCGGGGGCCCGATCGCAGTTTTGCACGATGGGGACATCATCGACATCGACATCCCCAGCCGCCGCTTAAACGTAGAATTAAGCGACGAGGAGATCAACCGAAGAAAAGCAACATGGAAGGCCCCTCCGCCGAAAGTTACCCATGGCTGGTTAGCCTACTTTGCCAAACACGCGACCAGCGCGGATAAAGGTGCGTATCTGGAATAAAATTGGGGTTCAAATTACCCCATCTTTAGGAACCCGCCTTAAACCCTGCTCTAAATACTGTATTTTTCTCGGTTAAATAAGGTATTCACCCTATTTATTTTTTATTTATTTTTAGCTATAATATGGTGACGATTTAAAGCAAATTCTAAAAAAAGAAAGGAGAATACAAAATGCGGTACATAAGTTTGTCACTGGTACTTCTCTTGGCCTTTATCTTCGGCTGTGCTCCCATGATTATCGAAGGGAGAAAGATCGATTCGGCGAAGCTAAAGCAACTGCAGATTGACGTTACCAAAACCAATAAAGTTGAAGAGCTCTTTGGCAAACCCGATAAGGTTGAAAGACTGCCCTCCGGGGAAGAGATGTATGTTTACCGGTATGAGAGAAAAAATCCCCATTGGTGGACCATGGATGCGGTGGACAAACAAAAATTAGAAGTGGTTCTCAAAGACGGGGTGGTGCAAACTTACAAACTGCGTACGGAAGGCAAAGAAGCTATTCTTAAAGAATAACTACCTTTAAACCATAAATATTCGAAAGGAGAAAAAGATGAGATACATCGGATTAATTGCTATTCTTTTATTGGTATTCACCATCGGTTGCGGCCCAACGATTATGGAAGGGAAAAGGATCGACGCTGCTAAAAGAAGCCAGATTATCAAAGGCCAGATCACAACAGCAAAGGTCGTAGAAATTTTGGGCCAGCCCGCTAAGATCGAAAAATTACCCTCAGGAGCAGAAAAATACATTTATCAGTACTATAAGGAAGAATTTACCCACTGGTGGACACTCCCCAAATTCGAAAGACAAAGAATGGAAGTATTCATCAGCAACGGGTTGGTTCAAGACTATACTTATCAAGTGGAATCAAGGGACCGAATAACGGAAAAAGACGAATAAGGGCCATATAATCTTTAGAGAAAGCTCCGGATACCTGTCCTATTTGAAGGTGAAAAAGCGTTCGGCAAAAAAATCCGGAAAGAGGCTTGGACCGTTGCTTTGGTGGAACAAGAGGGACGTTTCCTTTTGAATCGCCAAGAAGAAAAAGGCCTCCTGGCAGGCCTCTGGCAGTTTCCCATTGTGCGGGCAAACAAAAAAGGGGGGCAGGGGGGTTAAAAAAGGCAAAAGAATTAAAAGAAAGGAAAGCATTGAGAAGAATGCTGCAGGAGAAATTCGGGTTAAGAATCAAAATCAAAGGGTCTCTTCCTCTCCAAGATCATTCATTCACCCATATTCAAGTAACCATGAAACCCTTCCTTTGTTCTGTGGCCAGGCCATCTCGTACCCTGCCGGCTTCAAAAAACGTTCGCTGGATCAAACCCGTCAATTTTCCCCGTTATCCCATCTCCAGGGCCATGAGTAAAATCGCCGCCTTGATCCTCGCCCCTTCCGCTTTATTCCGTTCTTGACTTCTCCTCCCGCCGATGCTTCCTCTTTCCTGCCCTTCCGCCCGGGTCATCCACTTCCGGAATTGCGATCCATTCTCTCCGGGGGAGAGGATGCAAGCGATCAGTAAAACTCCTTAAGAATTTCTATAATCCGCCGGTCGTTTACCGCAACGGGATTTCCGGCAAGATTGGCCGCATGGAACTGCCTCCTCCCAGGACAATCAATCCATCGCACTGTTCGGCTTGATAAAGTTCGGCGATTTTCTCGATTTCTTCCACAGGGGGATCCGGCTCTACGTCCGAAAATACCGCCGCAGCGATGCCGCTCTTCTCCAGGATCCCCCGCACTTCATCGGTGTTGCCAAGTTTACCCATAATCGGGTCCGCGACTAAAAGGGCCTTTTTTATTTTCAGTTGTTTGGCCCGTTCACCCAATCTCTGGATT
>JAHJQK010000078.1 GCA_018819135.1 Pseudomonadota bacterium | reverse complement strand
TCCGCGGAGGCCATCCATGGCCAAGACCAAAGAAGAAGTACTCCGGCCACGATGGCCAGCAGCCCCCGAACCTCCACCCCTACCTTGGAACGAACCTGGAACGCGGGATCTTTCAATGCCTCACCCTTTGAGCCGCCCGACCTGAACGAGGGCTTTACGCAAGGTTTCCCGGTTTTCGGGCCGGAGAGGAACCAGCGGCAGGCGCAACTTCCCGGCCGGCAGGCCCATCATGTTCATCGCTTCTTTGGCCGGCGCCGGGTTCGATTCGATGAACAGGGCTCGAACAACAGGTAAGGTTTTGTATTGAATCTCCCGGGCTTCTTCGCTTTTCCCATCCAGCATCAGATGAATCATTTGATAATATTCCCTACAAATTACGTTGGCCACGGCCATAATTCCTCCATCGCCGCCCAGAGCCATCATGGGAAAGGTTAGGGCGTCCTCACCACTGAGGACGTAGAATTTCTTCGGCCCTCCCCTCGTTTCCCTCATTATATCCATGGTAATCATCATATCGCCGCAGGCATCCTTCATCCCGATGATGTTGTCGATCTTGGAAAGTTCGATCATGGTCTTGGTTTCGATCAACCTCCCGGTTCGCGACGGGATGTTATAAATGAAAAGGGGTAGCTTGGTAGCCTTGGCGATCGCCTCGAAGTGAGCTAAAATTCCGTCTTGCGTAGGCCGATTGTAGTAGGGGCAGACCTGCAGGCTGGCCGCAGCCCCGACGTGTTCGGCATGCTTGGTTCTTTCTATAGCCTCCGCCGTGCTGTTAGACCCCGTTCCGGCCATAACTGGCACACGCCCCCGAGCCTCTTTGACTACGATTTCTATGACTTTATCATGCTCCTCGTTACTCAGGGTGGGCGACTCACCGGTCGTTCCGCATGGGACCAGCCCGTCACACTTCTCCTCCTCGATGAAATAATCGATCAGTCTCTTAAGTCCTGCCTCATCGAGGGAATAGTCATCTTTAAACGGCGTAATCAGTGGAACGTGACATCCGGCCCAAGTTTTGGGTTGCATATTTCCTCCTCTATGAAATTTATTGGGACGCAGATTTTCGCCGATCGCCGCTGATTTTTTGATATCTAAACGACCCGCGTGCCTCTGTGTCCACTAAAAAGAATTTCTTTTTTTGAATCAAAGATCCAATTTTTTCCAAAAAAAATATTACCGGTTCAAGGTTAATCTGGATTTTTTCCCTCGGCATCTCCCACAAATAAAAAAGCCATGGGAGATTACCCATGGCTTTCGGGATGGCGGAGGGAAAGAATCAGTCAAAACATCCCCAAAGCGATGGGTGCACCTGTCTTTTTGACTTCCTGCTTCTTGCCCTTCTTTTTGTCCTCTTGAATATGAGATCTCATCGCTCTTCATCCTTCCCGAAAAAATTGATTCTTATTTTACACGACCTTGATTTCATGTCAATAAAATTTTGATGATTTCGTAAAAAGTCAGAAAAGCCGTCACTCCTGCGAAGCTTGTCCTCGCGAAAGCGGGGAGCAGGAGTCCAGAACGACTAAATTTAATAGGACGCAGATTTACGCAGATAACCGCAGATAATTATTTTTTTTTAGTTTATCCTGATAATCTGTGTACATCCGTGTCCCAAGGGGTACTTGTTACCCAATAAAGGCCCCCAATGGCCTCGGGGTTACGCCCTCCTCATCTAAAGCTTCCCCGCTTTCTTTTCTTGTAAAATCTTTTCCAGCGTATCCCTATAAATCTTTTCTTTCGCCGGATTCAGCTCGATGGCTTTGCGGGCAAGGGTTTCCGCCTGGTCGAGGTTCTCCTTTTTGGTGTAATACAACCAGGCCAAGTTGTTGGCGGCATCGGCATTTTGGGGTTCTTGGCTGATGACTTTCTGGTAGTTTCTTTCGGCCTCGTCCCACTCTTTTTTCAAAAAATGGACATTGCCGATATAAAGATAGGCTCCCGGGATCTTTTTAGCCGCCAGTTTATACTCTTTCAGGGCGGCGTCGAGTTCCCCCTGCTTCTCATAGGCCACTCCGAGGTTTAAATGTTCTTCCGGAGTAAGCGGGTCTTTTAAAATGATAATCCTTGGAAACGCGCAGCCGGACAAAAGCAGCAGAGTACAAAGCGCAATGCCTAGCGGGCAAAATTTCTTTTTAAAGGATTGGATTCTGATCATGGAGGAGTTACCCGGAGGGTCCAGAATTTTGTCTTTTCCCATGTTCTCAAGAAATGATTCCAAGGGATCCTCTTGTCCCGTTCTTTCCCGGAATGGGCGATGACGGCGTTTTGGTCATAACCAATCACCACCATAAAATGGTTCTGCTGATAAACCCAGAACCCATAATCGACCAGGACAATCAAGGGAACACCCGAGTCGATCCCGTTTTTTAAATCCTCCCCCCCACCCCGATACTGTCTGGCCTGCAATCCTTTCTTCTCGGCGTAAAAACCCATATCCACATCCAGAGTGCCCTGGGCCTCCTGGCTGTAGATCGCACCGGCAACATCCGCGGGAGAAACTTTTACGCCCCAATAATTTAACACGGCCGCCAAGGAAGCAGGGCCGCATTGGTATACTTCCTGGGGGTAAAATGGTACATTGTTTAGGATGCGGGAGGGCCCGGATTCCTTAACGGGAATAGGCCCAGCGCAGGAAAAGAGCAAAGGGATGATCAGGAAAAAAGGGATTTTATAGAATGGATCGATGGGGTGGATGAAGATTCCCTTCATTTTACAACAATGCGATATCCGGTAAGCTGGATGATCAGGACCACCAGGATAAAGATCAACAGAACGGTAATGATAATCCCCAGGCCGGCATCGCCCCCCACTTTCCAGTCATCAATCTTCAAAGCGATTTGATGGATTTGTTGGTCGTTGAGGCTATTCAACCGGGCCTGAATTTCCTCCGGAGCAAAACCGTACACCTTGAGCCTTTCTCCGACCATCTTTACCTCCAGAAACTTTTGAATCCTTTGCAGGTCGGAAGATCGTTCGGCCGGTGCCAGGCCGATCGTTTCCGAAGGGGAAAATCCCGCCTGAACTTTGGGAGTCATCCCGATCACCAGCATGGCGGCCACGAGATACCAGGTTACGTATTTGCGCATCGCTTTCCTCAACGTCCCTACCTCCTTTTTTAATTTTATAGGACGCAGATTGTCGCAGATAACCACAGATGATGATTTTCTTTTTCGTTTATCCTGATCATCTGTCTTTACCCTGAAAGATAGTAAAGATCTAAAAGGGTGAATCCGTGTCCAAAAAGTAATTTCCTATACAATCAAGTTTCCTAAAAATTTTTTAAGCCAATTTTGATGAACTCGTAAAAAGTCCTTGTTATCCTATTTTCGTCATTCCCGCGAAAGCGGGAATCCAGTTAATTCAATCAGTTCTGGACTCCTGCTTGCGCAGGAGTGACGGTTTTTCTGACTTTTTACGGGTTCATCAATTTTTGTAGGTAAATCTTAAGGGAAGAAAACGGCCATGTCAAGGAGAACTTAATTTCTTGCCAATCTTTTTGAATTTACAATGAATCGGCAAAGTAAAGGTGGGCAAGGAGCTCATTACTTTTTTTATTCTTCTTCTGGCCAGCGGCACGGTAAAAAAAACAAATAATCCAAAGGCGATCTGCAGGCCTAATCTTCCATCCGTGAATATCCCCGCCGGCCAATCATAATACCAAGCGACGGAGAGATTGACCGCAATATCCGTGGCCATGATCCATACGGAAAGGGTCATGCCCCAGAAAGGAAGGAAGACAAGAAAAATGATCGCCAATGGATCCAGAACCGTTAACAACGTCCAATAAAGGTTCACAGGGAAGGGGACGTAATGGTAACCCAGCAAACCATCCCGCAAAATATCCTCGATATGATTTTTGGTTCCGTATAAAAAACCGATGGCATAGATGGCGAAAATGATCCTCACCGCATTTAATTCTCGCCATCGGCTATTAATAAGAATTTTGTGGAACATGGGGCGGAGAAACTTTTCTCTCGTTGAAGATTTCAATAAACGGCGTCGGGGAAAGTGCAAACCGGGCGAGGTCTGCCGACCATTAGGTACATCTTGGGGGAAGCCCAGCCTTCATCCAGAATATCGTCATCGATCTCGCTGATCACCCCATCATGGATGGCCCAGGAACGTCCCCGGATGGTTCTGGCGAAGCCGGGCTGCCGGAAGATATTGGGGAAGCGTCGAGTTTTTGGAAGAGTTGGCCGCCCGATTGGAAAACCTGATGGATGCGCTGCATACGTTTGAAACCTTCAAAGTAGGTGAAACCGCAGCGCTCATAAACGATGGCGTTGTGGTAAAAAAGGGCCTCCAGGCTGATGGTTTTGATGTCCAAGACTTTGGCGAAGTATTCCAGACCGGCAATAACTTGCCGGGTTAAGCCCAATCCTTTGCGGGTCTGGCCAGGAGACAATCCGGCGCTTAAGGCCCGTTCCTCTTCGGGCAGATTACGAGAGGCACGCCCCCAGAGCGTGTCCCGCCCCTGGTCATCGATGTCGATGTTGAACCGCTCACTGTCGGGATCATTGACCACCAGAAAGTCCCAGTTGAGCTGGCTGAAGTCCACCGCATCCGAGACCTGGATGGAGTAGACGGGGTCCGGATCGTCACCCTTTCGTTTCATTTCCACCATTACCGTTTCTTCCCTTTCCGGGCAGTAGAAGCGAACCAGGCGGTTGCCTTCATAGTCGGTGAAGGTCAGGGGATTCACCTGAAACCGCTTAAAAAGAGAAGGGGGAATGAGCAGCCGGTAGAGGCCCTCTTTCTCGCTAAGAGACATCTGATTGATGCGGTGGATCCAGGGCATAAATTAATTAAATAGTGTGAGTGTGAGTGTGAGTGTGAGTGGAACTTTTAATTAAAAAACTTTATGGCTAACCCCTCATGGTTTTTTCACCGACACTGACACTCAAACTGACACTGTTTTTAAAGCAAAGCTTCCACCCACTGGTCTGAAGGGGTTGCTTGATCCATCAGCTCGAGGAACTGGCGAACTTTAAATTCATCTCTTACTCCCAAGGAAGGTTTGGCCTTTTCCAGCCGTTCCATGGTCTGAAAAGTATCTGACCGGGTCAGGACTAAAGGGATCGACCGTTCCCGGGCTACCCGCAAGACCAGATCGCCTGGGTTTTTCCCTCCGGTGAGAATGATTCCGCCAACCAAATTATTCCCTGGGTCCTTCTCTTCCAGACCGACCAGGATGATCTTGTTATAGACCTGTTTGAAAATCGCCAGGGGACCCTCCAGGTATTTGGACCCGATGGTGAAATCTTGATTAAATTACCACCAGACTCTGAACAGC
Organism: Pseudomonadota bacterium; assembly: GCA_018819135.1. Taxonomy (GTDB): domain Bacteria; phylum Desulfobacterota; class SM23-61; order SM23-61; family SM23-61; genus JAHJQK01. The sequence continues at coordinate 5,109 of JAHJQK010000078.1, read as the reverse complement.
AGAGAATCTGACTATCGATCAAATCCGCGATGGTGAATACCGTCAAAGCTGCCAAGATGGGGCTCTCGGGAATGGCCACTACCGACTTCAATCCTTTGTCCTGGAGGAAAGGGATTACTTTGGTCTGGACATGATCCATTTTGTCCGGGGCAACGTGATTGAGGATAGCGGTTTTTACCCGGCCATCAAGAAAGGAATTCAGCGAGAGCAGGGAGTAAAGGGTCAAATTGTCCCTCTGGTAGCGATCCACTAAAAGCACGGAGGCATCGAACAATTTGACCAGGAGGCTGTCGGAAAGCCTGGAAAATCCACCTCCAAAGAAGATCTCTTTTGCTCCCATGATCAAGACCACGTCTTTCCCGCGGGAGATCTCCTGGAAGGCCTTCTCGATCTTTTCGATCAATCGATCTTCGTGACTGCTGGAAACTTCGGCGATTAAATTTTCCGTAAGCACCACCGGGCAAAGGGCCTCTGCCGGCTCTGCGAGGTCCAAGACCTCTTGGAGGAGGGTGGCATCGGAGTCGCAAAAACTCCCTTCCGTAGAGGGCCCCAGCTCCGGGAGGAGTCCATAAGGTTTGAAAAATCCTACTTTAACCCTTTGGGCTTTTAATTTGGTGGCCAAGGCCCAGGTGGCCAGCGTCTGGCCCGGCTCGCTACCGGTGGGCCCTATGAAGATCGAACGCATAAAAAAACCTCCACCTACGCTTGGCGCGCAGCGCGGTCATCTTGCACCACAGAGAGGGCAGAGAAAAAGAGCGGTGATTGCTTTTTCTGAATAATAGCAAAGAGGAAAAAGGATGTAAATTGTTTCCGATTGCCCAATCCTACTCCTCACGGGACTGGGCCCAGAAGTTCAAGAGGCCGGAAGCAGCTCTCTTTCCGGCCAATTGAATCCGGCGGCATGGCGTCAACTTGGGGGATGATAGAACCAGGTATGGCCAGGCATGGCTGGACTTTTCTATTCGCGCCAGGCCATACCTGTCGTATACCCAAGAAAACCAGGACTAAAGTTTGGCATAAAGCATGATAGATATGACCAGGGCGTAAATTACCAGCGATTCGATTAAGGCCAGCCCGACAATCATGGGGATAAAAATCCTGGGTTGGGCTTCGGGGTTACGGGCAATTCCCTCCAGGCCCTTGGCAAGGGCAAATCCCTGAGCTATTGCTCCAAAAGAGGCTGTAATAGCTATAGCCAGACCGCAAACCAGGCCGATAAATTTCTTCGCTTCCTGGCCTAAGGGTTCAGCTGCCAAAGCAAACGAAGCGAAAAAACAGCTTAGGGCCAAAGTCAGCAAAAGAATCCACACCATTTTTTTCTTCATTATCCAATACCTCCTATTGAATGAAATGCTTTTCATTACCTTTAACTTGATTGTATAGGAAATTCCTTTTTTGGACTTCCCCCTCACCCCTACCCTCTCCCCCGATTGCGGGGGAGAGGGGTAGGGTGAGGGGGGATTAACTTGTAGCTAAAGACTTGCCACTTTTAATTCGAACCTTTTTAATGTTCACCCTCTTCGATCGCCAAGGATATGTAGACCATGGAAAGCAATATAAAGATAAAAGTCTGGATAAGCGACACAAACACCCCCAAGACCATGGCCAGGGGGGGTAGAAAAAGCACCAGCAGGGAAGGGGTTAACAGGGTTAAGGATAACAGCATGTGGTCAGCCATGATGTTGCCGAAAAGACGCATGGAGAGTGAAAGTACCCGAGCTAAATGGGTGATGACTTCAATAATGACAAACAAAGGGGCCAGCCACAAGACCGGGCCGAGAAAATGCTTGAGGTACTTGAAACCGTGGGCTTTGACTCCGTAATAGTGGGTGGCAAAGAAAACCACTAAGGCACAGGCTACTGTAGTATTCAGGTTATCCGTAGGCGGCAAAAAACCTGGAACCAGCCCCAGGAGGTTGGAGAAAAGGATGAAAAAACCCAGGGTTCCAATTAAGGGAAGAAATTCCCGGCCCCGCGGCCCGATAATGTCGACTAAGAATTTCAAAATCATTTCCGTGAAAAGCTCAAATAGATTCCGCAGCGTAAGCCGGCCGGAGGGGACTATGGCCGCCGGGATTTTCAGGGCCATTTTTCGAAAAGCCAGGTAGGAAAGTAGAGAAAGAATCAAGAGCACAAAAAGGGCCCCCGCAACCTGATGGGGGAGCCCACCGATGAAAGGTACGTAAGAAAGCCATGTAAAAGGGGCATGTCCAGCCATCATCCGTTTCCCTTTCTCTCCGCCCGTAGCGATTCCTGGATAACTCCGAAAAAAATGCCCGGGAGTAGGGTGGAAATGCCTATGATAAAAGCCACGGAATTTACTTTGGTAAACCGAAAAATCATAAAAATTACTATCAATAAGGTCAAAAACTTAATCAATACCTGCAGCCCATGGATCTTCTTTTTTTCGAAGATCACTTTTTCCATAATCCGCCAGAGCCAATGAAAATTGAGGATGGCTACGCCCCCCCCCAAAACCATCCCCAAGGAAATCGGCCAGCTTTGAAACGCCAAACTGGCCAGGAGGAGAAGGATCAGAATCTGGGCAGTTCGTTTTTCAATGGCCATAAGCTTCCGGATTTCGTTCTGCCGCGCTGCCACTGCGATTCTATTTCCTACCTCCGTTTTTATCAATGTTCTTCATCAAGGAAAAAAGGCTACGAAAGCCCGCAATCACGCCAAAAATTAAAAATATTAAAGTGAGCCACGGCCCCGTCTTAAAAAACCGATCCAAGAAATAACCAATGGCTACTCCTATGGCCACAGAAAAGCCCATTTCCAGGCCGATAGTACTGTAACGTACGACCTTCTTATAGAGCTTTTTCTTATCTTCCTCCACTGCCATGCGGGCTGGCATCCCCTACTTCTTTTTTATTTTAACCGGCTGAGATTGCCCAGAATTTAAATCTTGGCCATCACCCCCCATAATGAATGAATATTCATTCAAGATCAAATTACTTGGCATACCCCGCAAAATATTGTCAAGGGGTTTTTTGAAGATCCCACTTTTCCAGGGCCGACTCGGCAGCCTCTAATGTGCGCATAATATCTTTTTGGGTATGGGCCAGAGAGATAAAACAGGCTTCAAATTGGGATGGGGGTAACCAGACCCCGGCCTGCAACATTTTCTGAAAATATTTGGCGTATTGGCCAACATCCGCTTTTTTAGCCGAGCTATAATCCCATACTTCCTCCCCGGTGAAGAAAAGGGTGAACATGGAACCAGAACGGTTGATCCGGGCGGGGACCTCCTTGCGGGAAAAAAGCGCCTCCAACCCATGGCAGAGATCTTGGCTAAGGCTATCTATCTTTTTATATACCCCCTTATCCTTGAGGATCTCCAGAGTGGCCAAACCGCAGGTCATGGCCAGCGGATTTCCGGAAAGAGTTCCGGCTTGATATACGGGCCCCAGGGGTGCAACTTTTTCCATGACCTCCCTCCGCCCTCCATACGCCCCCACAGGCATTCCTCCCCCAATCACTTTGCCCAGACAGGTGAGGTCGGGGTGGATGCCAAAAATTTTCTGGACTCCACCGTAGGCCAGGCGGAAACCTGTGATGACTTCATCAAAAATCAACATCGACCCGTTTTTGCGACAAATCTCCTCTAACCCTTTCAAAAACCCTTCCCGTGGCAGGACGATCCCCATATTCCCGGCCACCGGCTCGACGATGACCCCGGCAATTTGCGAGGGGTTTTGGTCGAAGATGGCCTGAACCGCACTCAGGTCGTTATAAGGAGCAATGAGAGTGTTGGCAGCTAAAGATGGGGGAATTCCAGCACTGTCTGGAATTCCAAAGGTAATGGCCCCGGAACCGGCTTTGACTAAAAAGCTGTCGGCATGGCCATGGTAACAACCTTCAAACTTGATGATCTTATCTCGACCTGTAAAACCCCGGGCCACGCGCAGGGCGCTCATCGCTGCCTCTGTCCCTGAGCTGACCATGCGCAACAACTCCACGGAAGGGATGGCTTGAGAAATTTTTTGAGCCAGCCGAACTTCCAACTCCGTAGCCGCACCGTAGCTCCAGCCATGGGCAAGAGCCCGGGACATGGCTTGATGCACCTTCGGGTGGGCATGCCCCAAAATCATGGGTCCCCAGGAAGAAACATAATCGATGTAGACCTTTCCGTCGGCATCGGAAATCTTCGACCCTCTGGCCTGGCTAACAAAGAGCGGGTCAAGCCCCACGGCTCGAAACGCCCGCACCGGACTATTGACTCCGCCAGGGATTACCTTCTTGGCCTCGGCGAAAAGCTTTCTGGATTTTTTCGTTATCATATGCCCTCCAAAAATCTTTCACCACAGAGGACACCGAGAACCCGTAGGAAAAAAGCAAATAGAAAAATGGACAACAAACAAATTTTTCTTTTGAATTTAACTTACCTTAATCTTTCTCTTTGTCCTCTGTGTTCTCTGTGGTTAAGATTATTTAAAATAGCGCATGCTCGATTTTTTATGTTCCCGTTTGGAAAAGAGAAGTTGATAGTCCTTCAGCCCGGTTTCCTTAGAAAGCTGCTGAGCGATCAAGCGGCAATCCCGCGCCCCTGGGCCGTGGACCATAGTGTATAGATTAAAGGGCCATTGGGGCAAAGAAGGACGAAGGTAACAATGGCTTACCGCAGGAAAAGCGATCATCGCCCTCGTAATCCTGGAGATCTGATTCTCCGGTACCTTCCAGACCACCATGGCATTTCCCTGGTAACCGGCCTTTTGGTGGCGTAAAATGGCTCCAAAACGCCGGATCCGTCCTCGGCGAATAAAACGGCGGACCCGCTTCAGAAGCTCTTTTTCCTCCCATCCAAGCTGCCGGGCTACGCCTTCAAAAGGGATGAGGGATAGAGGTAGATCTCCCTGGATCTTACGAATCAGTTTCTTATCTTCCGCTGAAAATTTGTGGGGGTCCATAGATAATTATGACTTATAGCATAGATGAAAGACACCCGTCAATGTATACTGAAAATGTACTGAAATTCCGCCATAAGGACGACAGGAGGGATGAGGGGAGGGGGTTTTAAAAGTTTTGAAAAACAGCGGCGTGCTTCTTATGGAAAAAGGAATACCCGTTCGTTTTTCTCAGGGGATTTGAAGGAGAAGAGGGGGAAAG
>JAHJQK010000077.1 GCA_018819135.1 Pseudomonadota bacterium | reverse complement strand
TCCTCAAAGTGGCGGAGAAGGTAAAAAACATTTTGGTCTGCGAGCTGAATATCGATGGTCAACTCTCCCGGGAAGTAGCCCGGGCTTCCAAAGGAAAGGCGGAAGTCTTTCACTTTGGTTCGGGAGGCGTAGAGCCCCATCTTCCTGCACAGATCTTCAACGAAATAAGGAGGCTTTATAAATGAGTACTGTTGGCGAAACTCCGAGTGTTCTGCATCCTTTAGTAGCTAAATACCTGCGCAAGGAGCGCATGCCCCACATGGCCTGCCCGGGATGCGGCATCGGCCAAGTGGTTCATGCCGTGCTTTTGGCCGTCGATGAATTGGGCTTGACCCCCAAAGACACGGTCTGGGTACAAGGAGTGGGTTGCAACAGCCGGATCACCTACTCCACCTGGGTGGGGGATAACGTGGACGCTCACCATGGGCGGATGTTTGCTGTGGCCACAGGTTTGAAGATGGCCCGTCCAGACATGAATTTCATCTGCTTCACCGGCGATGGGGATTGCGGAGCCATCGGAGGCAACCACTTTATCCATGCCTGCCGTAGGAATCTTGACGTCACCGCCATTTTATTCAATAACGGGATCTACGGCATGACGGGCGGGCAGGTCGCTCCCACCTCTCCGGTCGGAGCCGTGACCACCACTACTCCTTACGGGAACATCGAAGACCCCTTCGATATGTGCCAGATGGCCGTAACAGCAGGAGCCAGTTACGTGGCCCGCTGGAGGTCCACGGATTTCAAACCTTTGGTCAACTCCATTAAAAAAGGAATCCAGACCAAGGGGCTGGCCTTCATCGAAGTTTTGTTGCAATGCCCTACCAATTTTGGCCGGTATGTCCTGAAGACCAGTAATCCTCAGGACGTCCTTAAATGGATTAAAGACCATACGGTTACCCAGAAGGAAGCCGAAAAAGTGTCCCGGGAAGAATTAGCCGGGAAATACCTCATTGGCGAATTCGTGTACCGCCCGGAACGTTCGGGGATCGTGGAAAGGTACCAGGAATTTTTAAAATTGCATCAAAAGGAGTAATTTATGGCACGCCAGGAAGTTCGGTTTGCTGGATTTGGAGGACAGGGATTACTTTTAGCCGGAATTCTTTTAGGCAAGACTGCGGCCCTCTATGCCGAAAAGCAGGCCACCCAAACGCAATCCTATGGAACGGAGGCCCGCGGAGGGGCTAGCCAGTGCAATGTGGTCATCGACGACCAAGAGATCACTTACGTAGGCGTGGTTAATCCTGATATCTTTGTAGTGATGTCCCAGGAAGCTTATGAAAAATTAATCGGGGAAGTCAAAGTTGGAGGGCTGGTCTTCTATGACTCCGACTTGGTAAAAATTAAGGAAAACCCCGGGTGGCGACAGATTCCCGTTCCTTCCACCTCGTCCGCGAAGGGATTGGGCAGGCAGATGGTGGCCAACGTGGTCATGCTCGGGGCAATGGTCGAAGGAACAAAAATCCTTGACGTTGACCTGGTCAAGGCCTGTTTAAAAGAAAGCGTTCCCCCCGGAACAGAGGAGTTAAACCTCAAAGCCTTTGAGTTGGGGAGATCTTTGTTTAAACCCGGAGCATAAAAAATTTTTATGCCACAGAGATCACAGAGTCCACCGATATAAGTCAAATTAAGAACCAAATATCAAACAATCATTATAGATTTTGCATTTTGATTTTTGGATTTTAGATTTATCTCTGTGCCCTCTGTGTCCTCTGTGGCAAACAAAAAAGGATTTCACATGGATACTTTTTTGGGTTACTCTCGACCCAAGGGCCGGGTGGGTACAAGGAACTATTTAGCCATCATCCCCACGGTTTTCTGCGCCAACGAAGTTGGCTGGCGCATCGCTAAAAAATTTAAAAGCGCCAGGCCGCTCCTTCATCACCAGGGTTGTGGTCAGCTGAAACCGGACGTGGAACGGGTAACGCAAACTTTAATCGGCCTGGGCGCCAATCCCAACGTGGGAGCGGTTTTACTCATCGGTTTGGGCTGTGAAAGCGTCTCCATGCAGGAAGTCTTCCGGGGCCTAAAAAAACGGGGACAGACCGTGGAGCAGATCGTCATTCAAACTGCGGGAGGAATGAAGAAAGCGATTGAGCAGGGAACCAAGCTGGCGGCCCATTTGGAAAAAGGATTGTCCGCAAGCAAGCGAAAACCTTTTCCGGTAAAACAACTGGTCATGGGCATTAAATGTGGTTCGTCGGATGCGTCATCCGGCCTGGTCAGCAATCCTGCGGTGGGTGCAGCCAGCGATAAACTCCTATCCAGAGGCGGAACCGTGATCTTCGGAGAAACAACGGAATTTTTCGGAGCAGAGCACCTTCTGGCCCGGCGCGCAGTTTGTGGCGAAGTAGCCGCTAAAATTTTTGCAATCGTTGAGCGGATGGAAAATCGGGTGATCGCGGTGGGAGTGGATATGCGTGGGAGCCAACCCACACCCGGGAATATTCAAGGCGGGATTACGACCATTGAAGAAAAATCCCTGGGAGCTATTTGTAAATCGGGTTCTATGCCGATTAGCGGTGTATTGGAATATGGAGAAAAGATTCCCGGTAAAGGGCTCTTCATTCTTGATTCTCCCGGGAAAGAAGCCGAAATTATGACCGGATTATCCGCAGCTGGGGCCAATCTCATTGTTTTTTCTACCGGGGGAGGAGCTCCCCAGGGATACCCCATCGTTCCCGTGATCAAGGTTGCTGGCAACCCTCAAAAATGTTTGGTTATGAAAGAGCATATCGATATCGACGCCAGTGGAGTACTCCGGGGGGATATATCGGTCGAAAAAATCACCGCAAAGATCTATGCCGAACTCATAAGAGTTGGAAGTGGTCGAGCGGTGAAGGCCGAAAAGTTGGGTTATGATCAAACCGTAGAGATTTACACCACCGGACCGACCATTTAACAGGGTTGCAGAATAACAAAACGATGAAATCGGAAGTTTTAAATTTTTTGACCGGAATGTCTCCCTAACAGGTTGCTGAAAAAGTCCTTTTCGGCCTTAGGTTGTCATTCCGCGGAAGCAGAGCCTGCCCCGCACTTGATGCGGGGAATCCATCGTCTTTAAATACTGGTTCCCTGCTTTCGCGGGAGTGACGGTAAATTGGGGTTTTTCCGTATCCTGCTAGAATCTAATAAGAAGAAAGGAGATTTTGAAATGAGCAAAAAAATCTATTTTTCTCTCACTATCCTTACTATCCTTTTCTTTTTCCTGGCCGCTTTCATTCCGGCATTTTCCCAGGCGGCAGAGATCGGTAAAGGAGTTAAGGTCACCTACTTAGGCCATGCGGCTTTCAAGCTGGTCTCGCCGCAGGGATTAGTCGTTTATATCGATCCTTTTTTAAAGAATAACCCGAAAACCCCGGCTGACCAGAAAGAGGTGGATAAGGCCGACTTAATCCTGGCCACTCACGGTCATGGAGATCACCTGGGCGATACGCTGGCCATTGCTCAGAAGACCAATGCCCCGGCCGTGGTCATAGCCGAACTGGCCACCTACCTGACCAAAAAGGGGCTCAAGAATGTCGTCCGCATGAACAAAGGAGGGAGTTATGCGACCAAGGGGATCCGGATCACCATGCTCAACGCCCAGCATAGCTCTTCCGTTACCGAAGAGGGTCGGGTGATTTACACCGGCGAGCCCGTGGGCTTCATCATCCGCTTCGAAAACGGATTCACCGTTTACCACGCGGGAGACACCGCGGTCATGTCCGACATGAAAATCTTCGGGGACCTCTATAAACCCAACCTGGT
>JAHJQK010000076.1 GCA_018819135.1 Pseudomonadota bacterium | reverse complement strand
TTTTCCATATGATTTACAGGCCTTTTGCCGTATTTTTGAGAAATTTCTTCAACTTCGCTTCGGGTCTCGGCCAGATGGATGATCATGGGAACTCCATACCGATCGGCCAAATCCTGACACTGCCCCAAAAGCCCCGGAGAACAGGTGTACAAGGCGTGGGGTTCCACGGCAACGGAGATGAGGGGGTCACCCTGCCAGCGGATGATCAAGGCTTCGGTATATTCCAGTCCTTTATTCAGAGGTCCGTAATTGGGGGAGGGGAAATCATAAAGTACTTCTCCGACCAAGGCCCTCATTCCGGCTTCTTTGGCCGCCTGGGCAACCCGGTCTTCAAAAAGATACATGTCGCAAAACGTCGTAGTCCCTGAGCGGATCATCTCGCTGCAGGCCAAAAGCGTACTCCAGTAAACCTGATCGCCGTCAGATTTACTTTCTGCTGGAAATATGTAATGGGTCAACCAGTCCACCAAGGGAAGGTCGTCGGCCATTCCTCGGTAAGAGGTCATGGCCGCGTGGTTGTGGGCATTTACCAGGCCGGGCATGATCAGACCGCCCCGGGCATCAATTGTTCGGCGAGCCTCAAAATATTTTTCCACATGGGCTTTCGCTCCCAGCCCGGTTATCCATCCGTTGGCAATGGCCAAGGCTCCGTCAATGATGGGTTCAGAATCGGGTGACAGAGGGAGCAGGGTGCCATTGGTCAAGATCAAGTCCGCAGACTTTTTTACTTGTTGGCCCAAGGAAACCTCCTCTAAATCTTTTCCAGAACTCCTTGCACGATGCCGATCATTTTCTTCCCGGCTACGGCGGCATTGGCCAGGATTGCTTCCAGGGGGGCTGATTGCATGCAATCTGGAAGATTGACGTTGGAAATGGCCGAAAGGCCCAGGATGCGCAAGCCGCAATGGACTCCCACGATAACCTCCGGGATGGTGGACATACCAACGGCATCGGCTCCCATCATCCGCAAGAGGCGGGTTTCTGCCGGGGTTTCCATGCTCGGGCCCGTCACCCCTACGTAAACGCCCCGCTGGAGCTTGATCTTTTTTTCCAGAGCGACTTGTTCGGATAAGGCGATCAGCTCTTGGTCATAGACGGCAGTCATATCAGGGAACCTCGGACCCAAAGCATCGAGGTTGTAACCGATCAGCGGGTTTTGCCCGGTAAAATTGATGTGGTCGGAGACGACCATGACATCGCCGGCGGAAAAGAAAGGGTTCAGGCCTCCAGCCGCATTGGTTACGATAAGAATTTTCACTCCCAGCTTTTTCATCACCCGAACGGGAAAGGTTACCCGCGATAGCGGGTGGCCTTCGTAGCGATGGAATCTTCCTTGCATCACCAATACTTCCTTGTTGGAGCAGCGGCCGAAGATTAAGCGACCGGCATGTCCTTCGACTGTACTGCGGGGAAAATGAGGAATTCCTTCATAAGGTAATGATTGCCTTGGGGAGATTTTTTTCACCAGGCCCCCAAGGCCCGTTCCTAAGATAATTCCAACTCCGGGCTTCGCTTTGACCCTGCGGGCAATGAATTGAGAGGCTTCTTCCATTTTTTGTAGAATGTTTTCCATGAAAAGTGCTCCTTAGCGCAGGGTGAAATATGAACAGCATTTTATTGAAAAAAGAAAACGGTGTCAAGTAGGGTTATCTTGCGATTATCTTGCTGCCAAATATCCGCTTGACAACATTTATCGCCCTGTTAAAATTTAACCATTATTTCTTGCCTTAGAGTAAGATTGGCTAAAACCTAAAAAAGGATATTCACCGCAGAGGGCACAGCGCGGCCATCCTGCTTCAATTTTTTTTGGGCCTAAAAAGTTATGATTTGCAAACCTTGAACTAATTTGAGAGGTCTATGAATATGCATATCATTGTTTCCGGGTCACTGGCATACGACCGGATTATGAATTTCCCGGGATACTTCTCCGAGCATATCCTCCCCGAGAAAATACATGTTTTGAACGTTTGCTTCCAGGTGAAGGGCATGAAGGAGAAATTCGGCGGTACGGCAGGCAATATTGCCTACGCTCTCACCCTGATGGGTGAAAAGCCGGGAATCTCCGCTACTATTGGATATGATTATCATAGGTACTTCGAGTGGCTGGCCCAAAATGGGATCTCTACGGAAAACATCAAAATCATAGAGGACGAATTTACTGCCAGCGCCTACATAACCACCGACCGGGCCGACAACCAGATCACCGGGTTCAACCCGGGCGCTATGGAATTTCCTTCCTCTCTGAATTTCGACAAACTCAATCCACAGGAGACCCTTGTTATCGTCTCTCCCGGTAATCTTGAGGACATGGTGAACTACCCCCGCGTCTGTAAGGCCATGGGGATCGACTATATCTTCGACCCTGGACAATCGCTGCCCATGCTGGATGCCAGAGACCTGGTTCAGGCCATAGAAGGGTGCCGGATTCTGATCTCCAATGATTATGAGATGGATCTGATCATGAGCAAGACCGGCCTAAACAAAGAAGCCTTGCTTAGGCGGGCCAGGACTATCATTGTCACCCTGGGAGAACTGGGTTCAAAAGTCTCCACGCCGGATTGTGAAATAAGCATTCCTACGGTGGAGCCAAGGAAGGTAGAGGACCCCACAGGCGCCGGAGATGCCTACAGGGGCGGGCTGGTCAGCGGTCTGGTCCGAGGTAAGGACATCGAGCAGTCGTCCAGGATGGGCAGTGTATGCGCTTCCTTTGCCGTAGAGTGCTACGGCACTCAAGAATATAGGTTTAGCCCCGAGGAATTCCAAGAGAGGTTCAACGGGTGCTATTGAGATTAGGCATTCGCCCGAGGCAAACCTTCAATTACTGCCATCACCTGCGGCTACGCCATCATCCCAGCGCCCATACCAGCCACCCTTCTGCATTCCGGTCCTGTTCTTGTGGGCCTCGCGGCAGTCAGGATCGGATTTAGGATTTTTCTCATGGTGTTTGTTTGAAGAACTTTCTTGCCAGTTTGCGCATAACTTCATTCTTAAGAGCCTAAAATACGGCAGAAGGGCGAATTTTTCCCCTCTATTTTTACTCAGGGACCGTGATCGAGAACCAGGAGGATCCGGCAGAGGCAGGAGAACGCCTTTACCAGACCGTCATTGATATCGCCTCCGGCACCCTCTCCCGGAGCGAGACTCTGCTTTATGCCGAGCCGATTGACCTGTACTTGGAGGAGCCGCGGTTCTGAGCCTCGCCGCAGTCCCAGCCCCGATGTTAAAATAAACGTCAATCCGGGGGGAGAAAGACATCCTGTTTGTTCAAACTGCCTTGACACACGCTTTTCTTCCCAGTATATTCACAGTACTGTGAGGCGAATTCATATTACATGAAAAGAGGGTTGAACAATGCCAATTATTGATGGCCAAGAGCAGGAACGACAAGGGGTCATGGAAACAGCCAACCTCATGGTTGTTTCAGCCAGGACGGCTCCCAAGAGTGGAGGAGTAGACGATATACTAACGGCGGTTGTCTATGGGGCAGAGGCGGAAGCTCTGGCTACTGATATGGAGAAAATAGCGGTTGAGCGAAACATAGAGCGTTGGAGCCAACAGGCAAAAGAAGTGAGGGGCTCGGATGTTATAGTTCTCATTGGGGTAAGGGGAACGAAAAGATATATAACGAACTGTGGAGCATGCGGTTATAAATCTTGTGATGAGTTTGATAAAGTTGAGAAAAAGCTTGGACAGGACTTTCAAGGGCCAACATGTATTTTCAAGGCGTTAGATCTTGGGATCGCAGTATGTTCAGCGGTAAAGACAGCGAGCATCCTCAATGTAGATAACCGCATTTTCTATAGAATAGGCGCGGCAGCCAGGCGGCTGAATTACATGCCCGAAGCGAGCATAATAATGGGAATTCCTCTGTCGGCTAAAGGGAAGAATCCATATTTTGATCGAGCAAGTAGATAACCCACCACCATCAAGGGAGAAGTTGCCATGATCTGCATGCTGATTGAAGTTCACATCAAACCGTCGGCGCTCGACGAGTTTCTGAAGGTCATAAAGCACGATGCGGTGCACTCGGTGGCGGATGAGCCGGGATGCATGCGCTTCGACGTGCTGCGCGACAACGATGACCCGCTGAAGTTCTTCTTCTACGAGGTCTACAAGGACGAGGCGGCGCGGCTGGCCCACCGGAAGATGCCGCACTTCGCCGAGTGGGCGAAGTTCATGGAGCACGGCCTGGATCGGGAGGTCGTGCGGCACTCAACGAAGAATTTTCACCCGACAGATGCCGAGTGGCGTTAGATAGCGGACTCTTGCAGGGACGGAAGGTGCCGGTCCCCCTTCCCCTCTTCTGCAGGTGGGAAAAAATAGGGGAGAATATATTTTTTCGGAGGGAATGGAAAAAATGCCCAACAAAAATAGCTTGCACATGACCCCTGAAGAGTTTCGGCGTTATGGACGAGAGGTAGTAGACTGGATTGCCGATTACTATCAACGCCTTGAGTCCCTCCCGGTAATGTCCCAGGTACAGCCAGGACAAATACGAGCTTCGCTTCCCGCCGAGCCGCCTCTCCGAGGAGAAGCCTTTGCGGCAATTCTCAGGGATATGGACGCGATCATCCTTCCTGGAATCACCCATTGGCAGTCACCCAATTTCTTTGCTTTCTTTCCCGCCAACACTTCGGGGCCCTCCATATTAGGGGAGTTACTTTCCGCAGGTCTTGGAGTCCAGGGAATGCTGTGGGCAACAAGTCCGGCCTGCACAGAGCTGGAAACGCATATTCTGGATTGGCTGGCGGATATGATGGGCATGCCGGTAAAATTCAAATCTGACGGGAGGGGGGGCGGGGTAATTCAGGATAGCGCTTCCAGCGCCTCTCTTTGTGCTCTTCTGGCAGCGCGCGAGCGCGCGACCAACTTTATGAGCAACCAACGTGGCTGTGATGGGCGTCTGGTTGCCTATGCCTCAACCCAGACCCATTCTTCCATCGAGAAAGCAGTTAAGATTGCCGGGATGGGCCAGCAGAATCTCCGACTGATCGAGGTGGATGAACGCTTTGCCCTGCGGCCGGATAACCTGGCTGAAAAGATCGAGCAAGATCGTCGTTCCGGTCTGATCCCCTGTTTTGTATGCGCGACTCTTGGCACCACCTCCTCGAACGCCATCGATCCGCTACCGGAGATTGGTCAGATCTGCCGCCGGGAAGGCCTTTGGCTTCACGTGGATGCCGCCATGATCGGTTCCGCCGCCATCTGTCCCGAATATCGGTACATCCATGCCGGAATAGAATTTGCGGATAGTTACTGTTTTAATCCCCACAAGTGGATGTTTACCAATTTCGATTGCGATTGCTTTTATGTAGGGGACCGGGCAGTTTTAATCAACACGCTGAGTGTGCTTCCCGAGTACCTGCGCAATCAAGCCACTGAGTCGGGCGCGGTCATCGACTATCGAGACTGGCAAATCTCGCTGGGTAGACGTTTCCGCTCTTTGAAGCTGTGGTTCGTCATCCGTCACTACGGGGTGGAAGGTTTACGCTACCACATTCGACGCCATGTGGAATTGGCTCAAAAATTCACCCGGTGGGTCCAAGATGACCATCGCTTCGAACTGGCCGTGCTGCCCCCCTTCAATCTGGTTTGCTTCCGGCATGTAGGAGGAGAAGCCATCAATCAACAATTGTTGGAGCAGGTAAATCGAAGTGGCCGGCTATATTTAACCCATACCAAGCTGAACGATAAATATACGCTGCGATTCTGCGTCGGGCAGACCCATACGGAGGAACGCCACGTTCGTCGAGCCTGGCAGCTCATTCAGGGAACAGCGGGAGAGCTGGAGCGGTAAAGGACTCAACCTCCCGGCCAATAGCAAGGATCCGATTCGGCACTGGCCGGGAGGAAAATGAACAGGTCTTCTCGACATCATCCATGGTTCCTCCAAGCTTGGTTAAAGCCCTTTGAATATTTTTTAAGACCTGTTCGGTTTGAACCCTTGTGTCTCCCTTTCCTACCAACCGTTCTTGTTGGTCAAAGGCGATCTGGCCGGAAACCCAGATCATTCGTTTGGCTGGGGAGAGGTCAATGGCCAGAGCATTGCAAAAGGCCACCTTGAATCCCATGTTTCGGCCAAAAGGAATACTATCTTTTTTCATGCCTATCCCTCCTTATCAAAGACTGTTAAAAACTGATTTTTATTCTTGACGAAATGAGGAACGCACTATTTATTTGAAAATGATAGCGGATCATGCCCGTGTAGGCGGGCATCCAGACTGGATTCCCGCCTTTGCGGGAATGACCAGCAAGACTGGAAAATACTGCATTATTTATGACGTTCTTTAAAAAATACATTTTCATTTCCGCTTGGTGGGGTTATAAGGGTTGTCCAGATATTCTTTAGCTTCGCGCTGGGCTAAACCTTCAACTCCCTCAATCTCCAGGGCCTTTTGGTAACACTCCTCGGCCGTTTTCCTTTCTTTACGGATATCGTGGATCATGCCCAGGCGAACCAGTGCCCGTGCCCTTACTCGAGCATTATAGGGTGCAGTGTCTTTAAGAGCCAGTTGAAAGTAATCCGTGGCCTTATCATAATCTCCTTGGTCAAAATATATTTTCCCCAAGAGTTGTTGGTGGCGGGGCCAGAGTTCGCGCCGGTAGGGGGGAATTCCCGACTCAATCCCGTTGGCAATTTCTCGAGCTAATGATAAGGCTTCTTCGGCCTGGCCGAGGTCCGAGAAGACATTGGCCAGGGCAAAGGAAAAATTGTAATTTTGGGGATATTTTTCTTTTAGCTGTTTGGCCAGAGGCAGGGCGCGAGCCGGTTGCTTTTCATAACCGGAATAAGCCGATACCAAATTAGCCCGGGCCAAATCCTTCAAAAGATAACCCTTGGCGGAAGCCAGATCAAATTCTTTTAGGCCTTTTTCACGGTCCCCGGCAGTAATAAATAAAGTTGTGATCCAGCGGGCCACTCCGGAAACCTGGGCCAGGTGGTAATGGAGTACGCCCATCGGGTAATAGACGTCATAATTTCCCGGGTCTAGTTCCCGAGTCTTCTCCAGATATTCCCAGACGTTTTGCCCTTCACGTAAGGCCCGGAAATAATTCTTGCGAATGCTTTCCCAGCGGTTTTTGACCATCTTCGCTATGGCCAGGGAAAGGTAGGCCTCAGCATCTTGGGGATCGTTCTCAATCCTTTTCTCGGCCCGGACTTGCGCATCCTCTACTGCCCGTAATAAAAGCGCTTCTTTTTTCTTTTTTTCCTTCTCCTCAAAGCCGGTCTCGTAGAAGAAAAGATGAGCCATTGCCAAGCAGGCATACCCAATCGGATTCTCCCGGTCCAGTTCAATGGCCTTCATCAGCTCGGCTCCTGCGGCCTTTTCGTCTAAATGGAGGCCTTTTTCTATCCCCCGCTGGAGAAATGTTTTAATTCGCTCCCGCGAAGATGCGGCCGATAAGTGGGGACAGGGGAGGCAAAAAGAGATGAATACCAATAGAGAAAAGATGAAAAATTCCCTAAAAGAAAAACGTCGCATTCGTCCTCTAACCTCTTTTCCTCCTCCGGATTAAAAAAAAGGAGATAACCAGAGA
Source organism: Pseudomonadota bacterium (assembly GCA_018819135.1). Classification (GTDB taxonomy): domain Bacteria; phylum Desulfobacterota; class SM23-61; order SM23-61; family SM23-61; genus JAHJQK01. The sequence continues at coordinate 26,546 of JAHJQK010000076.1, read as the reverse complement.
GATGGAGAGTGAAGAAAGGCATAGGCCAAAGGCATGTTGGTAAGCTTCAAAGGGGAAAATACCTCCACTCTTGCCTACTCGATCCATCAAATAACCGGTGAGTGGTTGGAAGGTGGCCACCCCCAGAAAGGGGGCCGGATTGAGTAAACCCATGACCGTACCCAACCTCTCCGGAGGAGATTCTTCACGGACGATCGACCAGACCAAAGAGAGAGTCCCCGCTAAAGTCATCCCCATAGTGAAGAAGATGAAGCCAAGAAAAATCGATCCCAGTGATGGACCCAGGAAGACAAGGCAGAACCAATTAAAAACCTGAACCATAATCATAACGGAAAGCAGGGGACGTTTGGCCCCGGCGAAGGTTTTATCGGTTAGGTATCCTAAAACCGGGCCGCCCAGGATGACTCCGCAAGCGATGATCATAATGAGATTGCCGGCCTGAAGTTTTTCATAACCAAAAACGTCCATCAAAAAGGGATAACCCCATAATCCTTGAAAGGTACTGAAGGGACCACCGAAAGTAAAAAAGAGAGCAGCCATGATCCAGAAGAAGGGAGTTTTCATGAGATCGACCAAACCTCGTTTACTTGAGGAATCCTGGCCATTTCTTGCTTCGGATTCCGGGACGTAACCGGGGGGAACGTTCTGGATGTAAGTCCGGGAGAGGACGGCTAAGAGAAGAGAAAGAGCAGCAACAAAAAAGAAAGAAGTTCGCCAGCCAACTTGCTGAACAAACCAGGCATAGGGGGTAGAAGCCGCAATCGCTCCCATATTGCCCACCGCCAGGAGAAGCGTGTTCATTTGGGCGAAAGCTCTCGCTCCAAACCAGGGGAGAAGCACTTTCAAGGCCGGAACAAAAACTCCCGCAGCTCCCAAACCGATCAAGGCCCGGGCAAAGGACGCCCAGAGAAGATTGGGGGCTAAGCCGAAAAGGAAAGCTCCCAAGAATCCGATAAAGGTGGAAAAAGTAATTACTTTTCTGGCGCCAAAACGATCCGTAAGGATGCCGACCACGGGCTGGCTTAAGGCATAGGGATAAAAATAAGCGGAGGACATCCCTCCCAGACTTGTGGCCGTGGCGGCGAAAGCTTCCATTAAATACGGGGCCAAGACGGCGGTGGAAACGCGATGGAAATAAGCGAAAAAATAGACCGCATTGAGAATGATCAGGATGAGCCAGCGCTGAGGGAAAAGAGACAAAGTAAGTGCCTAATGAGTGTGAGTGTCAGTGAAAAGATCTAACCCCTGACACTGACCCTGACACGATTTTCACAGTTTCTTTTTCAGAATTTCATTGACCATTTGCGGATTGGCCTTCCCTTGCGTGGCTTTCATTACTTGGCCGACGAAAAAACCGAAGAGTTTCACTTTGCCCTTACGGTAGGCCTCAACTTCTTTGGCATTCGTATTCAGAACCTGTTCGACAATTATTTCTAATTCCGCCGCATCCGAAACCTGAACCCAACCATGGGCGCGAACGATCTCCTCGGCTTGTTTCCCGCTGCGGTACATTTCTTCAAAGACACTTTTAGCGATCTTGCCGCTGATGGTTCCCTCTTCGATGAGTTTGAGCAACTCGGACAGGTGCAGGGCGGGAACCGGGCATTCTTCAATTTCCCGTTCATCCTTCTTGAGCTCCCGGAGAAGCTCAGACATGATCCAGTTGCTCACGATCTTGGGCTTGGGGTAGTGATGCAAACAGATTTCGTAATAGTTGGCCAGGGGTTTGGAGGTGGTAAGAACTTCGGCATCATACTCCGGAATTCCGTACTCCCGCATGAAGCGCTCTTTTTTAGATTCCGGAAGCTCCGGTAAGCTGGCCCGGATTTCCTCGATCCATTGGGAATCAATGACCAAGGGAACCAAATCCGGGTCGGGGAAATACCGATAATCATGCGCCTCTTCTTTACCCCGCATGGAGGAAGTAACTCCTTTGGCCGCGTCCCACAACCGTGTTTCTTGGATAATCTTTTCCCCTTGATCCAGAAGGGCGGTTTGGCGGCGAATCTCAAAGTCCAGAGCCCGCTGGACATTGCGGAAGGAGTTCATGTTTTTCAATTCCGTTTTCACTCCGAAGGTCTGGGCTCCTTTGGGTCGGAGGGAAATGTTGGCATCGCAGCGAAAACTGCCTTCTTCCATGTTCCCGTCGCAGATGTCCAGGAACATCAGAATGGCGCGAAGTTTTCTGAGGTAAGCGCTGGCTTCCTCCGGGGAGCGGATGTCCGGAGCACTCACGATCTCGACCAAAGGAACTCCAGTGCGGTTAAAATCTACGTAACTATGGGAGCCTCGTTCCGAAGAAAGATCGTGGAGAAGCTTTCCGGCGTCTTCTTCCATGTGTATCCGGATAAGACCGATACGCTTTTTTTGGCTATCGATTTGGATGTCGATGTAGCCGTGCTCGGTCAAAGGAAGTTCATATTGGGAGATCTGGTAACCTTTCGGCAGATCCGGATAGAAATAGTTTTTCCTGGCAAACAAGCTGTAAGGAGCAATCCGGCAATGCGTAGCCAGAGCCGCCCGCAAGGTATACTCCACGACTTTTTTGTTCAAAACCGGCAGACTCCCCGGGGAACCCGTACAAACAGGGCAGGTTAGGGTATTGGGCTCCTCACCGAAACGGGTAGGGCAGTTGCAGAAAATTTTGCTTTGGGTCAGAAGCTGGGCATGTACCTCTAAGCCGATAACAGGTTCATATTCCATGTTCCACTCCGTTCATAACGCCGGTTTGCGCAGATGATATTCAGAATTTTGTTCGTAGGCATAGGCCGCCCGCAGCAGCTTTTCTTCCTGGAAATGATCGGCCAGGATTTGCAGACCGATAGGCAGCCCTTGCTTGTTGAATCCGCAGGGAAGAGAAAGCCCCGGCAATCCGGCCAGGTTGCAAGGGATGGTGAAAATGTCGGAAAGATACATCTGCAAAGGATCATCTACCTTTTCCCCCAACTTGAAGGCCGGTGTTGGAGACGTCGGCATTAGAAGAACATCACACTGGTTAAAGGTTTTTTCAAAATCCTGCCGGACCAGCGTCCGGACCTGAGCAGCTTTGCGATAATACGCCTCGTAATATCCGGCGGAAAGGGCGTAGGTGCCGAGCATGATGCGCCGTTTAACTTCCGCTCCGAATCCCGGTGAACGGGTCTCTTGGTACATTTCCATAAGATCGAAATTACCCTTGGCCCGAAACCCGTATTTGACCCCGTCATATCGGGCCAGGTTAGAGCTGGCTTCAGCCGGAGCAATGAGGTAATAAACCGCTAAGGCATATTCGCTGTGGGGAAGGGAAACCTCCACGGTTTTGGCACCCAATTTTTCCAGAGTGCGGATGGCTTCTCGAATAGCCGATTCCACTTCTGGGTCAAGTCCTTCCCGGAAACATTCTCTGGGGATGCCTAAAACCATTCCTCGGATATTGTCAATCAAAGCTTTGGTGAAGTCAGGACAGGGTACATCCGCAGCTGTTGAATCCCGGTTATCATGGCCGCAGATGGCCTGAAGCAAAAGGGCAGCGTCCCGTACATCTTTGCTAAACGGGCCAATCTGATCCAAAGAAGAAGCAAAAGCTACCAAGCCATAACGGGAAACCCGGCCATAGGTCGGTTTGATACCCACCACCCCACAGCAGGAGGCTGGTTGGCGAATCGAACCACCGGTATCGGAACCCAAAGAAGCAATGCATTCATCCGCGGCTACAGCGGCCGCTGAGCCTCCACTGGAGCCTCCTGGGATTCTCTCCAGATCCCAGGGGTTACGGGTCGGGCCAAAAAAGGAGTTTTCGGTGGAGGAGCCCATAGCAAACTCATCCATGTTGGCTTTGCCTACCAAGACCGCTCCGGCATCTTTTAACTTTTCAATGACCGTAGCATCATAGGTAGGAATAAAATTTTCCAAGATATGAGAGCCGCAGGTGGTGCGCACTCCCCGCGTGCAAATCAGGTCTTTGATGGCCAGAGGAATCCCGGTCAGTGGGCCGGCATTTCCTTTTTGCAGGCGGCGGTCAGCCAAGGCTGCCTGTTCCATGGCCAGATCCGGGGTTCTGGTAATATAGGCGTGGACGCGATCTTCCACCTGGGCAATGCGCTTCAGGACGGATCCCGTAACTTCGCGGGAAGTCACTTCCTTGCGCCTGAGCATTTCATGAAGCTGGTAAGCAGTCAATTGGTATAATTCCATTTCAACACCTGCAATACAAAATTTCTATTGGACGCGGATTTTCACAGAAAAAGCAGATATTAAAAAAAGCTTGAGTTGCTAACAGGATGCGGAAAAACTCCTATACACCGTCATTCCCTCTTTCGCGGGAGTCCAGGCGCCGTCCCCCGTAGACCTCAAAAAGAGTCTTGGAGTCGCTTCGTCCGCCGTAACCTCTTAAGGCCGGTTTATTTTTGCCGATGGTTTGCTTGCAAAAAGTTGAATTCATTCTCGCCGTTAGAGTTCCAGTAAATCTGTGGGCATCGGTGTCCAAAACGATTCAATATTTCTTGACTATTCAATGATTTTAGGAACGCGAAAGAAACCACGATCCCGGTCTGGAGCGTTGCTTAAGGAGAGATCTTGGGTTGTTGAAGGAGCGACCGCATCCTCCCGGAAGACGTTCTTCCTAGCTACGGCATGGAATGTTGGTTCGACGTTGGTCGTATCCACTTTTTCTAACTGTTCCATGTAATCCAGAATGCTGTTCAACTGGGTGGTAAAGAGTTCTTCTTCTTGGGCATTAAATTTTAAACGGGCCAGGTAAGCGACGTGTTCAACTTCTTCTTTGGTAATCTTCATTCCCGCCTCCCCATTAACCGGTGGGTCTTCTATTTTTTTGGCATCATAACACAGGCGCTTTCCCTTTTCAAGTTCGGCCGCCTCCTTTTCTCTTCCGCTCCTTGCCTCTTTCAGCCCTTGAGCCTTTACGCGCCATCCAGATAATCGTTTTGCCGCAGGGAATAGGTTAAAAAGAAACCAACATTTTCTAAAAAACGGCAGGAAACCACATTTTAGCCTTGACATGCAGGAAATCGCTTCATTATATTCATAATCAACAAAGATTGGGGCGGAGATGGGAAGAAAGGGTATGCCAATATCCCCCATCCGATTAGGAGTTCATGTTTCGATCTCCGGGGGGATGGAAAAGGCCGTCTCCCGGGCACGGGAATTGGGGTGCTCGACCATGCAAATTTTTTCCCGGAATCCTCGCGGATGGAAGGCCTTACCGCTCTCCTCCCGGGCCATTGCAGCTTTTCAAGAGGCCATCACCCCCAAGGATATCGATCCCATTGTGGTGCATACTCCTTACTTGCTTAACTTGGCAACACCGGATGAGCACCTGTATCAACGCTCCATTGCGGGTTTGGCCCTGGATATCAAAAGAGCGGCTCAAATCGGGGCCCGGTACGTGGTCACCCATCTGGGCAGTGCCAAGGAAAGAAGTAAGGCCTTCGGGCAGGAGCGAGTGGTAAAAGCTCTGCAGGTTGTATTGCGCCAGGAAGTTCCGGTTACGCTCCTGCTGGAAAACAGTGCCGGGGCGGGGAAGGGCATTGGAGCAAACTTAGAGGAACTCCAAAAAATTATCGCCGGCGTGGAAACAAACGAAAGACTGGGCATCTGCTTCGATTCTTGCCACGGCTATGCGGCTGGATATGACTTGCGCACCCCGGACAAAGCTGATTTACTGGCGAAGGAAATCAACCGTACCATTGGGCGGGAACGGCTGTCTCTTCTTCATTTGAATGATTGTGGGGGAGTGTTGGGTTCGCACTCGGACCGTCATGAACATATCGGCGAAGGGAAGATCGGATTTTCAGGTTTCAGGAATTTTCTCGGGCACCCTTCTTTTCAAGGTATACCGATGATACTGGAAACCCCAAAAGAAAACCCCAGAGACGATTTAAAGAATCTTTCTCGAATTCGGAGAATATGCCGAAAAATCAGCCCCAATTTATCATGGGGGAAAAAGGGAGCGCGGCGATGAATGATAAAAAGTCCGACGCCCATGAGGATGTGTTAAGTGCGGTAACGGGTTCGAATTATTTTACCCAGCTGGCCGAAGCCTACCGACTGCAGGGGCGTTACGAAGAGGCCATCGATACCTGCCGGAAGGGTTTAGAAAAAATGCCGGATGCTCTCTGCGGCCGGTTGATTCTGGGAAAATGTTATTTAGAGAAAGGGATGATTGACCAAGCGAAGCAAGAATTAGAAAAAGTTGCCGATGGCATCGAGGAATGTCTCTCCGTTTATAAGCTGCTGAGCCAGATCTATCTCCAGGAGAAAAACGTAGACCAGGCCTTAGAGGTGCTCAGAAAAGCCTTATATTTTCCGCCGCAAGAGGAAAAGCCGAAAAAAGGGTTAACCCCGCTGGAAATGGATTTGCTGCAGCAGAAAACAAAGCTGAGGTCGATTCCAGCCGAACCGGACACCCAGGAAGATCTCGCTGCGCATGGAGGAACTCTCCCAGACGATCAAGCAAAACAAGTGATGCAGACCGATACGCTGGCGGAAATTTACCTTAAGCAAGGTCACCCGGAAAAAGCCCTCTCCATCTATCAAGAAATCCTTACGCGCGAACCGGGAAATACCGATGTTCAGGAAAAATATATAAGCCTGCAAAAGCGACTGGAAGCCCAGCGAAAAGCGGCTTCGTACCAGAGGACGATGCCCAAACTGGAGCGATGGTTAGCAGCGGTGGCTCCGAAAGACGAACCGCTTTCCTCCTAAAGAGGATTAGGGTGCAGTTACTTTTAGATAAAATTATCAGCCGAGCAAAGGTCGATGCCATTCTTTTTGTCAGTTGGGAAAATATCCGCTACCTCTGCGGTTTTTCAGGAAGCGATGGGGCCTTGATCGTTACCAGCCAAGAGCGCACCTTCCTTACCGATTCGAGATATGAAGAGCAGGCGCGCGGAGAAATTCAGAACGCTGCCGTTAAAAGATATCGGAATAAAATCTCAGGATTAACCCAATTCTTGAAGGCTCTGCACATTAAACGTTTGGGTTTTGAATCCAACGCCATGGCGTATGAAGACTACAGAAAATTGAAAGAAAAATTGACCCGTGTTTCCTTCATTCCCTTAGCCCAGGAGATTTCCAAACTGAGGGTGCGCAAAGAACCCGAAGAACTGGAAAAAATTCGCCGGGCTGTCCATATCGCTTCCGTTAGTTTTATCGACACATTATCCAGGATACGGACTGGGGTGAGAGAAAAATCGGTGGCCGAATTTTTAGAATACCGCATGAAACGCCGGGGGGGCGATAAATTGGCCTTTGACACGATCGTGGCTTCAGGTCCTCGGGCGGCGCTTCCCCACGGAGCGGCTTCGGCCAAACGTTTACAGAAGAGAGATACCGTGGTCATAGATTTTGGTACCAGCTATCGGGGTTATCACTCCGATGAAACCAAGACTTTAATCTTGGGACAACCGGATGCAGAAAAGAGAAAAGTTTATGAAATCGTCCGGCGAGCCCAAGGGAAAGCCCTTAAAACCATCCGCCCGGGAGTAAGTTTCCGGCAAATCGACGCGGCAGCCCGCGAGGTCATTTCCCGGGCAGGGTACGGCAAGTTTTTTGGGCACGGAACAGGCCATGGCGTCGGGCTGGCCATTCATGAAGCCCCCAGCATCTCACCCCAAGGCCGAGGGGTTGCAGAAGAAGGGATGGTTTTCACGGTCGAGCCTGGAATTTACATCCCCGGTTGGGGGGGGGTGCGTTTGGAAGATATGGTTTGGGTCACCGGAAGGGGATGCGAAAAGTTAACGGTCCTATCAAAGGACCTCGAAGAAAACATCCTAGCCCGTTAATTCTTAAGGCTGAAAAATAAAATTGGTAAATAAATATTTTTTTAGGAGTAGGGTTCATGTATTCGACGACAGATTTTCGCAAAGGCCTAAAGATCGAAATTGGGGGAGAACCCTTTGTCATCGTCGATTTCCAGCACGTCAAGCCGGGAAAAGGGGGGGCTTTTGTGCGTACGCGCCTGAAAAGCCTGGTGAGCGGAAACGTCATCGACCAGACATTTCGGTCCGGTGACCGGGTGGATAAACCTGACCTGGAAGAGCGAGAAATGCAGTTTCTTTACGAGACTGGTGGAGAATTCCATTTCATGGATACTCAAACCTTCGAACAACTCTTCCTCACGGCTGACCAGTTAGGAGATCGTAAAGATTTCCTCAAAGAAAACATTGTGATCAAAGCCCTTTTTCATAACAAACGCCCGATCGGCATTGAGGTGCCCATGTTTGTGGAATTAAGGATAGTCAAATCAGATCCAGGAATCCGTGGGGATACGGCTACCGGAGCAACCAAGCCTGCCACCCTGGAATCGGGAGCGGTTATTCAAGTTCCCCTCTTTGTGGAAGAAGGAGATGTGGTGCGGATTGATACCCGTACCCGCGAATATATCACCCGGGTGAAATAACGGATCGGGTATTTCCTGAAAAGCATCCGGACGGGATACAGATAAGAAAGGAGAGTCATTATGGAATATCCAGAAGATCTCTATTACTCTCAAGAACATACCTGGGTAAGGGTAACAGGAAACCGCGGGACGGTTGGCATTACCGATTTTGCCCAGCAAGAAATGGGAGAAATTCTTTACACGGAACTTCCGGATGAAGGTTCGCAGATCGAACAAGGCGATATTTTTGGGACCTTGGAATCATCCAAAACCGTGGCGGAGTTGTATAGTCCGGTCAGCGGAGAAGTAATTTCCATCAATAAAGATTTAGAAGAAGAACCTTCTCTGGTCAATGACGACCCGTATGGGAAAGGTTGGTTACTGGTGATAGAACTCGATGACCCATCAGAGCTACAAGAACTATTTAGCGCTGTCGAATATGAAGATTTTTTGGAAAAAAAAGAAGAAAACTCGAAGAAGCAAAAGAAATAAAATTTTTTACCATTCCGATGGCCATGGCCAAAATTATGGTTGAAGGCTAAAGCGAGGTGCCCGTTTAAGATGGCCGGTGGAGTCGGAATGAATTTCTTGACAAAACACCCGAAGGTTGTTAGAAACTGGATAGGAAAGGAAATTACTTTTTCCCTTCTCCCCCCCCGCCCTCTCCCCCGTTTGCGGGTGAGAGGGGAAGGGGGTATTAACTTACAGTATTGATATCAATTCGGAGGTTGGAATGGAACTGATTCAAGAAGCTCTGAAAAAAGGGCAGAAATCGCTTTCAGAATACGACTCCAAGCGTCTGCTCAGCACCTACGGATTCCCGGTCGTAAGGGAAAAATTGGTTTCCAGCCGGTCCGGGGCTGTTAAGGCAGCAAAGGAGATTGGGTTGCCTGTAGTCCTCAAGGGCTGTTCTCCGGAGATTGCCCACAAAACCGAAAAAAAATTGATCGAGGTAGATCTACGGAACTTCAAGGAAGTGGAACGGGCCTATGATGCCATCGTGAGCCGCGTGGGAGAAACTTCTTTGGACGGGATCTTGGTCCAAGAAATGGTCAAGGGCTCCCGGGAATTGGTGATCGGCATGATTCGGGATGCCCAATTTGGCCCTTGTGTGATGTTTGGCTTAGGGGGGATTTTCACCGAGGTTCTCAAAGACGTCTCTTTCCGCATTGCCCCGTTAGAGAAGCGAGACGCCATCGAGATGGCCCAGGAAATCAAAGGAGCTTCTGTATTGGGACCGTTTCGCAGCATGCCCCCTGTGGATATGGATCTACTGGTTTCGATGTTGATCAATGCCGGCAGGTTGGGCCTGGAACTCGAAGCCGTGAAGGAAGTGGATGTGAATCCGCTGATTGTTTCTGGGAGTCAACCGATTGCGGTTGACGCGCTGGTCGTGCTCCAAGAAAAAGAGAAGGCTTAAAAAAGGTGGAGAAGATGACCAGTATAGCGGAGTTAGTGAACGGGGCCTTTTCCGGCTCTGTCCGGGCCATGGCCAAGCTGATCACCCTGGTGGAAAACGAGATGCCCGGTGCAGTGGAAGCTTTGCAACAGTTATATCCCCGGACCGGACGGGCTTATATTGTGGGGATTACCGGACCGCCGGGGTCGGGGAAGAGCACGTTGACTGATAAGATCACCAAAGAACTGCGGAAAAAAGGTAGTACTGTAGGAATCATAGCCGTAGACCCCACGAGTCCTTTCAGCGGCGGAGCTCTCTTGGGGGATCGATTGCGCATGCAAGACATCACCAATGATGAAGGGGTCTTTGTCCGCTCCATGGCCACGCGAGGAACACTGGGAGGGCTTTCCAGGGCAACCGCCGATACCGTCAAAATCCTCGATGCCTTCGGCAAAGATTTTATCCTCATCGAGACCGTGGGGGTTGGGCAGGATGAAGTGGATATTGTCAAGACGGCAGACACCACCCTGCTGATTTCCGTACCCGGGCTGGGAGACGAGATTCAGGCTTTGAAAGCCGGGATCATGGAGATCGGAGATATTTTTGTGGTCAACAAATCCGACCGGGAGGGAGCAGATCGGGTAGTCACCGAATTGAGGCTGATGTTGGACTTAAACCCAGCGAGGGGCTCTTGGAGGACTCCGATTGTTAAAACCGTTGCCACCTTAGGTGAAGGGATAGCGGATCTTGCCGAAAAGATTTGGGAACATCGGCGATTTCTCCAAGGGGGGAGCGGGCTTTTAAGAAAAAGGAACGAACGGGCCAAAGAGGAAATTTTAAACCTGATTGAGGGGGAAGTCTCCAAATACATTCATAAAATGCTTAAGTACGATGTGACCTTCGACGAGGTAATCGAACAGGTTGTAGCCCGCAAAAAAGACCCCTACTCCTACGCCCAAAAGGTCACAGAACCGTTTGCCAAGTATTACCAGATCTATGTGGACCAGCCTAAAAATTAAGCGCGACTCTCGGGAACTGGATAGAATAAAATCAATCTTTGATTTTTCCTAACAACTCATTGGCGATCACTTCTTTCATGATTTCATCCGTGCCGCCGCCGATGCGACTCAGGCGAATGTCCCGCCAATACCTTTGAATGGGGTACTCCATCATGTACCCATAGCCGCCATAGATTTGCAGGGCAGCATCGGCCACTCGATTGCCCATTTGCGCAGCAAAGAGTTTGGCCATGGAGATTTCTTTGACCGGATATTCTCCGTTTTGAAAAAGCCAGGCACAGTAATAGGTTAGATGCCTGGCCGCTTCAATCTCCGTAGCCATATCCGCCAAGCGATGGCGGGTAACCTGAAAATGGGCCAAGAGTTTGCCCAATTGAATTCTTTCCTTAGAGTATTTCACGGCCAATTCAAAGGCCATCTGGGCCCGGGCCACCGCATTGGCTGCGGCCATGATTCTCTCTCCTTGTAGTTCCCACATGATGTGGTAGAAACCTTTGCCCTCTTCGCCCAAGAGTGCATCCGCCGGCAGCCGGCAGTCTTCAAAGAGAAGCTCTGCAGTGTCGGAGGAACGCATGCCGAGTTTATCTAATTTGCGGGAGACCGTAAACCCAGGAGTCCCTTTATCCACCAGAAAAAGGGAGAATCCCTTATAACCTTTCTTCTCACCGGTTCTGGCTACGAGGGTGATGAAGTCTGCCCGGACGCCATTGGTGATGAAAATCTTCCGGCCGTTGATGACCCAATGGTCACCGTCTCTTTTGGCCGTGGTCAGAATCGAAGCAACGTCCGACCCGGCGTTGGGTTCGGTAATGCCCAGGCAGGCAATCTTCTTGCCTCGGTTGGCGGGAAGGAGATATTTTATCTTCTGTTCTTCGGTGCCAAACTTGAAAATCGGAGGGGTGGCCATCTCGCTCTGGACCGCCACAGCCATGCCGATGGAACCCACGCCACAGCGGCCAAGCTCTTCGGCCAAGATGACGGAGAAAAGGAAATCGCCATTCTGCCCCCCGTATTCCTCGGGGTAACGCAGGCCCAAAAAACCCAACTCACCCATGCGGGTGAAAACGCTGTTGGGAAATTCTTCAGCCTCCTCCCATTCTTCGGCATGAGGGGCTAACTCTTTGTCCACGAATTTGCGCACCGCATCCCGGAATAAATCATGCTCTTCGGAAAACATCGGATGTTTCATCGTTGCCACTCCTTGGCACAGGTATCAGTTTTAAATTAATTTGGACACAGATTTCCACAGATATTCACAGATATTTATTTTTTTGCATTTAATATCCTGAAAATCCGTGTTCATCTGTGTCCAATAAGGAAATTTCTATACAATGCACCTTGAACTTTATTTTGAGAAATGTTCGCGAAGTTCGCGCTTCAGGACCTTACCACCAAATTTGCTCTTGGGGAGGGACTCGACGAAGGTCACGGAGGTGGGTTTCTTATAGCTCGCCAGATGCTGTTTGCAAAAATGAATAACTTCTTCTGCGGTGAGAGTTTCCCCATCCTTGACTACCACTACGGCTTTGACCGTCTCTCCCCATTTTTCGTCCGGGATACCGATGATTACCGCTTCGGCGATTTTGGCGTGCCGGGCCAATACCTCTTCGATTTCCTTGGAATAGATGTTGAGACCCCCGCTTTTAATCATGTCTTTTTTGCGGTCGACAAAATACAAAAAGCCATCGGCATCATATTTCCCCAAATCTCCTGTATGCAGCCATCCCCCCCGTAAGGCCTGAGCGGTTTCTTCCGGGTTGCGGAAATATTCCTTCATCACGGTGGGGCCTTTGATGATGATTTCTCCTACCTCCCCGATGGGAAGATCCTGATCCTGCTCGTCCACGATACGCACTTCCGTGCACATATAGGGCTTTCCCACACTGGCCGGTTCTTGCGGCCGATCTCCCGGTTTGAGAATCGTTACGCCTGGAGAAGCTTCGGTCAAGGCATAGCTGACATAGGTTGGAGCGTTGGGAAAAAGCCGGGTTTTAATGGCCTGCTGCATGGCGGGATGCAGGATGCCCTGGGAAGAAAGGAACATGCGCATGGAGCGGGTATCGTACTTTTTTCTGTCAACTTCCCTGAGGAGCTCCCGCCAGATCGTAGGATTACCGGTCATGGCCGTGACCTGTTCGCGTTCGATGATTTCCAAGCATTTCTGGGCATCGAACTCCCGGCTAACGATAAACGTCCCGCCGGCGTACATATAGGCCAAAAACCTGCTCAAAGCGGCGGTGTGGAAGAGAGGCATTGGGAAGTAAATCACGTCATCGGGCTTTGGACTCTGGATCTCGGTAGTCACGTTGATAATATTCCAGAGCAGAGACTTGTGCGTAAGAACCGCCCCTTTGGGAACGCCCGTTGTCCCCCCGGTGAAGAGAATAAAGGCCTCATCCTCTTCGCGCACTTCTATGGCCCGCTCGGTGGGAGAAGAGTGGGCGATCAACTCCTCATAGGATCGGGCAAAAGAAGGGGGGGGGGTACCGATAAAGATCCATTCCTGGACCTCGGGAAGACGAGGACGAATCTGTTCCACCCGTTCCAGAAAATCTTGATGGAAAATAAACATCTTGCAGCCGGTAAAGCCCGCTTGATGTTGAATTTCTTTATCCAGGCCCCAGGCATTGAGTGGAACCGTTATGGCCCCTACTTTCAGATGGGCAAGGTAGGCTTCCATAAGCTCGATGGAGTTGAACTCCTGATAGGTCCGCCGTTGTTCCCCGCAAAGAATTGCGTTTTTGTGAGGGTATTTCCGGGCATTGCGGACTACAGAATACCCCAGGGTTATTTCCATCGAATCACCCCTTACTATTCTATTCCGGCAATGTTCCTGGCCAGGTTTTTTTTAAAATCCAGGTCGGCCTGACGGCGAATCATGATGCGTTGGGCCTGCGGCGGACCTGCCCCGTGCATCGACTCGGTCCGGTAGCCTACTGCCGCCGTGCCCAAGGTGATGTTCTCGATCAGGCGCAGAATGCGCATGCGGTGTTCAGTCGGGATCGCGGCCACTCCTTTGAGGTATTTTTGGATATAAGGTCCCGTTCGTTCATGGCGCAAGTCTTTTTCCGAAGGCATCGTCACCATCAATCCCCCCGCAACATCTTCGGCCAGCCTGGCAATCTCATAGGGAAAACGGGTGACGTTTTGTTTACAGACGTTCGCCAAGAGCATGTCTATTTCGTAATTGCCGGCGGTAGTGGGGTGGCCTTCGGAAGAGCAGGCCAGGCCGCAGGAATAAAGGGTTTCATTCAGGTGAACCATTTCGATGATCTTGTCGACAATGGGCGAGGCCTTGGCCGTGCCGTTAAAATCGGCAGCCAGAGAAGCGGCCCCGATCAGGACATCACCGACGCCTACTTTACATCCTCCGTAACTCTGGCGATGATAGCCGGCAAACCGCTCCACGAGGGCGCCGACGGAATCCGTTTCCCCGCAGAGAAAGACCCTTGCCCAGGGTACGAAGACGTTATCGAAAATGGCCAGGACTTCGTGCCCGCCGTATTGATGGTTGCCCACATCAATAGAACTCCCTTCGAGCTTGCGGGTGTCGCAAGATTGCCGGCCGTAGATAAAAAATAGACCCGGCGTATCGGTGGGAGCCGCAAAGGAAACGGCATAGTCTTTTTCTTCTTCTCGCAGAGCCAGGGTAGGCATTACAATGACCTCATGCGAATTCAACATGCCGGTTTGGTGAGCTTTCGCTCCGCGGACCATAATCCCGTCTTTTTTCCTTTCTACCACGCGCAGGTAGAGGTCGGGATCCGCCTGCTGGAAGGGACGCAGGTTTCGATCTCCTTTCACATCCGTCATGGCTCCGTCCACGACTAAATCTTCTTCCTGGATACGTTGCAGGAAGTCTTTAAAACGAGAATGGTAGTTGGTCTTATATTTTTTATCCGTTTCAAAGGTGGTGCTATAAAGCGCATTCATGCCGTCCATACCCACGCAGCGCTGGAAGCAGGAAGCTGTCTTCTGTCCCAAGAGGCGTTGCATTTTTACTTTGTTGACCAGATCTTGAGCGCTCTGGTGAATGGCGGTGAAGCGGTTGACGATTTTGCCGCTCAAATGAGAAGAGGTCGTCATGAGATTCTTATATTCGTTTTCTTGGGCCAGTTGAAAGGTCATGGCCACAGAATTCAGGGAAGGGCGGATCATGGGGTGGTCAACGGGATCCTTTACCCTTTCCCCTAAAAGATAGACCTCCAAATTCAATTTTCTCAAGCTAGCGATGTACTGTTCGGGCGTTTTCATAATTGGGGCAATCCTCTCTTCCCTTATCCACGCATGAGGGCGCCGCCGGCCACGATCCGGTTGACTTGGTTGGTCCCTTCATAAATCTGCATGAGTTTGGCGTCGCGCATGTATTTTTCCACGGCATACTCTTTGGTATACCCATATCCGCCGTAAATCTGCACGGCGTCGGTGGTTACGCGCATCGCCACATCGGTGGCATAGAATTTTGCCTGGGCTGCTTCTCGGCTAAAACGTTTTCCCTGGTCAGCCATCGACCCAGCCAACCAAGTGAGGAGGCGGGCGGAGTCGACGGCGGCAGCCATGTCTGCCAGCATAAAATTCAGAGCCTGAAAAGTCCCAATGGGTTTGCCAAATTGCACCCGCTTCTTGGCATAATCCCGGGCCGCCTCGAAAGCGGCCCGGGCCAGGCCTACGCCGCATGTGGCGATGTTCACCCGGCCTTCATCCAGGGTTTCCATGGCAATTTTAAACCCTTTCCCTTCCTTGCCTAAGAGGTTTTCCCGGGGAACGATCACGTTTTCCAGATTGACCTCGGCTACGTTCAGCGCTCTTTGCCCCATTTTATCTTCCACCTTCCCAATGGAGAGGCCGGAGGATTCGCGGGGGACGATAAACCCACAGATGCCTTTGGTCCCCTGGGAAGGATCGATGGTGGCAAAAATGGTATAAAGAGCTGCATAACTGGCATTGGTGATGAAACATTTCTGGCCGTTGAGTACATAGTGGTCGCCTTCCAGTTTCGCCCGAGTCTTTAAACCTCCGGCATCCGACCCCGCTTCCCTTTCGGTGAGACCAAAAGACGCGGTTTTGCCCGCCTGGTTTAAAGGGAGAAGAAAGCGCCGCTTTTGTTCCTCTGTACCGCCAATGAGAATGGGTCCGCAGGCCAGGGAGTTGATCCCGAGCATTCCGGATATGGCCACGCAGGCCACATTCATTTCTTCGGTTATCAGGGATGAAGTTACCAGCCCGAATCCTTGCCCGCCATATTCCTTCGGGCAAGTGAGATTCAACAAGCCGGCCGCATGAGCTTTTTTAATAATCTCCTCCGGAAAAACCGGTTCTTTGTCATATGCTAACGCCACCGGTGCTATTTCCTTCTGCGAAAATTTCCGGGCCAAATCTTGTAATGCCTTTTGTTCCTCGTTCGGTGTAAAGTCGATCATCGGAATATTCCTCCTTAGCTTTTAAAATTTTGGGGAGCAGAATGCGTGCGGAAAGGTGGGTCACAATCTCTCAGCACTTTTATCGCTTCAATCTTGATGATCTCATAAAAAGTCCGAAAAGCCGTCACTCCTGCGCCAGCAGGAGCCCAGACGTCGTCCCTGCGCAAGCAGGGAACTATACCAATTTACTGGATTCCTGTTTTCACAGGAAACCCTGGATTCCCGCTTTCGCGGAATGACGAAAATGGGATAAAAAGGACTTTTTACAAGTCCATCAATCTTTTTAGCAAAATTATTTCGCAGTGTCCAGTAAGATTGTAACCGGACCCGAGTTTACCAATTCCACTTCCATCCGGGCTTGAAAAATCCCCGTGGCTACTCGAATCCCCTTGCGCTTGGCTTGCTCGACGAATGATTCGTATAAGGAATTCGCGGACTCGGGCGGACTGGCTTCGGTAAACGAAGGCCGCCGTCCTTGGCGACAATCGGCGTAGAGGGTAAACTGAGGTATGATCATTAATTCCCCTCTGCAATCCAGGAGGGATAAATTCATCTTTCCTGCCCTATCTTCGAAGATGCGCAAATGAATGATTTTATCCATAAGGGAGTCACCTGCGGCAGCGGTATCTCCCTTACCCACGCCGAGGAGGATGAGGAGACCCGGGCCGATTTCGCTAATCATTTTTCCTTCGACTCGGACTTGCGCCCGGCTTACTCTTTGGATCACCGCCCTCATGTTTTATGGCCTTCTTCCTTTTTCCTGTTTGGGATCATGGTTTTTTCCATCGCCTATCGCCTATTACCTGGCTTCTCTAAGTCTTTGGAGGTTAAAGAGGCCACTGGGCGATATTTTCCGGGGGAAGGATCGTTCATCCAGAGAAGGAGGGGGTCTTTAACTTGGTTGAATTCCGCCAATTGATCTTTCCCCAAAGAAGCAGCCCGAGGAGAAATCTCTCGCAAAGGATTACGAAAAACATTATTGCGCAAGAGACGAAAATCCAAATGCGGGCCGGTGGAAAGGCCGGTGGAACCTACATAGCCAATTATTTGTTTCTGGCGGACCGCTTTCCCCTTTTTGATCCCGGTGGCAAACCGGCTGAGGTGTCCGTACATGGATTGATAACCCTTGGCGTGCTTGATGATAACCTGTTTTCCGTATCCGCCGTTCCAGCCGCAGAAAGTGATGGTCCCATCGGCGATGGCCCAGACGGGGCTACCTGCGGGGGCGGCATAATCGACTCCATAATGAGGGCGGAATCCTCCGAGAATAGGATGCCGTCGTGATTTTGAATAACCGGAACTGATCCGGGTAAACTGCAGGGGGGACCGTAAAAAGGCTTTCTGCAGGGATTCTCCTTTGGCCGTATAATAACTCCCGTATTTAGCGGAGCCCTGGAAATAAATCGCTTGCAAGACTTTGGTTCCACTCTGGTAGGAAGCGTAGAGAATCCGGCCGTATCTGACAAATGTCTCGCCGGTGTAATATTTCTCCACCACGATTTGAAAACGATCTCCGGGCTGGGGGTCGGAATGGAAATCAATCTCCCAGGCAAAAATCCCGGCAAAGTCAAGCACCAATTGGTCCTGTTCCTGGAGTCCCTCCATGGTTTCAAAGAGGCTGGAGGAGATCTCTCCTGAAATCCGGGCCCAATATTTTTCAACTGGAACTTCTTTCTTTTGACTATGCCATTCCCCCGACGGTTGAACCGTTATCTGGTAAATGTCAATGGGACTAGCTTGGTAATAAAAACTGCGCAACTCTCCTCCAGGGGTTAATCGCACTTCGAAGGAGTCTCCCGGTTTCACTTGGCGCAGGTTGACCATAGGCTTCAGGGTTTTACAGATGGTTTCAACCAACGCGGGGGGAAGGTTCTGGGAGCGGAGCACTGAGGAAAGGGTGTTGCCCCTGGCGATCTTGCCGGATAGAACCCGATCCGGTGGAAGGGGAGGAGAAGGGGGAGGAGAAGGGGATTCCTGAGTTTTAAGCGGTTGAGGTTTTTCAGGAGAGGAAGGTAAAAAATATATAAAGATCAGGATGATGGCGAGCAGGCTGGAGAAAAAAAGAAGAAAATACCGCCCTCTTTTTTTTAAAAAAACGCTTTGGCATATCTTGTTTTTGTCCACCGCTTCTCCGACGTTCCCCAAAGGCAACAATAGTAATAAAAAATATACCTCTGATAGCGCATCATTTTCAAGTTTAAAAAAACGGGTTAACGCAGCGAAGTGAAGATCATCGCTCCGGAAAGGAAAATCAGAGTGATAATGGTCAGATAGGAAATGAGATTAAGAATCCACCCGTTGGCGTAATTTCCCATGATCTTCCGGTCGTTGACCAGAATGAGCATAAAAATAAGAATAAAGGGAAGAAGCATACCGTTAATCACCTGGGAATAGAACATAATGGAGATCAAAGGAAAATCGGGAAAGAGGATGACCCCGGCTCCCAGGAAGATCATCAGGGAGTAAAGGCCGTAAAATTGTGGAGCCTCGGCGAACTTGCGGTTGAGGCTGGATTCCCAGCCGAAAGCCTCGCAAATGGTATAGGCCGTGGAGAGCGGCAAAATGGAGGCAGCAAACAAGGAAGCATTCAGCAAGCCAAAGGCAAACAGCCAGGTACAATACTTTCCCGCTAAAGGCGCCAGCGCTAAGGCCGCGTCCTGAGCGGTCTCGATCTTGATCCCGGCTTGAAAAATTGTGACGGCACAAAGCAGGATGATGAAGAAGGCAACGATGTTGACAATCACGGAGCCAAAGATCACGTCCATGCGGGCATATTGATAATCTTCGGTTTTTAACCCTTTGTCTACGACCGAGGATTGCAAATAAAATTGCATCCAGGGAGCAATGGTGGTTCCTACCAGGCCGACGGCCATGGTCAAAAATTCCGGCTCGAGGCGGATGGTGGGGGTAAAAAGTTGATCACCAATTTCCGCCCAATCAGGTTTGGCCATAAATCCCGAGATGATGTAGGAAAGATAAAAAAAACAGGCAACCAGAAAGACTTTCTCGACGGATTTATAGTTTCCCTTGACCACCAACCACCAGACGAAAAAGGCGCTCACGGGAACGGAGATATACTTGCTCACACCGAAGATCTCTAAGCTCGCCGCCACGCCGGCAAATTCTGATACCGTGTTGCCGAGGTTGGTGAAGAAAAGAGCAATCATCAAATAAAAAGTGGCTTTGGCGCCAAAACGTTCGCGGATAAGGTCGGAGAGGCCTTTACCGGAGACCACGCCCATGCGGGCACACATTTCCTGAATAACGATTAAAGCCACGGTGATGGGAATAAGAGTCCAGAGGAGGGTCAGGCCGAATTCGGAGCCCGCGAGGGAATAGGTGGTAATGCCGCCGGCATCATTGTCCACATTGGAAGTGATGATCCCCGGGCCGATAAGGGCGAAGAAAATCCCCAGGGTTTTCCAGAATCCTTTGCGGGAGATCTTGGCGGCAGTCGCCGGCATGGATGGCTGGGGGGGGGTTGGGAGCAAGGTTGTTTATCTCCTTCTTCCATGGTGTCATTTCCCCAATTGAGGCGCGACCACCTCGAGGAGACCCTTGAAATCGATTACCCCTTTGATCCGGTTATCTTCATCCATCACCGGAATGGCCTTGAAGCCGTACTTGGCAAAAAGTTGGGCAATCTCTTCTTTTTCTTCCTCGATGGTTACGGTGACTACCCGTGAATCCATCAAATCCGCAAGGCGGGCCTGCGGGTTGGCCATCAAAAGATCCCGCAGGCTGACCACCCCGAAGAGGCGGCCATCAACATCGCTGACGTAAAGATAATAAATCAAATCTAAGTTCTCTGCTTCCTGCCGGAGCCACTCCAGGGCTTCTTGAACCGTTGACGACGGAGGCAGGGCGGGAAAAGAAGAGGTCATCAAACCGCCGGCTTTTTCTTCGGGATGGACCAGGAGCTTCTTGACGTCCTCAGCCATCTCTTTTTCCATTTCCTTGAGAATGCCTTCCGCTTTATCTTTGGGGAGGTCTCCCAGAAGGTCGGCCGCTTCGCTGGGGGACATTTCCTCGATGATGTCGGAAGCATGAGCCGGGTTCAGGGTTTCAATCAAGCGGACCTGAATCTTGGGGTCCGTTTCCTCCAAAGCCTCTGCGGCGGTCTCTATGTCCAAGGATTGAAAAACTTCCGTCCGTTTGTGAATGTCCAACTCCTCAATAATATCTGCCAAATCCGCGGGGTGCAGCTGGGCCAGGCGGTATTGAGCGATTTTCAGGCGCAACAGGTCGGGAGAAGAAAGAGGCTGGACGAATCTCCAGGGAATAAAAGAGTCGGTTAGATGATAGTCAAAGAACCACTGGAAAAACTTGTCCATGGCTTTTTCCCAGCCTACCCTCCTCATCAAACCCCGGAGGCCAACGTCCACATGGACCAGGCGCAAGTTGTGGTTGACTTTTAGAAGATGGAGGTCGTTCACCCGCCAGACCTTAGCCCCATGGGTGTCGACGATTTGTTTGTCTAACAGGGAATCTTTGAGAAGGAGCTCTCCTTCATTCACGGTTGCTCCGGCTCGTTCTTCTCCATTCAAAGGCTCCACCCGTAAATCTTGTCCCAGTTCGAGGATCCTTGTCCAGGAGAAACGGAAAAAGGTTTTCTCCCCGACCGGCGTGAAAAAGACAGCCGTAACCGACGGGTACGGCTCCGCCAGGGTGACGACCAGGTCGCAAACTTTTCCCCAAGGTCGTCCTGCTGGGTCAACGATTTTTTTCCCCAGGAGCTGGCTTAAAAATAAAAAAACCTGAGGGGTGGAATTCATGACCATGCGCATTACCTCGTGAGTTGATTATTTATATCATTCTTGCGAGTTCTTGCAAAGCTTTTTCTCCTTGGGGGAAAGGGCCCAGTTGATAGTTTTTGTCTCTTGCCTATTGCCAGTTATTGCCTATTGTTTTATACTTTTCTATCTGTTATAAAACCTGGGAGCTTTGCAAATGTAGTAAGGGTAAAAGGAGACTGAGATGAACATTTTACTATTCGGCCCCAATGGGAGCGGAAAGGGTACGCAGGGGGCCATCCTTCAGAAAAAATTCAACATCCAGCACATCGAATCCGGAGTCATTTTTCGGGACAATATATCCCAGGGAACGGAACTGGGAAGCAAGGCCAAGCAATACATCGACCGGGGAGAACTGGCCCCGGACGACATAACCATTCCGATGATTCTGGAGCGGCTACAACAGCCCGACTGCTCGCCAGGATGGCTGTTGGATGGGTTCCCGCGCAACGTCAATCAGGCTGTGCAGCTCGATGCAGCATTGAATGAAGCAGGCATGAAATTGGACTACGTGATTGAGATTGTCCTCGACCGGCAGATGGCCAAAAATAGGATCATGGGACGAAGGCTTTGTGTCAGCGACAATAACCACCCGAATAACATATTCATTGACGCCATCAAGCCGGCGCAAAAAGGGGGTAATTCAGTTTGCCGGGTCTGCGGCGGGGAATTGAAAACCCGCTCCGGCGATCAGGATGAAATAGCCATTGACAAACGACATGCCATATACTACGACAAAAAAAATGGCACCTTAGCCGCTGTTAACTACTTTAAGGAGAAAGCTAAGAATGCCGGATCCGGCTTTATAGTCATCGAACTCGACGGCAGACCGGGAGTTAAAGAAGTTTCCGAAGAAGTATTAAAAAGTATCGGAAAGTAAAAAAGATTAATTGGACGCAGATTAACGCAGATAAACACAGATAAAATTAAAATACGCTTAATAAAATTTCAAGAATTTGAACGTTAGTAGTACAGAGAAAATATTGAGCTTATTTTGTTTTTTAACTATGAAATTATTCTCTGAGATCTCTGTGGTGTAATAAAAATCGCTCAATTTAGGTGAAAAAAAATGAAACCGCGGATTGCGATAACCCTGGAGATGAGCGCTAAAGGGGAAAGGCGGCTTAATTATTTGGACCTGGCTTATTCCCAGTGCGTTAGCGAAGCAGGAGGGATTCCGGTTCATTTCCCATCGCTTCCGGCAAAGGAAATGATTTACGATGCAGTCTCCATGATCGATGCCCTGGTTTTGACCGGCGGAGCCGACATTCATCCTTCCTATTACGGAGAAGAGATTTCAGCCGCCATCAGCCTTTCTCCGGATCAGCGGACGGATTTCGACCTGGCGATTTTGCAGGCGGCTATGAGCGCGGGAAAAGCCATCTTAGCAATCTGCCATGGGATGCAGATCGTGAACGTGGCCTTGGGGGGAACACTCTATCAGGATATCCCCACGCAGGTGCCGGGGTCGCCGATAAAACATCGAGAGGCTGAAGGAAAAGCCTATGCCCGCCATAGCGTTCGGGTTGAACCCGGCTCAAGATTGGCCACCATTTTCGATGGGATGCCGGAATTTGAGGTAACCAGCACTCATCACCAGGCGATCAAGGGTTTGGGAAAAGAAATGCATGTGAGTGCCCGATCTCCAGACGGCCTTATCGAAGGAATTGAGCTGGCGGGATACCCCAAAATCCTTGGCGTCCAATGGCATCCGGAAAAAGACCCGGCGAGCGAGGCCAGCAAAAGGATTTTCAAAGGCTTCGTAGCTCTGGCTTGCTCCTAAATCCCGCTCGTCTCATTCCACTTAGTTCTCTTCCGTCAGGCAATTAAGTGAACTGGTTAAATTCCGCTGGCTGCCAGAAAAATCTCTTGACCCCATTGCTCCGATTTCATATAATCCCAGCGTAAGGGTGTAGAACCTGCGCCTTTCTCCTTTTTCGTCCTTTTCCATCTTGAGCAAATAACTCTTCCCAGTCTACTACCTTTGAGACTGGCGCTTTGATTTTCCTGGAATTCAATTTTTCCTTGAATTATTCTGGGAGCAAGATGCAAACGCAGCGCCTATTTCGTCTCACCCAGACCATCAGCAAAATAATCGCCAACCCCAGGCACCCGCTCCCTGTCTTCAGCGGATCACACCGGCGCCAAATGATTTGCTATCATTGGGATCTGCTGCAGGAAGTGGAAGAAATGAAGAAGAGATATGGTCGAGCAAAATCCAATTTATTTTAGAGGCAATCCGGAAATTGATGACGGAAACGGAAACTCCAAAGAAAAAGATTGGATTTCAGTTACGGAAAAAAGGGTCTTGCTATAAAGCCAAGGTTTGAAACACATGATTTTTCTTAACCCGGCAATAAAAGATGCCAACTCCGTCATGCCGGACTTGATCCGGCATCCAGTATTTTCCTGGATTCCTGCCTTCAAGGGAATGATAATCTTTGGTGTATTTAGTTGCCGGAATAATAACCTGAAACTTGGAACCAGAAACTCGTAACATCACTTTTGCCTTTAAATCCAAAATCCCGGAGATTTTTCTTATGCGGGGGAACGGGGGAAGTTTTTTATTGAAGAATAAGGAGCGTAATGCCCGCTCTGCACGATGTTCGATTTTTTATAGTCAATAGTTTAGGTTTGACCCCAATTTATAATCTCAAGGAAGTTAAAACTTCCCTCAAAAGCACTCCCATGCTTGGCTTTCTGGGCAATTTTTCAGTGAACTTTGAAATTCCGGATTATTGGGGGATTGGGAAGTCGGTGGCGAGGGGATATGGGACGGTAAAGAGAGTGATCAGTGAACAGGGAATAGTGGACATTGATGAGTGAAGAGTGATGAGGGGAAAAATGAAATGAAAAAAGGAGGATAAGAATGGCAGTTATAGATTTAGTAGCCGAAGAACTCCACATGAAGCCGGAAGAACTCATGAAAGAAAGCCTCAAGACCTATCTTGAGAAGAGGCTCTCGAAGGTAGAGGCAGATATTTTCATTTTGACCAAAAAATATGGAGTTAAGGATGTTTTTGAATTTGATCTGAAAGTAAAAGAGGGCTTTATCAATGAAGATAAAGGTTATGAGGATTTTTTTACCTTCGATAATCTTGAAACAGAAAGGGAAAAAATTAAAAAGTTCTTAGAGAGGCTATGATGCCTACAATTGAGGATCTCAAGAGAATCGCTGAAATTGAATTTGCCGATATCGTTAAAAATATCTATCAAATTGAATACAAATTAAGAATCATTTTCATTGACAATAGTTTTTTGGATGCCTTTCTATCCCAGAGACTGACGCAACGGTTTGGGTTCCATTGGGAATGTATGGATGTACCAAAAACCTTTTACCGTTATGATAATTTTCCTGACAAGAAATGGCAATCTTTAAACACCTTTCCACATCATTTCCACAATGGATCTCATAATGCTGTTGAAGCTTCGCCTTTCCCGTTAACAGCCGTTGAAGGATTTAGGGCATTTATGGAATTTGTCAGAAAAAAATTGAAATAATTCTTATAATCGGGTTTCCGGGAAAATTTTCTGTAAATTATGAGATTCCGGATTATTGGAGAATCGGGAAGTCGGTTTCAAGGGGGTTTGGCACTGTTAAGCGAGTGAGGGATGAGGATAACGGAAAGAAAGATCCCATCGAAAGGATGAATTCATGATTCCGAAGGATGAACTTGAAAAGGCGATTGCGATTGCCAAGAAATACGGCATTGGGAAGATGTATTTGATCGGGTCTGCGTTATACAAAGAACCCGGCGAGGTTAAAGACTATGATTTCGCAGTGGCGGACATACCACCTGGAAAGTTCTTTATATTTTATGGAGAACTCCTCCGGGAGATGTCCAAGGATGTTGACATCATCGACCTCTCTGGAAAGATGACGAAATTCAAGAGCCTTGTAATGAAGGAAGGAAAGCTTGTTTATGAAAAAGAGGCCCCTGGTTAATCGCCTTGATGATACATTGAAAAGGTTTAAATCAGCCGTAAACGATTATATCAATCAACCGGATCATTAAAAGAGTTGGCGCGGAAACTCGCTTCTCTGGAAAAGAAATACGATGCGTAATTCAAAGTCATTTTCGAGGCAATCTGTAATATTTCGTCCCTCGCCCCACGGGTTAATTTCTTGATGTATGGATTCATTCGGAGTATTTTATGGGGCGAAAGGTAATTAAGAACCATGATCGGTCAACAAAACGTAACTGAATTGGCCGAAATGATTGCCCGAGAATTCCACCCTAAGAGGATTATCCTGTTTGGTTCCTCTGCCCAGGGAGGAGAAACCGCGGATTCAGACGTTGACTTACTGGTGATTATGCCAATGGAAGGATCTGGTTTGCTCAAAGCGGCTTAGATCATGAATAAAATTTGCCCCCGAATTCCAGTGGACCTGATTGTCCGGGACCCAAAAGATATTCAGCGCCGTCTGGAATCGAATGATTTTTTTCTAAGAGAAGTAATAGGTAAGGGAAAAATCCTGTATGAATCCGCTGACGAGTGAGTGGATTGACAAAGCGGAAAAATATTTCGCTACGGCCTCGAGATAATTTCCTCTGGCGCCAGAAAAATCTCTTGATCCTATTGCTCCGATTTCATATAATCCCAGCGTAGGGGCGCAGGGCCTGCGCCCTCATCCTTTCTCGTCGCTCACCATCGACCCATAGCCTTTAACCCGGATTTACTCTGTGTTCGGAGTTTAGGGGGTATTGTAGTGGGTAAGAAGCTTGCTTATGAGCGGTACCACTGGTTTCACGGACAGATTAAAACAAAGCGATACCCCAATGCCCGAAAACTCTCCGAAAAATTTGAGATCTCCGAAAAACAGGCCCAGAGGGATGTCGAGTTCATGCGGGATAGGTTGGACGCCCCTCTTGTTTACGACCCTAACAAGAAAGGTTATGAATTTGAAGATGATGTCTATGTATTGCCACCTATCTGGTTTAGCGAAGATGAACTTCTGGGATTATGCCTCGCCTTGAGACTCGCCTCAACCCTACCGGATCGTAAGCTTAAAGACTCGCTCTATGACCTCTTGGAAAAATTTCTTACCTTTCGATTTCTCGACTCCCCACCAAGCCTTACGGATATAAAAGAAAAGGTTTCCGTTAAAAATGTGCAATATTATAAGGTCAATGAAAACATTTTTCACCAGGTTATGGATTCGCTTTTTCGGAGCGAACCCCTGAAGATTTCTTATTATACTCCCCATAAACACGAGAAAACTAAAAGGATTATCCACCCCCTTCACCTCTTCTGCTATATGGGAAGCTGGCATCTGATTGCCTTTTGCACCTTGAAAAATGAACTGCGGGATTTCGCCCTTTCACGGATTCGGGCTATTGAACCTACTTCCCAATCAATTGATTTACCAGACGACCTGCCACCTATAAGGGACTACCAGCATTTTTTCAGCCCATAATATTTAGACTATTAAGGATTATTGACTGTATGTTACATTTACCATAGAGCTACAAGTTTAGCAAGTTACAGGGCCGAAAGGCTGACAAGAGTTTCCACATAAACAAGCTAATAGTCTAT
>JAHJQK010000075.1 GCA_018819135.1 Pseudomonadota bacterium | reverse complement strand
GTGACCTACGGCCACCTTGCACGCTCGCATTCTCGGGC
This sequence comes from Pseudomonadota bacterium, assembly GCA_018819135.1. Taxonomy (GTDB): domain Bacteria; phylum Desulfobacterota; class SM23-61; order SM23-61; family SM23-61; genus JAHJQK01. The sequence continues at coordinate 64,629 of JAHJQK010000075.1, read as the reverse complement.
GGGGCATTGACCCCGCCCTCGACCAAAGGGATGCGGCGCCCCTTTGGAAACCCAGCCATTGGTTCCCCGCAGCAAGCTGCGGGGTATCTATAACTTACTAATTAATACATCCTTTTTATTTTTCCCGTCATTCAGCTAATTTTCCGCGCAGGAATTCCTGGATTTCCAAAGGCAGCGAGCGTTTGTCAACAATCAAGCCATTGATCATGGCCAGGTTGGCAAACGGGCTGTGATGACATTCTATTTCTTTCCGAAGTTAGCCAGCCACAATTGACGCGTAAGTTGCATATGCCCGACATGCATAGCGAAGTGTTCGATGAGGTGCAGGATCGCCCACCGGACCGTTACTATGCGGTCGCGAAATTTCCGGGTTTCTTCCAGCTGGGCAGAAGTTAGGGATGACAGAATCGGCGGTGTATCCTTTGCGCCTGTTTCTAATTTGGCTATCAGTTCCGAAAAACCCAGCCCTTTGGCGACAAACTCAGCATCCCGGTCACGATGGATGGATTGCCTTCCAATTATCTCTTTCATCCAAAAAGCTTCCGAACCCGCCAGGTGGATCGTCATGACGGCCAGGGAGTTCGTGGCCATTTCTCCCTGGCCATCAAGCGGCCGCCAATCCAGAGCTTCTTTGGGCAGTCCTTCCAGCAGAGTTTTAACCTGATTGCAAAGGCTTTTGCCGGAGATAGTCAAGCAGTTTATGTGGGACCACAAAACCCCATTAACCCAGCTTGAGCGATTCTTTTAAAAAAGAATTTGTATCCTGTTGCCGAAGATACCCATGACCTTGCCCAAAATCGGATTGCGACCGGCTTTTTCGCTTGAAAAAATCCTTGCTGGCGGACATTTTGAAATAGGAATCTCAGGGATCAAATCTGTTGAATGTTGAGATCAGATCCCTTTGTTTTGGTTAGTCCTTCAGAAGCTGCGGATGGTTCAATTTCAGCCAATCCCTTACCTTCTGGTTTAGCTTATGCGCCAAACCAATCATTTCTTTTGCCTCCAGATCCGATATGGCCCCAGCCCTTTCATAATCACTGATATTGCGTTTTTTGCGGAATTGATCGAGCTGCATGACGAAATCGGCATGAACGCCGATCGTAAATGGTAGGCTCTGGATGACGCGGTAGTGCTGCCTTTCGCGCGATGCCCGGTAGCCGCTGGCAGCCAATGCGGCCGTGGCCGCCTGGAGGGCCGCATTGTAGGCGATGCCCAACTGCCAATCGGCGCTCAGGCCGGGAGTCCGGCAGTCTTCCAGGTCCCGCTCGGCGACGCGCAAAAGGTCGGCAATTTCTCCGGCGCTTGTTTTATGCTCTATCAGCCAGCCGTTTTGCGCCCAGCTTCTTAAGCTCACCCTCGTCTCCGATCAGAAAGATCTTTGGTTCTCGGATAACCGTGTTTATAAAATGATGCCCGGTTTGCAGTTTTTTTCGAAACTCCGCTATCGAATAAACGGTCGGGTTCACTTCCCGGCTGAGTTTTTCTTGAGCCGGATGCAAAGCTGCGGCAATCTCGGCAAAGGACAGATCCCCCACGACCATTAAATCCACGTCGCTTGTTGCCTTATGAGTTTCAGCGGCCAAGGAACCATAGATGAAGGCCAAGAGAATCCGATCCAGAAAATCGTTCAACGCCACTCTCAAGATATCGCCCACACCGGCGGTTTTGACGATCAACGACTTCATTTCGGAAAAGATCGGCGACTGACGGTTCGCCTGATAATAAACCTGATGGCCCTTGACGAAGCGAACCAACAAGCCTGCCTCTGTAAGGCGGGTAAGTTCCCTTTGCACAGTCCCCTGGCCGAGGCCGATAGCCCGGATGGCTTGGCGTAAGTAGAAAGATTCGTCCGGATTGGTATAAAAGAGAGCCAAAACCGCTCTACGCGTCTTTCCGAACAATGCGGCTGATAAATCCATCGAACTCATTATGGGTACAATTGTACCTTTATTGGGAACAAAGAGCAATCCATAAATTCGTTTCGCCTCCTTGATCCGAGGATGTAGCCAAGTTCATCGTGGGCGAGGTCATACTCAACTGCCAAGCATGGTCCCGATTTAATTTTTTTAAAGAGAGGTAGAGACCAAAGAGATTTAAGCCGATACACCCAAAGATATCGGCGGCCCGAAGTGTGGATAACTTGGATCAAATAACGTTAGAACAAAATCGAACTTTAAATGACATCTGAAGATGTGACCCCAACCTTTCTTCCAACATGTCTTCTTCTCAACGACGGGATTATGCCAGTTGAAACATCTTGCCTTCTCGGCAATCTCATTTATTTGTCAAATTCTCATAAATACCGCTGAATTGTTCCAGGGCGGATTCTAAGTTTTCAACGATGTCGGCGGCGATCAGGTCTGGGGCTGGGAGGTTTTCGGAGTCTTCGAGGCTTTCGTCTTTAAGCCAGAATATATCCAGGCTCACCTTGTCCCTCTGCATCAGTTCGTCATACGAAAATGACTTAAAGCGGTCGTTTTCCTTTCGATCGAAACGGTTCTTGGGGTTGTAGCATTTGATGAAATCCTGTAGGTCATCGTATCGGAGCGGGTTTGTTTTGAGGGTGAAGTGCTTATTGGTTCTTAGATCATATATCCACAGTCTTTCTGTCCAAGGTTTTTCCCTGGCTTCTTTTCGGGCAAAAAAAAGGACGTTGGCCTTTACGCCCTGGGCATAAAAAACACCCGTAGGAAGCCTCAAGAGGGTGTGAACGTCGCATTCAGCCAAGAGCTTCTTCCTGACTGTTTCTCCCGCTCCACCCTCAAACAGGACGTTGTCCGGAACCACGATTGCGCATTTGCCGTTGATTTTAAGGATGGTTTTGACGTGCTGGAGGAAATTCAGTTGCTTGTTCGAGGTTGTGGCCCAAAAATCCTGCCTCTCATAAACCAGGGTTTCCCTATCGGCTTTTCCCTCGCCGTTTACGATGGTGATACTGCTCTTTTTCCCGAATGGCGGATTGGTAAGAACAATATCAAATCGATGGCCCGGATCGGAAATGAGTGAATCTCCCACTTCAATCGGGCTTTCCTCCCCTCCGATGCCGTGAAGGAATAGGTTCATTACGCAGAGCCTGGCTACCCCATCGACTATATCCTTGCCTTTAAAGGTTTTGAATTTGAGGAATGTTTTTTGATCTTTATCGAGGGAATAGTTCTTAGGGTTGGAGAGGTAATCATGAGATGCCAGGAGGAAGCCGCCCGTTCCACAGGCAGGATCGCAGATGGTTTGCCCTGGTTCCGGCCTGGTTACTTCCACCATCGCCTTGATCAAAGGCCGGGGAGTAAAATATTGCCCTGCGCCGCCCTTTACGTCCTCGGCGTTCTTTTGCAGGAGACCCTCGTAAATCTCCCCTTTCACATCAATATCCAGCCCGACCCATGTTTCTTCATTTATAAGTTCGATGAGGCGCTTCAATTTGGCTGGGTCTTGGATTTTATTTTGGGCTTTTCGGAAAATGATTCCGAGCATCCCTCCGGCTTTTCCAAGGCTATCGAGAATATGGCGATAATGAACTTCCAGGGCATCGCCGTCTTTCTTCAAAAGGCTCTGCCAATCAAGCTCCTGGGGTATAGCGGAACGCTTATTGAAAGGAGGCTTAGTCTGCTCATCCGCCATTTTAAGAAACAATAGGAACGTCAACTGCTCCACGTAGTCCCCATAGCTCACGCCGTCATCCCGGAGGACGTTGCAATAATTCCAGAGTCTTTGGACTATACCAGCGGATTCATTTGCCATCTATTTAAGCTCCATCTGGTTTGATTTTTTCCGTTTGCCTTTTGTTTCCGATTCTTTCTTGGCTTTCTCCGTCTTGATACGCTCCAATAACTTTTCAGCTGGCTCATCGGTTGGGTCTTGCGGAACCAATTTCCCTTCAAAAGCGGTTTTTAAAATACTCTGGCGCAGTCTTTCTGATTGTTTGAGGGTTTGTTCGGCAATTTTTTCGACTTCCTGGGCTAATGTAAAATCCTGAATCAACCTTGCTGCCCTGCTCCGTGATCTTGGTCTGGATGCGGTAAACGTCATACCCCACGTTGACCCCATCGGCTACGGCCCTCTCATGGCTGTATTCCATGACAAGGTTTTGATCGAAGAAACCAAGGGTCTGCTTGGAGGGGGTAGCGGTCAGCCCGATTATGAAGGCGTCGAAATATTCCAGAACCTGCCGCCAGAGATGATAGATCGACCTGTGGCATTCATCCGTAACGATAAAATCAAAAGTTTCGATGGGAATCTTTGGGTTGTAAACTACCTCTTTGGGGGCTTCGCCGGAAGGGATTTCAAAGAGGGATTTTTCCTCCAACTCAGGGTCATATTCCTCCTCGCCCCTGAGCATTGAAAAAAGCCTCTGGATCGTGGTGATGCAGACACGGCTCACCGGATCGAGGGTGTTGGAGGTGAGGTGCTGGATGTTGTAGAGCTCTGTGAATTTTCGGCGGTCGTCGGGGGTTTCATATTGCTGGAATTCGTTTCTGGTCTGGCGGCCCAGGTTGTTCCGGTCAACCAGGAGAAGAACCCTTCTGGCGTTGGCAAATTTGATCAGCCGATAGATAAAACTCACGGCGGTAAAGGTCTTGCCCCCTCCAGAGGCCATTTGGATGAGCGCCCTGGACTTGGAAGCGTGGAAAGACTCTTCGAGGTTCTCAATGGCCTCAATCTGGCAATCCCTGAGCCCCATTTTGATGAGGGGAGGCATCTTTTTGAGCCTCCCTCGCAGAGTATCCCCCTCCGCAAGCCAGGCGCTCAATGTTTGGGGCTGGTGAAAGGAAAATACTCTCCGGCTCCGGAAATCCGGATCAGCCAGATCACGGAAGTAAGTTTCTACGCCTGTGGACTCGTAGGCAAACCGGGGAGGAGTGGAAACTTTAGGAAGGCTTTCAGGAATGCTGGCTAAATATTTTTCGCTCTGCTCGGCTATCCCGCTCAGGGTGGTTCCTTGGGGCTTGGCTTCCAGGACACCGACAGGATCTCGATCCTCAAAGAGAAGATAATCGGCATAGCCGGATTGGAGGGGGAATTCCCGGACGGCAACACCCGGGGAAGCACCGAGATTGAGTTCATTATAATCCTGAACCTCCCAGCCTGCCATTTTTAGCTGTCTGTCAATCTCTTTCCTGGCTTTTTCCTCAGGTTTCATTCGGTGTTTCCGCCATTAGGAAACTATATCTTGGGGGCTGAAGGTTTTACCAATGATTGCCGGATAGGGATTGTAAAAAAATACAATTTCAATCTTGAGGGTAATCTAACAAATTGGAGGCAAGGAGTCAACGAGTGGATTAAAAGACTAAAAACGGGCGTTGTAAGTCTCCCGCACTGTTTAAAGAATCAGTTCAGCTATCAATTCATCATCTTCTCTTAAATTATATATTCCGCTGTGGGATGGATCTTCAGATTGCGGGTCATGGAGAACTTTAAGATTTCGCCTATCAGGGCTTTCATCTAAAACGTGGTTGCGAACCTCACCTACATTTAGGACGGCAATTTTTGCACGAGCTCCGACACTTAGTTTCGTCGCATAAATCGTTTGCAGCTGAGCAACTTCATTTTCTCTGCCTGAACAGTTAAGCAATTCAAGGCAATTTATTGATAAGTTTTCTTCTCCCAATCTCAACATGAAAGCGGTTGCTTGAATTTGGCCATCTGGGGCATGCGTAGGTTTGCAATATCGGGCAATGTGATGCTGGTCAGGTATTTTATCACCTTTCATTCTGAGATCCAGCTCCACACTCCATAAGGAAGTACCGTTTCCTTGAGAATATCAGCCGTTGCAGTACCGGAAAGGCGAATTTGTTTTTCTGGATGCCTATCATTAGGCTTAAAAATAACAAAGCGAACATCTGCACTTGGCAGAAAATGCACACTAAACACTCGATTCTTCTTTGCCCTCCATGAGATATAGATATTATTATCAGGCGTTAAAGAAATACTTGGGCATTTTAGGTCGGTATATAATTGGAAAAAATTATAAAAATTGCGAAGAGAGCCGAGAACAATCCCTATGCTCATAGGATCGTCTTCTTTTGCATCATTAAATAATGTAAGAAGTCTATCGGCCACTTCCCGACAAGAAATATAGGGCGACGTCCTAAGCTTAAAAATTATCTCTTGCAGTTGCTCTTCTTCGGTCTCAACCAAATCGGCTTGCGTAAATGGATCTTTGACCTTGAAATAACCACTTATTAAATCATCGATGGTCCCTTGGCCGATGGCTGGGGTCAGCGAATAGGGCCTTTTTTGCTGATATTGACCCCTTTCCAAATTCCATGCTCCGGAATATGGTTCCTCTCCTGTGGGGTCCTCGGAAAGAAATCGATTGCCATATGCTGTGCTGGCCTTTCGTGAGGCCACAAGCCATCTATCATAAGTCAGCAAATCAATTTCAGGCATTGTCTTCTCGCTCCCAAAATAATCTTTGAACCTCAGGAGTTGTTAGATCAGTGAATCCTCGTACTATCCATTCATGTGCCATGTCAAACCATCTCAGAATACCTTCTTTGTTCGTTGATTCCCCTATTCCTATCGCCTTCAACTCGAGCACAAATAATGGGGTTTTGTCAATAGTTCGTGTAGCCTGTTTCAGATTAACAATCAAACGTCCGCTTTTTTCCGGTAAAGAAAAGCCTGTATGCCAGGCAATGTTAATAGGATTAGGCAAGAACCGCCCCACTGCTTGCCTCCAAACGAAATCCGAAAATACTTTGGGGAGATCATCAATTGTATTCCATCCCTGACCCTTAGGGATGTGATTGATATAGCTTAGTTCACACTCAATCGGCTTGAATTCGCCAAGTTCAAATTCATTAAAAAAATTTGAAACTGCATTCAGTACACCTTCAAAATTCTTGATGACATGGGGATATCGTGGATAAATATTTTGCCTTCGCCGCCAATTGAAATAAAACCGGTCAAATTGAAACTGTATCAATTGATCGTCTGAATTATTTATAAACCACATTCTTTGAAATGGCAGACCTGTTGTGTTGTCTACGGGCAATTCCCCAGGAACTGCCGCTATCGGCGATGCATGTTGGATATTCGGGTAATCCTTGCGAAATTTACCCCAGAGAAGGCCCACATGGGGGATACGAAGTTTTTCGGGAGTTTGAAATCGAATTCCACAAACAACTTCGTTAACAGGAGGATTCTTATAGCTGGGAAGGATACCTGTTGAAGATGAATTAGAGATTGGGTGTTCCATGAACAGGCCTTTCTTTTTCTCCCCTGATTGTTCTAAAATCTATACGAAATATATAAGAAATTCTCTATCAGGTCAAGCAAGTTCTGACCAGGAATTTTAGAGGACAAAACTTCTAATTGTGTGGAAGGGTTCACCAGGCATTACCCCTCCTTAAAAAATAACCCCGCCCGAGGCCTTGCGGCGAGTCGAACGGGGAGCAATTTTTATTTACATTATCGGCAAGTCAATAAATTTCCAAGCATTTTTGACTTGTTTACTCAAAGGGTTTCACTTCTCCTGCCCTGTTTTTTTCGTCTGTTCATTCAACAACTGCTGCAGGCTGGCAAAGGACTTGGCGGCTGCGGAACTTTCCAGGGCCTTGACCGCAATTTCCTGCACCTTCTGGTTGGCTTTTTCCAGAAACTGGGTGAGGCCGGCAATCTGGGCGCTCTGTTCTTTCACGGTTTTTTCCAGGGACTCGATGCGGGTGGTCAGGACATTCCGTTCGCCGATGAATTCTTTTTTCAGCAATTCTTCCCTGTTTTTGGCTTCCAGATTTAACCTTTCGGTGGTTTCCTTGACGGCCTTGCCGACCGCGGTTTCCAGATCTTTGGGGAAGAGGCTGACTTTCTTCCTGAGCTCGTTTAATTCCTCTTCTTTTTCGGCGATCACCCTTTCCCGTTCTTTCAGTTCACTTTCCATCTGAGATTTTTTCAACTGGATTTCTTTTTCCAGCTTCGCCTTTTCATCTTCAAACTTGTCCTTGGCCAACATCTGCTGGCGCTTGAAGGAATACTCGTACTCCTCCTTTTCCCTCTCTCGCTTTTTCTTTTCCGTTAGGTCTCGCTCTTTGATCTCCGCCTCGTAATCGCTTTTCTCTTTGGCCCACTCGTAACGAAGGTTCTCGATTTCCTGGCTTAATTCTTCCTTCCGGGCTGCCATATCGGCTTCAAACTGCTGGCGTTTCTGACTCTGCGTCTCGATCAAGGCCGCCAGGGTCATGGCTGATTTTTCAATATCATAAAGTTCCTGCAGCTCTTTTTCCTTCAATTCGATGGCTTTCTGAATGGCCTTGAACTTATTGACTTCTTCCTCCATTTTATCGGCAATCTGGGTGAGCATTTTGCCGATTTCGCTCTTTAGGCCGCTGATCTCTTTCCCCACTCCCTCCGAGGAAAGGGAATCGGCCACCTGCACAACTTCTTTGGCTTTCTTCTCTTCGAGTTTCTTTTCCGGTTTCAGTTCGGTTTCTCTCTTTTCTTCCAATAATTTCAGCGCCCCTTGATACGCCTCCATCATCTCCTGCTTCGTGTTGGACATCGATAGCTTTTTCGGTAGTACTTTTTTTTCTTCCATAGTTTAGTCCTTTCTGTTTTTCAAATTTAAATCCCCCCAACCCCCCCTTTTTAAAAGGGGGGCGAGGGGGAGATTTGGGGGGTTTTGGTTTTTTCTGGCATGCTTATCCTCTGGATTATGGATTGGGGAGGATGAAGCTCAATAGAAGTCTAATACTACAGGCGGGGAGAATCAATCGATTTTTTGCGCACGGCAATAGACCTTAGATGCCCCTCTAAGTTTTCCATCCGGGCCAACTGCATTCCTGGATCGGCGAGGTTTTTCAAGCCATCCGGTGAAAGGCAGATCAGGCTTGATCGCTTGAGGAAATCATAAACTCCCAGGGGGGAAGAAAAGCGGGCCGTTCCTCCTGTGGGCAACACATGATTGGGGCCGGCAACATAATCCCCAATGGCTTCGGGAGAAATATGACCCAGGAAGATGGCCCCCGCATTTTCAATCTTGGATAAGAGGCCGAAAGGGTCGGCCACAGCCAGCTCTAAATGTTCCGGGGCCAGGTCATTGGCAATTTTAACCGCCTCAGAAAGATTTTTCACAATGAGGATCGCCCCGAAATTTTTTAGAGCTGGTTCGGCAATTTTCCGGCGGGGCAATACGGAAATTTGCTTGATGATTTCCTGCTGAACCTTCTCGGCGAATCTGCGGGAAAGGCACAGCAGGACAGCAGAGGCCTGCTCATCATGCTCGGCCTGGGAAATGAGGTCAGCCGCCAGAAATGATGGATCGCCGCTGCCATCGGCTATGATCAGAATCTCACTGGGCCCGGCGATGGAATCAATGGCCACTTCCCCGAATACCAACCTTTTCGCCGCGGCGACATAAATATTGCCCGGTCCAACAATCTTATCCACTTGGGGAATGATTTTAGTGCCAAAGGCCATCGCCCCGATGGCCTGAGCTCCTCCGATCTTAAACACGGCATCGATCCTGGCAATCTGCGCGGCCACCAGGACAGCAGGGTTGATATGACCCTGGGGGGTAGGGCTGGCCATGATGATATTGGAAACTCCGGCCACCTTTGCCGGGATGGCATTCATCAACACGCTTGAAGGGTAGGCCGCTTTTCCTCCGGGAACATAGATGCCAACGGTCTCAACCGGGCGCACGATTTGCCCGAGGACGGTCCCGTCTTCTTCGGCAAAAGACCAGGAGCGGCGATCTTGCAGGGAATGGAATCTTTCGATCCGGACCGCGGCAAATTCCAGGACTCTTTTTTCTTCCCGGCTCAACGCTTTCAGCGCGGCTTGAAATTCCCCCCTGGAGACGCGCAAAGTCTCAGGCGCAGCCGTCCAACCATCATATATTCGGGTGAGTCGGAGGAGAGCCTGATCTCCCTGTTTTTTGACCTGCGCCACAATGTCGCGGACCCGCATTTCCACCTTGGCCAATTCGGCTTCTCCCCTGCGGGAAAACTTTTTTAAAAATTGCGCAAAACCTCTCTCCCCAGAAATGAGGATTCTCATGGTTTTAATCCTTTACCCGGGTGATTTTCGCCCCGAGCTTGGCTAACTTTTTGTCAAGCTTTTCATATCCCCGGTCCAGATGGTAAATGCGGGAGACCTCCGTCGTCCCTTCGGCGGCTAAGCCCGCCAAAACCAAAGAAGCGCTGGCCCGCAAATCCGTAGCCATCACAGGGGCACCGGTGAGGTTGGCCCGCCCACGGACAATTGCATTTGGACCTTCCACCCGGATCTCTGCCCCCATCCGCTTCAATTCACTTACATGCATGAAACGATTCTCAAAAACGGTCTCCGTGATCACGGAAAGTCCACTGGCCAAACACATTAAGACCATGATCTGGGCTTGCATATCCGTAGGAAATCCCGGATAGGGCAGGGTTTTGACATCCACCGCCTTGATATTAACCGGCCCGATGACTTTCACGCCGTCCCCTTCGGCAAATATTTCCAGCCCTGCTTCCCGCAGTTTGGCCACCACGGCCTCCATCTGGGTGAGGTCACAGTTCAGGAGCTTCACGTTGCCTTGCATCATTCCTGCCGCCACCATAAGAGTGCCGGCTTCGATGCGATCGGCCATGATGGCGTGCTCCACTGGCCTTAATTCTTCCACCCCGTCAATAACCACCACATCGGTTCCTATCCCCTGAATCCTGGCCCCCATTTTATTCAAAAAATTGGCCAGATCTACCACTTCGGGCTCACTGGCCGCATTTTCTAAAACGGTCCTTCCTTCAGCCAGGGTCGCAGCCATCATAATATTTTCTGTCCCGGTCACCGTGGAAAGGTCAAAATAGATTTTAGCCCCTTTCAGGCGGTCGGCCCGGGCTTCCACGTATCCATGTTTCAACTCGACTTTTGCTCCCAGAGCTTCGAGGCCTTTGAGGTGCAGATTGATGGGCCGGGCACCGATGGCACAGCCTCCCGGAAGAGAGACGCGGGCACGCTTCCATTTGGCTACCAAGGGACCCAGGACCAAAACCGAAGCCCGCATGGTCTTAACCAGACTGTAGGGGGCCTCGCAGGAATGAACCCCGGCTGCATTCAGGCGTACCGTCCCACTTTCCCCTTCGATCTTGACGCCCATCTGCCGCAGAAGTCTGGCAATGGTTCGAATGTCGGTCAGGGCCGGTACGTTTTGTAACGTATTCCACCCGTCCACCAAAAGAGAGGCCGCAAAAAGCGGCAGGGCAGCGTTCTTCGCCCCGCTGATGGGAATCTGCCCTACCAGGCGATAGCCTCCTTCAATGACCATCTTTTCCATAGACTCCACTCCGGAAGAATGAAATCAATTAGGACGCAGATTTTCGCAGATTAACGCAGAAAAAGATGAAAAGCTATAGGCATTAGGCCTTTTGTACTTCTAATCATGGAAAGCTGCGCCCCAAAAAATTTTGTTACTAAAGATTATGAACCGCGCTTTATTTTTTTCCGCGCCTTGAATACCCGCTTGATCCCTGCCAGATCCGGGATAAAATCGAAGGCATCGAGATCCAGGTTTTCTGCGGCAATCTTTCGAACTTCCGGACCTTGCCCTGCGCCGATCTCGGCCAGGAACCACCCTGCTGGCTGGAGAAACTTTCCCACCCTCGGCAGAGCTCGACGAAAGAAAGCCAAACCGTCTTTTCCCCCGTCCAGTGCTACGCGGGGCTCAAAATCGCGGACCTCTGGCGCCAAAGATACAAAATGGCTCCGCGGAATATACGGGGGGTTGGCCAGGATGAGTGCAAATTGACTCCCTTCCTCCAAAGGATCAAACAGATCTCCCGGTAAAAATTGAATGCGTTCTTGGACTCCATTCTTTAAGGCGTTTTCGCGAGCAATGGCGAGGGCCTTTTCCGAAAGATCCGTGGCCACCAACGAGGCCGATGGAAGCTCCTTTGCCAGGGCGATACTGACCGCGCCGCTGCCTGTACCGATCTCTAAAATGCGCCAACTCCGAGTTAGTCGTTCCGCGTCGACCAATAGTTGCAGAGCTGCCGCAACCAACACTTCGGTCTCCGGACGGGGAACAAGAACGTCCGCAGTGACTTTAAAAGTTAGCGACCAAAATTCGCGCTTGCCGACGATGTAGGCCAAAGGTTCACGCCCTAGCCTCCTTTGGATCAGCTTTTTGAATCGGGCCAGCTCCTTGGGTTGGAGCGGCTGATCGAAATGGGTATAAAGCCCTACCCGGTCCATTCCCAGAGATTCAGCCAGAAGAACTTCGGCATCAAGGCGGGGGGCGGGCAGTCCTTCTTTCTTAAATCTTTCATCGGTCCAGCGGATCAATTTGAGGATCGTCCAAGTGTCCTGGGGCAATGGCCCTTCCTTCTTAATTACCGAGATTTCAGGACCTGGGCCTGAAAATGGGCATTGAGGGCATCCGCCATTTCAGCTAAGTCCCCTTCAAGAACGCTGTCTAAACGGTGCAAGGTGAGGCCCAGGCGATGGTCTGTGATCCGATTCTGCGGGAAGTTATACGTACGCACGCGTTCACTACGATCCCCGCTGCCTACTTGGCTTTTCCGCTCTTCAGAGATTTCGTTGCGCTGTTCTTCCATTAACTGGTCAAGCAGGCGTGCTCGCAACACTTTCAGGGCTTTGGCTTTGTTCTTGTGCTGGGATTTCTCATCCTGGCAAGTAACCACCATGCCCGTGAGGATGTGGGTAATCCGAACGGCCGAGTCCGTTGTGTTCACGCTCTGCCCTCCGGGCCCTGAAGAGCGATAGACGTCGATGCGCAGATCGTTGGGGTTGATCTCCACTTCCACTTCGTCGGCCTCAGGCAAGACGGCGACGGTGACCGCTGAAGTATGGATCCGTCCCGATGATTCGGTCACGGGAACACGCTGAACCCGGTGGACACCGCTTTCATACTTCAAGCGACTGTAAACCTTTTTCCCTTCGATGAGGGCGATGATTTCCTTAAAACCCCCCAATCCTGTAGGATTCTGACTCATCACCTCCACCCGCCAGCGATTCATCTCGGCGAATTTGGCATACATACGAAATAGGTCGGCGGCGAAGAGGGCCGCCTCCTCTCCGCCGGTCCCAGCCCGAATTTCTAAAAAAATGTTCTTGTCGTCTTTCGGATCCTGGGGCAAAAGGAGAGTCTTGATTTCTTCCTCCAAGGCCGCCTGCCGTTCTTTCAAAGACTGCAGCTCCGCTCTGGCCAGTTCCCTCATTTCTTCATCGGATTCCATAAGCAGGTTATGGCTTTCCTCGATTTCTTCCTCGACCTTTTTATAAGCGCGGTAGGTTTCCACCAGTTTGGAGATCCCGGCCCTTTCCCGGGCAAGCTTCTGCATCTCTTTGGGATTCCCTAAAACTTTGGGGTCAGCGAGGAGCTTTTCCAACTCTTCGTAATGATTCTCAACTTCATTCAGTTTTTGGAACATGTCTGCCATTACTTTGGTCGCAGATTTTCGCAGATGTACGCAGAAAAATCTTTTTTCAAATTAATTTGGACACAGATTTCCACGGATAAACGCAGATAACTGTTTTATGTATTTTTTGCATTTAATATCCTGAAAATCTGTGTTCATCTGTGTCCTAAAAATATTTTTATTTAAAGAACCGTTTTCTGCCCGGATTCCAGCCTCAGGGCACCCTGGAGGGCCCGCAGGGCAATTTCGATTTGATCATCCGTGGGGGGCTTGGTGGTCATCCGCTGCAGCCATAGGCCTGGAGCAATGATGATTTTTAAAGCAGGATGGTCTGGCTTTTTCCCGCTGAGTTTGATCACTTCATAGGCCAAACCGGCGATGGGAAAGATGAGGGGAAGCTTAATGCCGATGTAAATCAGGTTGGTCAACCCCTGGCCCAAGGTTGGAAACTTGGGCAGAAAAGGAAAGATGACGGAGAAAAAAACAATACTAATGAAAAACACGATGAGCAGAAAGGCTGTGCCGCAACGGGGGTGGAGAGTGGAATACTTCCGAGCGTTGCCCAGCGTTAATTCCTCCCCCGCCTCGTAAGTATAGATACACTTATGCTCTGCCCCGTGGTACTGGAAAATTCTTTGGATGTCCTGCATGAAAGAGATCAGATAGATATAGCCGATTAAAAAAAGCACCTTGATGATCCCGTCGATCAGATGAAAATAAAGGCTCTCGACCCCAAGATCCTGCTGGAAGAAATAGCCTAAGAATCCCGTTAGGTAGTGGGGAAGAACGATGAAAAAGAGGATCCCGATCCCGAAAGCCGCAGCCATGACCAGGCCCAGCGTCCATGAGCTCAACTTACCTTCTTCCTTTACCCCCCCTTTTTCCCCTTCCAGGGCCTGGCTCGCTGAAAAAGAAAGGGCCTGCAGGCCGTTGATCAGGGTTTCGATGAGAACAACCGAACCTCGAATCAGCGGCCATTTTAAAAATTTATACCGCTGCGCAAGCGAACGCCAGACATCCTCTTTGACCACCACTTCCCCGCTGGGCTTACGCACGGCGATCGCCAGAGCGTTGGGCGCCCTCATCATCACACCTTCGATAACCGCTTGGCCGCCGACAGAAATTTTAGCCATGGCTCTATTTACTTCAGACCGTATTTCTTCTGAAAACGTTCCACTCGCCCGGCGGAATCAATCAGCTTCTGCTTGCCGGTAAAAAAAGGATGGCAGCGGGAACAGATTTCTACGGAAATTTCTTTCTTGATCGATTTGGTGCGAATCTCACTCCCACAAGCGCACTTGATCACGGCATCGACAAATTGGGGATGAATCCCTTTTTTCATTTTACCCTCCTATGGAACCATGAACCATGTACGTTATACGATGTACAGTGTAAATTTTTCGTTATAGTTCATTGTTCCTGGTTCATCGTTCTTCGTTCTTTTTCCTCGCTAACGGCTCATGGAATCCAAAAATTCTTGATTATCCTTGGTCCCTTTCATCTTATCCTGGAGAAATTCCATGGCGTCGATGGAATTCAGGGGCTGGAGAAGTTTGCGCAGAATCCATACCCGGTTGAGCTCATGGGAGGAAAGAAGAAGTTCTTCTTTCCGCGTGCCGGATTTGTTGATGTCGATGGCGGGGAAGATGCGCCGGTCGGCTAATTTCCGGTCCAGGACGATTTCCATGTTGCCCGTCCCTTTGAATTCTTCGAAGATCACCTCGTCCATCCGGCTCCCGGAATCTATTATGGCTGTGGCGATAATGGTGAGGGAGCCTCCTTCTTCCACGTTGCGGGCTGCCCCAAAAAAGCGCTTCGGTCGGTGCAGGGCGTTGGAGTCCACGCCGCCGGAAAGGATCTTGCCGCTGGGGGGGACAACCGTATTATAAGCCCGGGCTAAACGGGTGATGCTGTCGAGAAGGATGACAACGTCTTTCTGGTGTTCGATTAGGCGTTTGGCTTTTTCCAGGACCATTTCGGCCACCTGGACATGCCGCTGGGCGGGTTCGTCAAAGGTCGAGCTGATCACTTCCCCCTGAACCGATCGCTGCATGTCCGTAACTTCCTCCGGGCGCTCATCGATGAGCAGGACAATCAGAACCATATCTTTGTGGTTGACGATTACACTGTTGGCGATGGATTGAAGGATCATCGTTTTGCCGGCGCGCGGGGGGCTGACGATCAAACCGCGCTGCCCCATCCCGATCGGCGTCAGAAGGTCCATAACCCGCATGGACATGTTATTACCCCCGGCCACTTCTAAATTAATCCGGGCGTTGGGGTAGAGGGGAGTGAGGTTATCGAAGAGAATTTTTTCCCTGGCCAAATCCGGCTCTTCGTAATTTACTGCTTCGACTTTTAATAAAGCAAAATAGCGCTCCCCTTCTTTGGGGGGCCGAATCTGACCGGCAATGGTATCTCCGGTGCGTAAGTTAAACCGCCGGATCTGAGAAGGCGAAACATATATATCATCGGGCCCCGGCAAATAATTAAAATCCGGAGAGCGGAGGAACCCGAAACCGTCTGGCAGGGTTTCCAGAACTCCCTCCCCATAAATCAGCCCATTCTTCTCGGTCTGGGCCTGAAGGATGGCAAAAATGAGATCTTGTTTGCGCATCCCGCTGGCACCCTCGACGTTGAGCTGCCGAGCCAACTTATTCAGCTCACTGATCTTCTTTTCTTTCAGATCAATAATATTCATTGCCACTCCTTAAAAAATCATAAGTTCTTAACTATCGCCAATCCCGGCTGCCCAACGAGTGGTTAGAAGTAAAACGCTCTCGCCATTTTCCGCAGACGGAGGTCTTTTGCAGTTGCTGAAAGCAAGAAGGAAGAAAAAGGCTATAGGCTCCCAGACCGAATGAATATCTTTTCCACCGCTTTATTTATGAACCTTTTGAAACCTCTAAAGAGCACATGTGAACCTTGTCGGTTTCCAGAAAGGATTTTGTTGGATTAGAATTCAAGGCAGATTCTTTGATTTTTTTCGGCAATCCCTGCGGAAGGATTATATTCTATTGTAAGAATCGGCCAATTCCTTGTCAAGAAATATTTTTGGCCCTCTTGCTCAAGGCAATGAAGTTCAATTGCCTCCCTCGCGTTTTCCCTCCGGCCCGGTATGAATAAAATGTATCCGTACGGCTGCCTTAAGGGAAATGGCCTTGGCCGTTCCTTTCCACCCCGCATGAACGATGCTCACCGCTTGCTGGACGGGGTCGAAAAGCAGGACGGGTAAACAGTCGGCGGTGAACACACTCAGGGCATATCCCGGTAAACAGGTGATTAAAGCGTCTCCCTCTTGCCGCCAGAGATCTCCCGGTTGCTGGCTCCCCCCGGCAAAAACAACAACCCTGTCCCCGTGGACCTGACGGAGAGCCACCAAGGGGAAATGTTCACCCCTTTCCTGCAAGGAACGACCCCACCAATCTTTTTGGAAACCTTATCCTCCGCCCCCCCTCTCTTCCCAAAGCCATGGACGCTCCCACCCCTTTTTTCCCATTCTTCAATTCGCAGAAATTCCACTTGGCGGATTCCTTTTTTCAGAAAAGGTCTATTCCTTCTAACTCCGGGTTGCCCAGGTTTGGCCCCCCGATTCTTCTCTCGAGGGAAAAAAATCTCCTGCGCCATCCAGTTTTTTCAATAACGCAATGGCTTCTTCCATGTCCCCAGGGAGGGGGGACGAAAAAATCAACTTTTCTCCCGTAACCGGATGAACGAAACCGAGCGCGCCGGCATGAAGAGCCTGCCGCCGCAATTTTTGCAGCCCTTGCCGGAGGAGCAAGGGTTCAATCGCCACCAACCGCTTCCGGCCGCCGTATAAGGGATCGCCAAGGATGGGATGGCCGAGGGAAGAAAGATGAACCCGGATCTGATGGGTTCGTCCAGTCTGCAAGCGGAATTCCGCCAGGCAAAAGTGATGGTAGCGCTCCATGACCTTCCAATGGGTTCGGGCTTCCCTGCCTTTTCTGGGCCGGACAGACATCTTCTGGCGGTGCGTCGGATGACGGCCAATGACGGCCTCAATCTGACCTTCATCCGGAATCTGGCCAAAGATAATGCCAATGTATTTCCGAAGAGGCGTATGTTCCTTGAATTGAGTGGATAAAGCCCGATGCGTAAAATCATCTTTCGCCACCACCAGCACGCCCGAAGTGTCTTTGTCCAAGCGATGGACAATTCCCGGGCGCAGAACCCCACCGATTCCCGAGAGGTCGGGGCAGTGATGGAGAAGGGCATTGACCAGCGTGCCCGAAAAGTTTCCAGCCGCCGGATGGACGACCATGCCTGCAGGTTTGTCCACCACGATGAGATGGCGATCCTCATAGAGAATGGTCAGCGGGATGGGTTCTGCCTGGGTCTCCAGCTTCTGGGGCTTGGGAAGGGTTAGGGTGACCACATCATTTTCCTTCAACCGCATTCCCGCTTTGACCTTCCTTCCCCCCACCTGAACATTTCCTTTCTCGATCAGCCGTTTGATCTGCGTTCGAGAGAGAAGTGTCTTCTTTTGGGAGAGGAAGACATCCAGTCGTTTTAGGGAGTCTCTTGAATTCACGCGTAAGGCGATATTCGGATTCATCCTTGATTGATCAGGAAATGGCGGAGTGCCCGAAAGGGAGACGAAAGACCTTCTTTATTTTTTTCCTCTTTACCAAACTTTTAATTTCCTCCAACTTTTCCCGCGCCGCTTGCTCGCCAGCGCGCAGGCATTCATCCATATGCCCAAAGTCGGACCAATGAATGCCTGATACCTCCGGGGAGATGACCACGTCGGCTTCCTTCAGCTGCAATTGACTTAAGATAAAACGGCTGATCTCGTTCGTTCGCAGAACGATGCCCAGTCCCGTGCTTAAATCCTCCGTGTCTTCCAGCCCCTCCGCCACATCAACCCCAATGACCAGGTCCGCTCCCATTTCTCTGACCGGGCGAACCGGAACGCGGTTGACCCAGCCGCCGTCCACCAGTTCCCGGTTATCGATTCTAACCGGAGGGAGAATTCCCGGGATGGCGCAGCTGGCACTCACCGCCTTGCGCAGAGACCCTTTCCTCAGAACCACTTCCTCGGCTGATTTTAAATCCAAAGCGATGACCGCCAGGGGAATCTGGGTCTGCTGGATTTCCACGTCATCCAGTAAAAAATTGATGTTTTGGGCAAAATTCTCTTCGGAAACAGGCGCTCGTTTGGTCAAGGACTGGCTATAGAAGATTCCCTTTTTGATGAAACTGGCGAAGCGCTGGAAGATTCCTTCATACCTGGCTGATTCTTCAAAGTTGTGAACGTGCAAGAATTCAGGGTTGGTCTTTTTGAATTCTTTGCTTTCTAAGTAGCGGCGGAACCGCTCGATGACAAAATCGCATTTCGGTGACAAGGCATACGCCCCCGCAACCAAAGCTCCCATGGAAGTGCCCGCGAGCAAATCGATGGCGATCCCCTCTCTTTCCAGTGCACAAAGGACTCCCAGGTGAGCCAATCCCCTAGCTCCGCCACCACCCAGGGCAACGCCTATTCTACAGAGTTTAGTCATGCTCTTGGAAACTACTCTCGAGGAGCCTTTTCGGCGATGCGCAGCCTCACCTTGGCCCGCTCCAATGCTTCTATTTCTTTCAGGTATGCCGGGTCATCTTTGGCAAGGGTTTTAAGCCCTTCCTCCGCCCGGGTCCTGGCGGTTTGGGCCCGCTCTACATCGATCTCCTCCGCTGGCTCCGCCGTATCCGTAAGAATAGTCGTTCTTGTGGGGGTGACTTCTGCAAAGCCACGATTAATAGCCAATAAATGAATTTCCTTATCCCTCCGGTAGTGCAATTCCCCGATGCGGAGAGAAGTAAGGAAAGGGGTATGGCCGGGAAGGACTCCAAAATCCCCCTGGCTTCCCGGGATATAGACTTCCTCAACCTTCGAGCTAACTACCAACCCATAGGGGGTAACAATTTCCAAGAGAAAATACTTATCCATGGGAAACCCCTTAGCCTATGGCCCCTAAACGCTCGGCTTTGGCCACGGCATCCTCGATTGTTCCCACCATATAGAAGGCCTGTTCAGGAAGGTGGTCATATTTTCCTTCCACCAGCTCCTTAAATCCCCGGACCGTATCTTTAATTTTCACATAGGCCCCTGGCGCTCCGGTGAATTCTTGGGCTACAAAGAACGGCTGGGAAAGAAATCGTTGAATCTTCCGGGCCCGGGAAACGGTGAGTTTATCTTCTTCAGAAAGCTCATCCATTCCCAGGATCGCGATGATATCTTGAAGGTCCTTGTATTTCTGAAGAATATATTGAACTCTGCGGGCAACCTGGTAATGCTCCTCCCCCAGGATCAACGGATCCAGGATGCGGGAGGTAGAATCCAAGGGGTCCACGGCCGGGTAAATGCCCAACTCGACAATCTGCCGGGAAAGGACGGTAGTGGCGTCTAAATGAGCGAAAGTGGTCGCCGGCGCGGGATCGGTAAGGTCATCTGCCGGTACATAAATTGCCTGGACCGAGGTGATGGATCCACGCTTGGTGGAAGTGATGCGTTCCTGTAATTCTCCCATTTCCGTGGCCAGGGTCGGCTGGTAACCCACGGCGGAAGGCATTCGACCCAAAAGGGCGGAGACTTCCGAGCCGGCCTGGGTGAAGCGAAAGATGTTATCGATGAACAACAGAACATCCTGCCCCTCTTCATCGCGGAAATACTCAGCGGCGGTCAGGGCCGAAAGCCCTACGCGCGCGCGCGCGCCCGGGGGCTCGGTCATCTGCCCATAGATAAGGGCGGTTTTTTCCAGAACCTTCGACTGTTGCATTTCTAACCAAAGGTCATTCCCTTCGCGGGTGCGTTCTCCCACACCGGCAAAGACCGAAAATCCTCCGTGTTCCATGGCCACGTTATGGATCAATTCCATGATGATTACCGTCTTGCCGACCCCGGCTCCCCCGAAGAGTCCGATCTTCCCGCCTTTCAAATAAGGGGCCAGCAGGTCAACCACCTTGATCCCCGTTTCGAATGGTTCCATGGCCGTGGACTGCTCAGAAAAAGGCGGGGCCGGGCGGTGGATCGGGTACCGTAATTTCGTGACTACGGGTCCCATTTCATCCACTGGCATTCCTACCACATTCAAAATCCGGCCTAAAGTCTCCCGGCCCACCGGCATGGTGATCTGCTCGCCGTAATAGGCGGCTTTCATGCCGCGGACCAGCCCATCGGTTGTATCCATGGCCACACAGCGGACAATTTCATCGCCCAAGTGCTGGGCGACCTCTACCACCAAGTTTTCCTCCCGATCATCGATACTGGGGTTGGTAATTTTAACCGCGCCGAAAATTGGGGGTAATTCCACTCCCCTGAATTCAACGTCCACCACGGGCCCGATGATTTGAGCCACTTTCCCAACCTGGATCACTTTTTTCCTCCTGAAAACAAATTATTGGGACGCCGATTTTCGCAGACCCACGCAGATAAAGACTTGAAAAGGCATTAAGCCAATATTACTTTGTCTCTTTTTAGATCCTTATAATCTGCGTTTAACCTGTTAGATAGTAAACATCTAACAGGGTGAATCTGCGTCCAAGAGCTTTTTTCACTTCAGGGCTTCGGCACCGCTGACGATTTCAATCAATTCTTTGGTGATCGCCGCCTGTCTTGCTTTATTGTAAATCAAGGTTAATTTATCGATCATATCCCTGGCGTTATTGGTGGCATTGTCCATGGCTGTCATCCGGGCTCCATACTCGGAGGCCAAGGATTCCAGCAACGCTTGATAGACTTGCACTTCTACATACATGGGGAGAAGCTTATCCAAGATCTCTGCTTCCGAAGGCTCATAAAGGTATTCCCCAGCCGATATCTTCCCCATTCCGGACGGATGGGCCCCGGCGCTGGAGGGTATATCTGGCCCCTCATCGCCAACCTTGGGTTCCACTGGCAAGATCTTCCTTAAAACCACCCGCTGCTGGATGGCCGAACGGAATTCACTGTACAACAGGTAGATACCGTCCACTTGTTGGGCGGCGTAGGTCTGCACCAACTCTTGGCCAATGTTCGCCGCCAGGATAAAATCCACCTTGCCAAAAAAGTTGACGTACTCCCGCCGCATCATCACCTTCCGTTTGCGGAAGTAATCCCGGCCTTTGCGCCCAATGAAAGAGAGGGCCACTTCCTCTGTCTTGGCCTTTTCCTCTTCCAAGAACTTTTCAGCCTTTTGAATGAGGTTCATGTTAAACGCGCCACAGAGGCCGCGGTCGGAAGTGAAAACCACTATCTCGACCCGCTTGGCCTCTCTTCTGGCCAACAAGGGATGAACCTCGGCGGAGGTCCTGGCCGCAAGACGGCTGAGAACTTCGAACATCTTGGTGGCATAGGGCCGGGTGGCCAGGATACTCTCCTGAGCGCGGCGCAGTTTGGCGGTTGCCACCATTTTCATGGCTTTGGTAATCTGCTGCGTGGATCGAACGCTGGTAATCCTTTTCCGAATATCCCGAAGGCTTGCTTTCGCCATAGGTGCTTACTCCACTTTAAACTGGCCCTTGAACTCTTCCAGCACGTCCTTGATCTTCTTTTCGAGTTCAGCATCCAGGGCCTTCTTCTCGCTTATCTCCGTATAAACTTGGGGATAGCGGTTGTCCACGAACGCCGTTAGCTCCTCTTCGTACCGCTGCAGAACGCTTTCGGAGTACATTTCCAGATATCCGTTCGTTCCAGCAAAGATGATTAAAATTTGTTTCTCTACAGGTTGGGGTTTATATTGAGGCTGTTTGAGGATTTCCACTAGCCGGCTTCCCCGGGCTAGCTGCGCCTGGGTAGCCTTGTCCAGATCACTTCCGAATTGGGCGAAGGCAGCCATTTCCCGGTATTGGGCCAAATCGAGGCGTAAACTTCCAGCCACCTGTTTCATGGCTTTTATCTGAGCATTGCCCCCCACCCGGGAGACCGAGAGCCCGACGTTGATTGCCGGTCGAACTCCGGAATAGAAAAGTTCCGATTCCAAATAGATTTGACCGTCCGTGATGGAAATAACATTGGTGGGGATATAAGCCGAGACGTCTCCGGCCTGAGTCTCGATAATTGGCAGAGCGGTCAAGGAGCCTCCACCGCTTTCGTCTTTAAGTTTTGCTGCCCTCTCTAAAAGTCGCGAATGGAGGTAGAAAATATCCCCGGGGAAGGCTTCGCGTCCCGGGGGGCGGCGCAAAAGGAGGGAAAGCTGCCGATAAGCCTGGGCGTGTTTGGAGAGGTCATCGTAAACGCAAAGGGCATGCCTTCCCGAATCCCGAAAGTACTCTCCCATAGAACAGCCAGTATAGGGGGCGATATACTGTAAAGGAGCCGGGTCCGAGGCGGTGGCCGCAATCACTGTGGTGTATTCCATGGCTCCATATTTTCTAAAGAGGTCTACCACTCTCGCGACAGTCGAGCGTTTCTGGCCAATCGCCACATAGAAGCAATAAACCCCTTTGCCTTTCTGGTTGAGAATGGTATCCACGGCCAGAGCCGTCTTGCCCGTCCCGCGGTCTCCGATGATCAATTCCCGCTGACCCCGCCCGATGGGGATCATGGAATCGATAGCCTTCAGGCCTGTCTGCAGCGGCTCTTTCACCGGCATGCGGGCAACAATTCCCGGTGCTTTCTGCTCAATATTACGGAAGTGTTTGGCCTCAACGGCGGGACCCTCATCGAGGGGCTGACCCAAAGAGTTCACCACCCGCCCGATGAGTTCCTCCCCCACGGGTACCTGGGCAATCCGCTTGGTCCGTTTGACCGAGTCCCCTTCCCGGATCAGCGTATCTTCGCCAAAAAGAACGGAACCCACATTATCCTGCTCTAAGTTCAAGACCATGCCATAGACCCCGTGAGGAAACTCCAAAAGCTCCCCGGCCATGACCTGCTCTAAGCCATAAATGTGGGCAATGCCATCCCCTACCGAGAGGATGATTCCCGTTTCCGCCACATCCAACTGGCGGTCGAATCCCTGGATTTGGTTGCGGATGATTTTGCTAATCTCGTCGGCTCTAATCTGTACCGCCATCTTTGCTCATTCCTTGTATAAATTCTCTTTTACTTTTAATAACTGCGTCCTTAGACTTCCATCATAAACGACATTGCCAATTTTGGCCATTACCCCCCCAATCAGGGAGCGATCTTCTTCCACGGAAAGAATGACCTCTTTACCGGTCGAAGCTTCCAACTGACTCTTAATGCTTTGCACCAGGGCGGGGGAGATATCTCCTGCGGTAATTAATGTCGCTCGAACCCGGTTCGCAACCGCATCGGAAAGGCTTTCATAAGACTTGACCACCTCGATAAAATGATCGATCCTTTCCCGGGCGATGAGCAAATCAATAAAACTCACGGTAGATGGAGAAAGGCCGGAGGGCTCGGCGACGGCTCTGAAAATGTCTTTCCTGGTGGCCGCAGGATAGGCTGCACTGAATAAAACCGCCTTGAGTTCCCTGTTTTCTTTCAGCAAGTCGGCTATTGTTTCCAATTCTTTGCCCAGGGCATCATACTTGCCTTCTGGGAGGCCTATCTCTCTAAAAAGGCTCGAGCATATTTTCTGGCGACAGTTAAACGGATCACCTAATTTCTCCCATCTTGCCGACGAATTCTTTGACCAATCGCTCCTGGTCCTGGGGTTGGGTAGTTTCTTGCAAGAGTTTTTCGGCGAACTCCAAGGAAAGATCTACCATATCTTTTTTTAGGGCCGCCCGTGCTTTCTTAACTTCCTGCTCGGCAACTCCTAAGGCCTGTTTCCGAATCCGCTCTCCTTCCTCTGTGGCGTGTTCGATGATCCTTTTCCGTTCCGCTTCTCCTTCCTGGGATATCCTCTGATGGAGATCGACGACTTCTTGACTCAGGACACTAAGCTTTCTTTCCCACGCCTCGAGTTGGGATTGGGATTCGGTCTCTTTCCGGGCCGCCTGCTCAATAGAGTTTTTGATTTCCTCCTGTCTTTGGCCCAAGAAGGAACGAACCGGCTTTTTTAATAATTGGGCTAAAAGAATAGCTAGAAGAACGAAACTGATGATCTGCCAGAAAACCTCTCCCGAAATTCCTTCCCCGCTCCCGGCCGCCCAAAGATCATTAGCTCCCCAAGCCTGGGCGAGAATCCCGATGGTAGTCACCTGGAACCAACGAGAGAATCTGTTCATGAAAGGTCCCTCCCCAGAATTCTGGCAGTGATCTCGCGGGAAAGATTCCTTGCTTGAAGCCGGAGGTCCTTTCGCGCCAACCTTGTCTCTTCGGCAATTTTCTTTTTCATATCTTCAATGACCTGATTGGACTCCGCCATGGTTTTCTGTAAAATCTCCATTTCCTTCGCCAAGCTCTCTTGACGAATTTCTTCCCGGATCGTGGCTCCTTGAGCCTGGGCTGCAGAAATCGCTTCCCGATATCGTTCAATTAACTTTTCCGCCTGTTGTTGGAGTTCTCGGGCCCTTTTTTCAGCTCCTTCAATCCGTTCTTTTCTCGCCTGCAGGAGGCTTAAAAAAGGTTTGAAAGCAATCTGGCTTAAAATGACTATCAAACTTAAAACAATCGCCAGTTGAATGATGAGAGTTAAGTTCAAATCGATCATCGAGCTCTCTCCGTTCAATTTTTATTGGGAAGCAGATTTTCAGCCTTCCCCATCCCTTCCGGCTCCCCCGTCATATGGGAAGTTCCTTCGAAGATGACCCCTTCACCCAACACCAGGACGGGGGAATAAACGTCGCCGTAAATTCTTGCCGGGGGATAAGCCTCAATCCGGGATTTGGCGCTGATCTTTCCATGGGCTTCCCCATGCACCAGAACCACCCCAGCTTGAATTTCCGCCCGGACAACAGCTTTTTCACCGATGATCAACATTCCATTACTCTGAACTTCCCCAGTAAATTTCCCATCTACCCGGACAGCCCCTTCGAAGCTCAATTTTCCTTCGAATTCCGTTCCGCAACCTAAAAGGGCGTTGATTTCTTCTTTAGGCTTTCTCTTGGTATCCATCCGGTGCTTTTCCCCATCCTTCATCTGCGCAGCAGGTCAATGATCCGATCCAATTCTTCATGAGAATAAAATTCAATTTCGATTTTGCCCCGCTTGCCCTTGCCTATGATCTTCACCTTTGTTCCCAACGCTCGCTGCAGTTCTTCTACCAAAGGATTCCATTCTTGATTTTTTTTCGGAATTGAAGCGTATGACCTGACCCGCAGCCGTTTGACCAAGTTTTCGGTCTGTCGGACGGAGAGGCCGCCGGCGAGTACTTTTTTCAGGGCCAGTCTTTGCTTCTCGGCCCCATCCAGACTCAAAAAAGCTCGGGCATGGCCCATGCTTATCGCCCCGTTGGCCAAACTTTGTTTGATGTCCTGGGGAAGTTTAAGCAACCGGATGGCGTTGGTGATGGTCGTCCGGTCTTTGCCAACCCGCTGGGAAATTTCTTCTTGCGTAAAATGGAACTGATCCATCAATCCCTTGAAAGCTTCGGCCTCTTCGATCGGATTAAGGTTTTCTCTTTGAATGTTCTCGATCAAAGAAAGCTCCAGGAGCTCTGATTCTGGGACATCTTTGATGATTATGGGAACGTCTTTCATCCCAGCTTTCTGAGCAGCCCGCCATCTCCGCTCTCCGGCGATAAGTTCATAACCACTTCCTTTGCGCCGGACAATTAATGGTTGGAGAATTCCCTTTTCCTGGATGGACCCGACCAATTCCCGGAGTTGCTCCTCACCAAAAGCCTTTCTGGGTTGGAACGGATTGGGTTTGATCTCTTCGATCCCACAGATGCTGAAAACCTTTTTCCCTTCAACATCTGAGGGTGACTTCTCGGGAATTAAAGCTCCCAATCCCTTTCCTAAAGCCTGGCGAGCAACCAACTTTTTTTCCTTTTGCTAACGGGCAATATTGTTGCCATAAAAAATGAATGACGATTCACTTTAAACTAAATAAAAGAAAAATGTCAAAAAAAAAATGTCAAAAGAAAAAATTGAGATATAAGAAAAATTTAAAAAAGCCTTAAAAAGGCGATTCATCAAAGAAGGCCCAGAGGAAAGATTGAGTTTATTTGTTTTCTTAATTGTGAATTTATCCTCTGTATTCTCTGTGGTTTTAAAAAAAACGCTCAATTTAGGGAAAATAAGCCATTTAAAATAGTTGGCCATTACCGCGCATGATTTAAAACCTCTTTGGCTAAATCCAGATAACTTTCTGCCCCACGGGAACTCGCATCATATAAGATGATGGGCTTGCCAAAGCTTGGACTTTCGCTGAGTCGGACATTGCGGGGAATTACCGTATTAAAAACCAAGGACCCAAAGTGCTTGCGAACCTCTTCGGTAACCTGATGAGAAATGTTGTTTCGCTTGTCAAACATGGTCAGGAGAATCCCTTCGATTTTCAAATCTGGGTTTAGATGATTTCTAATTAATTCAATAGTTTTAAGTAGTTGCGACAATCCTTCCATTGGATAATACTCGCATTGTAAGGGAATGAGGACAGAATCCGCCGCCGTCAAAGAATTCACGGTCAAAAGACCAAGAGAGGGCGGACAGTCAATAATCAAAAAATCGAATCCTGCTTTCAATTCCTTCAAGGCATTCCTCAGGCGCGCCTCCCTGCCTGAAAAGGGAACCAATTCAATTTCGGCTCCGATCAAATCTATGTTCGAAGGTATGATTTTCAGGAAAGTCAACTCTGTATCTCGAAGCAAAGTTTGCGGAGGAACTTGATCAATTAGGGCATGGTAAATGTTTTGGGCGATTTCTCCCCTGGGTATTCCAAATCCGCTGGTGGCATTTCCCTGGGGGTCGATATCAATGAGTAAAGTCTTTTTTTCGGCCACAGCCAGGGAAGCAGAAAGGTTGACCGCGGTGGTTGTCTTTCCCACCCCTCCTTTCTGATTGGCTATGCAGATCACTCTGGGCATTTTACAAGATTCCCCGCATCAAACACATACCTTATTCGCTGATAAAATATCAAGAAAAAAATATTAAGGTTTCACGTGAAACATCATCCTCGCTGGAAGCCGATAAGAATTCGTTCGTGTCCCAATAGTGGCAAGCGGAAACGATGCAAAAAAATGAAATTCAAACCCATGTTAGCAAGAGCGGGAAGGTTATTTTCCAGCTCATCTTCCCCTTTTTTCCCTTTCATGGCCAGAAGGACTCCTCCTGGATTTAAAAAAGGGAGCCCAACTATGGCCAATTTATTCAATGAGCCAAAAGCCCTGGAAATGACAAAATCAAATTTACCCCAAAGATTTTCTTCAACCCCCTTTTTTCCCCCTGCCCGATAGACTTCTACCCGTTCAAGGTCTAAAATGCGCACTAAATTTTTTAAAAAATGAACTTTCTTCAGGATAACCTCTAACAGAACTACCTTTAAGTCTGGCCGAACAATTTTAAGAGGGATTCCGGGAAATCCCGCTCCGGAACCTAAGTCAAGGAGAGAAGCCCCCTGAAAAAGCTGTTCTTGCCCGGTCAGAGAATCGAGAAAATCTTTAATAACTATTTCTCGTTCATCAGATCGGCCTATTAAGTTAATTTTCTTCCCCCAAGCCTTAAGTTCATTGAGGTATTGGTAGAAAGAAAGGGATTGATTTGGCGTCAAAGACAGACCAAGTTGCGCAGCACCTTGATTTAATAACTCGAACAATTCACTCTGAGTCATTAAATGCCTAAATATTTAAATTAAATTAGCCACAGAGGGCACAGAGATCACAGAGATATAAAGATCTTAAAAAAGACAATTTAGGACACAGATAACCACGGATAAACACAGATAAAATTAAAAAATGCTTAATAAAATTTTCAGAGTTTGAACCTTAGTAGTACAGAGTAATTAGAGAAAGGCTTTTATTTTTAAATTGTTAGCTCTGTGTTCTCCGTGTTCTCTGTGGCATATTTTGCTTTTTTTTTGGCAACCTTAATCAAGCCCGGAAAAACAAGTCTCAATATACCCCTTTATCCCCCATACCCAATTTTTTTCATATATACCATTAAAATTGAGATGGCGGCAGGAGTAACCCCGGAGATCCGTGAGGCCTGCCCAATAGAAACTGGTTTTACACGATTTAATTTCTCTCGCACTTCGGCCGTTAGGCCAGGGATGGCCTTAAAATCCACCTCGGCGGGCAAAGGCATGCGTTCAAGCTTCAAAAGCTTGGCAACCTGTTCTTCCTGCCTTTTAATGTACCCATCGTATTTGATATGAATTTCCACCTGTTCGGCAACTTCTGCCTGAGTTAAAGCGCATTTTTGATCGAATATTATTAAGTCACCGTAAGAAAACTCGGGCCTACGTAGGAGGTCGGCTAAAGAAGTTGGGTTCTTTATAGGAGAACTCCTCAATGCCTTTAACCGGTCATTATTTCCAGGGGTTGGATAAACGAACATTTTGCCCAATCTTTCTAACTCTGAGTGAATACTTTCTTTTTTATTAATAAATTCGTAATAATCTTTGTCATTTACCAGCCCCAGGGCCCGTCCTTTTTCTCGCAACCTCAGGTCGGCGTTATCTTCTCTAAGCAACAGGCGATATTCGGCCCGTGAAGTAAACATTCGGTATGGTTCCTTGGTCCCCTTGGTCACCAGATCATCGATCAATACACCGATGTAAGCCTCTTCCCTCCCAGGTATGAAGGGGCTTATTCCTCGAATCTTCAAAGAAGCATTGATACCGGCCATTAAACCCTGAGCCGCAGCTTCTTCGTAACCCGAGGTTCCGTTTATCTGACCGGCAAAAAAAAGGTTTTCGATAAGCTTTGTTTCCAGGGAGGGCTTCAGCTGAATTGGGTCAGCATAATCGTACTCGATGGCATATCCTGGACGGATGATTTCAACTTTTTCCAGCCCCTGGATGGAGCGGAGCATCGGCAATTGAATGTCCATGGGCAGGCTTGTGGAAAGGCCATTGGGATATATTTCCAGCGTGTCTAAGCCCATGGGTTCTAAAAAAATCTGATGTTGATCTTTCTCAGGGAAACGGACCACCTTGTCTTCGACCGAAGGACAATACCGGGGGCCAATGCCTTTAATAACGCCACAATAAAGGGGCGATCGGTCAAGGCCAGAACGGATGATCTGGTGGGTTCTTGGATTGGTGTAGGTGATATGGCAGGGAACTTGGTTTAAAGCAACCTTTTTATTACTAAATGAAAAAGGCTTAGGCGGATCATCCCCCCATTGTTCTTTAAGAAGGGAAAAATTTATGGATTTTCCATCCAGGCGCGGGCAAGTCCCCGTTTTTAAGCGCCCTAACGCAAAGCCAAGGCGCCCAAGAGACCCGGAAAGCATCATCGCAGGTAATTCACCCAATCTCCCTGCGGAAAAATTATTTAAGCCAATATGTACAAGTCCCCGAAGAAAAGTTCCTGTAGTTACAATTACGGCACGGGTCAATAACCTTTCTCCGGCATTCGTTGCAACCCCCACAGCCTTTCCATTTTTTACAATAATTTCATCAACAATAGCCTGTTTAAGAAAAAGATTTTCTTTCCTCTCCAGGACTTTTTTCATGCGCAGGTGGTACAATTGCAGGTCCCCCTGAGCCCTGGAAGATCGAACCGCCGGGCCTTTCTTGGTATTCAACTGGCGGAATTGAATTCCGGTCTCATCGATATTCTTGGCCATCTCTCCACCAAGAGCATCGATTTCTTTTACCAAATGTCCCTTGGCCAAACCACCAATAGCCGGATTACAGGACATACGGGCTATCCCATCCACGTTTATGGTGATAAGGAGGGTAGGATGGCCTGAACCAGCGCAGGCCAAGGCCGCTTCACACCCAGCGTGACCAGCACCGATGACAATGACATCGTATTTTACAGGAGAATTTTCCAAGGAATTCATTGCGGTGTAGCGTCAAAGATAAAATGTTTCACGTGAAACATCGCTTAATATTATTATAACATACTAAAATAATATATTTTTTTATTTTTACCACTTAAGCGTGCTTTTGTCAATCACTCTTTTAGACTTGTCCATCTTCGCTTTTCCATAGGTTGATGAATTTACTTTGATTGTATAGGAAATTCCTTTTTGGACACGGATGTACACAGATTATCAGGATAAACTAAAAAGAAAATAATTATCTGCGGTTATCTGCGCAAATCTGCGTCCTATTAAATTTATTAATGGAGCCCGGATAGGAAGGTGATGAAAGAAGGAGCATCGGTCCACAATAGAGGTTATTTTCTAATACGAAGGCTTGTAAATGTCGGAAAGAAAATTGACTTTCCTTTTCCATTTTGTTATATTCTCACTAAACAAGGCGATTCACCACAGAGGGCACCGAGGAAATTTAAAATAAAACTAAGGAAATAGCCCCTTTTCTGTGCTTTACTCTGTGCACTCGTTAAGTGC
This sequence comes from Pseudomonadota bacterium, assembly GCA_018819135.1. GTDB lineage: Bacteria > Desulfobacterota > SM23-61 > SM23-61 > SM23-61 > JAHJQK01. The sequence continues at coordinate 33,973 of JAHJQK010000075.1, read as the reverse complement.
AAACAATTCAATGTTTTAACTGGCGAATTGATTCCATGAGAGCATAGAGTAAAAATTGAGCTTATCTGGTTTTTTCTATGAAATTATTCTCTGTACTACTAACGTTCAAATTCTTGAAATTTTGTTAAGCATATTTTAATTTTATCTATGCTTATCCGTTGTTATCAGTGTCCTAATTGTTTTTTAAGATCTTTATATCTCTGCGATCTCTGCGGTGAATGGATTTTGGTTGCGGCACTGCCGCGCTGTGCTCTATGTGGTTTAAAAAATCGCTTAATTTAGGTCTCAGCAAATTTTTTTCTTTTTCCTTCTTAGATGAAAAAAAGAACCCGATTTCTCAACTTGAAAATGGGCAAGAGGATCACCCATCGTCCAAAACCATGGGCGGCGGCTTTACCTAAGAAGAAGGCAGCAAAAGGGTCGTCTCGATGATAGGAGAAAAAAGGGTCTTCCTTCTTTTTGTCCTGCTTTTGATTTTAACCACGCTGGCCTGTGCGTCTAAACCCCGAACCAGTGTCCTCTTATTAGATCTCCAAAATCCTCCCCCAGCCGTTCAAGAAGTTTTTGCCAAAGAAGGGATGAGCGACTATTTTCTCTTACAAGACGAAGGGTATTCACTTCGGCTGGTCTATTTATGCGCCAATCGAATTTATAATTTTGTTGATGAGCCAGAAAAAAACCCCGTTTTAGTAAGCCTTCAGCCCCTCCTCGATACCCAACTGGAGAAAACGCTTTCAACCGAGGACCGAAAAAGAATATGGGCCTGTCGCGAGCGAAAGGTGCGGGAAGAATATTCCCAGGTAGAAGAACGCAAAAAGAACATAATGGAAGAAAGAAAACGACTTGAAAAAGAAGTGGTCGCGGCCTTAAGTGAGCGGGATCGAATTGTGGCCGAGATCGAAATTAAAAAGAAGCTTGCGGAACAAAGGAAGCGCCAGATCGCCGAAGAAATGCGCAAGGCCGAGGAAGAACGCCTGCGCAGGGTTGAGGAGGAGCAACGCAGAAAAATTGATGAAGAGCATAAAATCAAAGCATACAAAGCTGGAGAAAAGGAAAAAGAAGCACCTCCACCGCTTCCACCGAAAGTCACCGAGAGCGGAATCTTTTTAGTTATGAAAGATGCCAACGTTTATGAGGCGGCCAAAAATACCTCGAAAATACAGGCCAGCTTCAAAAAATACGATATATTCGAAGTCATTAACTCTAAAAGAGATGAAAACGGAATGCCGTGGCACCAGGTTGTTCTGAGCGAGCGGATCATATCGCAAAAGGGGAAAAAGATCGGCTGGACACCTGAAGAAAAATCTTTTTGGGTTAATCACAGGCTACTGGCCTGGGTCTATCCTGGAGACCTGGCTAAAATCAATACTGTCAAACCGCTAAAATTTAATGTGGAAGAAATTAGATTTACGGGGAAAAAAGCTTCTCTTCCCCATAAGCCCCCTTTCTATGAAGTCATTTATGAAGTAAATACTGAATATATTGAAAAAATAATCGGTTGGGTGGAAGAGCAGGATGGAATTCGCCGTGCCGATAAAAATATGGATGAAATGATCGATCTATTGAAAAAGCTCCGTATCACCCTCTGGCCCATTAAGATTCAAAACGACATTCTTCGCGGCTTCATCCGCGTGGGGTTTACCCCTGAACAAGTTATATTAACTTGGGGACGACCGGAGCACGTTAATACAACCAGGACCTTAATGGGGGTCCATGAACAATGGGTTTACGGCAAGAAACCTTTTCCTAAAGCCTACGTTTATCTTGAGAACGGATTTGTCAAAAGCTGGGAATTTCTAAAAAAATAACCAAAAATCCGATTAAGTTGCGCGAAAAAAAATTTGGGCCTTAAAATTCAACCGCACTTCCGGTAAAACCCTGATTATGCCTAAATCGGGTTGTTTTCTTTCCTAAAAACTTCACTTCATAAAAATAATAGGAGGGAGCCATGGGTTTAAGAGATTTTACAATCTATGACGCGATCGTCCGGAATGCCCGCCTTTTTGGCAATCGCGAGGCTTGGGTCTTTGATCGTCGCCGGGTCACCTTTCAACAATTCTTGGCGGAAATAAATCGCTTAACCTACGGACTTAAAAAATTAGGCCTTAGCAAAGGAGATCGCCTGGGAGTTCTTTCCCAAAATTGCTACGAGTTCGTCCTCCTTTACGGCGCAGCAGCCCAACTGGGGGCCGTCATGCTTCCGATCAACTGGCGTCTCAACCCGAAAGAAATCGAATACATCCTGTCAGACGGAAGTCCCCGTTTTTTCTTCGTAGGGCCGGAGTACCAGACAATGGCCAAAGATATTTCTAAAAAAATGAATTATATCGAACTGTTAATTACGATGGGAGAAAAGGAATCTGGTTTCACGCCTTTTTCTTCCCTCCTGGAAGAAAAAGGTGCAGTGCAGGAAGTCGATATCCTTCAAACCGATGCTTATTTAATCATCCATACGGCAGCCGTGGCTGGAAAACCACGGGGAGCCACTTTATCCCAAGCAAATATCATTGCTTCCAACATTCAGCACATTGCTACTGTGGGTATTAGGGAAGAAGACTCCTACCTGCATCTTCTTCCTTTGTTTCACATTGCTGACCTGGCTCTGGCTTTTTCAATTATGCATGCCGGAGGGAAAAACGTTATAATGTCAAAATTCGACCCGGAACTTGCCCTGCAACTTATAGAAAAAGAGAGAATTACCACCATCGGCGAATTCCCTCCCATGCTCGGAATGCTCCTTGAGAAATTAGAAGGTAAAAATTATGACATATCTTCTTTAAAACACGTGGCCGGTATCGATCATCCTGCTAACATAGAGAAATTAAAGCAAAAAACCAAAGCTGAGTTTTGGATCGGGTTCGGCCAGTCCGAGACCTCCGGCATGGTAACTGTCTGTCCTTATACCGAGAAACCAGGCTCTGCCGGCAAAGAGGGTCCTTTGGTTAAAATAAAATTAGTGGATGAGCATGACCGGGAAGTAGAAGTCGGAAAGCCGGGAGAAATCTGTGTTCGTAGCCCCTTGGTTTTTTTGGGTTATTGGAACCTTGAGGAAGATAACCGTTACACCTTCCGCGATGGTTGGCATCACACCGGAGACATCGGGCGGTTGGATGAACATGGATACCTATGGTATGTGAAAAGAAAAGCCGAAAAGGAACTCATCAAACCCGGAGGAGAGAATGTCTACCCCGCAGAAGTAGAGAAAGTCATCCTGGAGAATCCGGAAGTGGCCGAAGTTTCGGTCATCGGAGTAAGGGACCCGGAATGGGGGGAAGCCATCAAGGCGGTTTGTGTTTTAAAAGGCGGAAGCTCTCTAACCAAACAAGAGTTAATTGATTTCGTGGCCACGCGTATTGCCCGTTTTAAAAAACCAAAATATGTAGAGTTTGTTCCGGCCCTACCCAAATCCCAGGACGGTTCCATTGACCGAGATAAAGTTAAAGCGGAACAAGGAAAGGCCTAAGCTTGGAAAAAAGGGTAGAGTAAAAAGTTGGCGTAGCAGCTAAGAATCCATCTCCAGTTCCCCCTCGTCAAACCGTGCATGCAGTTTTCCCGCATACGGCTCATATTGAGCCAGCAGATTTCGCAGTTTGAGTCCAGGGAGCTGTGCTCGGGGTCTTGTTGGGGGACTTAGCGCTTTGGATCCCAACATAAAACCGCTAACCTACTTGGAGTCTTTGGAGTGATAATGGAAGCTCCAAGTTGTTCTCTTCGAGCAATGTCTTATTCGAGAGAATCTCTATTGAAGGGCCGTCGGCGGCTGCCGTACCCTCCCTAATCACTAGGCAGCGTTGACAGACGTCCAGGATAAGGTCGAGATCGTGGGAGGCAATGATCTTGGAATGTTTAAAGGTCTTGAGCATGGTAATAAGCGACCGTCTCGACTTCGGGTCGAGGCTCGCGGCAGGCTCGTCCATTGCAAGAATGTCGGGGTCCATAGCCATGACCGATGCAATGGCAACTGCGCTCTTCTGTCCACCGGACAGGTGGTGGGGCGGTTTGTCCCGAAGTTCGAGGCCGTTCACTAAGCTCAGGGCCTTTTGGACCCGTTCCCGCACACACGCTTCGTCCAGTCCGAGGTTGAGAGGACCGAAGGCGACATCGTCATATACGGTCGGCATGAAAAGCTGGTCGTCGGGGTTCTGCAAGACGATGCCGACCTTCCTTCGAATATCCTGTCTTGTCTTCTTGGTAAGCTGAAGATCGCCGATTGTCACCGTTCCCGACGTCGGCATGAGGTAGCCGTTCATCTGCATGAGAAGTGTAGACTTTCCCGCGCCGTTGGCACCGATAATGCCGACCGATTCTCCATGGATGATCCTGAAGGAAAGGTCTCTGAGCGCATCGGTCCCGTCAGGATAGCGAAAGGATACGTTCTTGAACTCAACAATGTGATGGCTCATCTAAACAACTCCTGGGCGATGCGGCCGATCCCTTCGGTGACGGAGAAGAATCGGAAGACGACGAGAAACAAGATGGTCGTCGCCACGAATACCAGGTCGATCGCCGTGATATGGGAACGTTTGAAGGTCGGCATGTCCCCTTGGAATCCCCGCGAGAGCATGGCATAGTATATCCTCTCAGCCCGCTCTATGGTCCTGAGGAAAAGGATTCCGATGATGCGAACGAAAACCTTGATCCCGGTGCCGCTCGCGCCGAACGACCGCATGTCCCGTGCGCGAACAATCCGCATTGCCTCTTCCACGAGCACAAAAATATAACGGTAAAGGAAGAGAAGCTGCGAGACGAAGAGCGACGGCATGCCGAGGCGTCTGAGCGCGTGACAGACGCTGGGAAAAGGGGTTGTGGCGATAAGGAGGAGCGCCGCGCTGATCGTAAGGGCGAACTTTAGCAGGATCGAGAAAAAAGAGAACCATCCCGCAGAAATCGTGAACCCGGAGAGAACCAAGACATGCCCGGTATCAAGCAGCGGATTAAAGATGCCGATAAAGATCGCAAAGGGAGAAACGATCAGCACTTTCTTGAGGATGAACAGGAATGGGATATCTCCGATGGTCATTAAAAGCACCGGAAAGAGAAAGAACGGGATCAGCGCAACGACCTCATACTTGGAAAAGGAGATGACAGTGAACAGGAAAAGCAGCGTGGCGATCAGCTTCGCTCGCGGGTCAAGACGATGCACGAAGGTGTTCTTGTAAGAGAGCCGATCAAGCCGCCCGAGGTTGTAATATTCCTCATCAAATGGCATTGGTCATCCAGGAAAACTGGGTGCCTTAAATAGACCCAGAATACCATACGCCCCGATGAGAATACAGGGATTTTTCACCGGGGTGATTACCTACTGTTTATGTATGTCTTCTCTTGAATGACCTGATTACCAATCCAATGAGCATGACCATTCCAAGTACGATTGCTGAACCGACGATACCGGCCACTGACGTGCCTGCTTCGATTACCGGCCAGGAAGCGGATTCCTCCTTCTTTTTTTCTTCCGTGGAAGCCGGGCTGAAGTTATAGTCGGGAAGGAACGCCGTCTTTTCCTGGATGCCTTTGAGGACCGGAGCGATCCCGTGCTCCTGTGTCGGCAGTTCGCTCGTACCCGTGACCTTTTCGATGGACCACTCGAGGCCATCCGGATGGGTAGAAGCGAACCAGGAGAGGGCACCGCCTGTTACGACCGCCAGTACCACAAACGTGATCATGACCTTCCTCACAGAAATCTCCGCGCCCAGCGGCCGTGACGCAGTGATGCTTTCGAGGATTTCTGGCCTTGCGTTGCGCACATAGTTGATGACACCGGCGGTGACAAAACCCTCGACAATGCCGATGGCAAGGTGGATCGGCTGCATCAGAAGAACGAAGGTGCCGAAAGACAGTTCGCTCTTGCCGGACCAAAGCGTCTCCACGACAACTGAAAATGCGCCGAGTTGCAAAGCCGCGACAACGCTCACCAGCGATGCGACAAGGATTCGCCTGGGACTCCTGCTGTCCCCGACCAGGGGCTTATAGATCAACGGATAGACGAGAAAACAGGGATAGATGCCCAGGTTCCAGATATTGCAGCCGAGGGCCAGAAGGCCACCGTCCGCGAAGAACAGCGCCTGGACCGTCAGCACCGAGGCCATAACGAGAAAGGCTGCATAGGGGCCCAGCATGATGGCAAGGATCATCCCTCCACCCAGGTGTCCACTCGAACCCGTCCCGGGTATTGTGAAATTGATCATCTGCGCCGCGAAAATGAAGGCGCCGAGGACCCCCATCAACGGAATTATCTTATCGTCGAAATTTTCTTTCATTTTTTTTGACGCATACCCCATTGCCGCCAGTGTCCCTGCCCAAATGGTCGTCCCCACTGCCGGGGAAAGTAGGGCATCTGCCATATGCATGGTCGTTCCTCCTTTACAGGATGCGGTTATGATTTATGTAACGCATGAATTAAAACCTGAATGCTATTCCTGCCAATACGGACAGGTCTGTCTCAGACGAAGTCAAGCCGTATTTCACGCCGCAGTCGAGATCAAAATTCTTAGAAACCGAATATATGAATCCGCCGATGAGAAAAGCGGGATCATTGTCCGACGTTTTATCCGGACTCCGTTCGATGCCGATGTTCCCGACTACCTTCAAATCCTTGACGACCTCATAGGTTGTGGCCAGAGACACATGCCAGATGTTTTTCTCCTCATCGAACTTGTTCTCGTTCCGGATGTATCCGAGATTGGCATGGAACGCCCATGACGCTACTTCCTTGGAAGCGATTAAGAAAACATGATATCCGGTCTTTCCTGTGCCGAGACCCTTATTTTCATCGCCGGTCGGGAAACTGACGCCGGGCTTCAGGGCTAAGCTCCAGCTTTCTTTTTCGAAGAACAGCCATTTGACCTCAAAGGTCGTGTCCGAGATTCCTTTTTCATCGTAGACAGTTGCTCCATCTTCTTCAACCTTGCCCCAGACATATGCTAGGCTGAGAACAAGATCAGCGCTCTCGATGATCCCGTAGGACAGCGTGGCTCCAACCTGTCCGCCTGTTGACTTGGTAGATACACCAGCAACAGTTTCTTTATCACTGTCATACTGACCATTTAGCTCAAACTGGAACTTGCCCTTCCCCTGGGTCCCCGAATCATCTGTAATGAGCGGATGTGCGGCCCAAGTAACTGCGGGCACGAACAGAACTGTACAAAGTACAAGTTTTCCAACCCATCTCGTCCAATACATCCTTTTCTCTCCCCTTTTTCCCATTGTTTTTCAAATATACCTTCTTGGCATATCGCTTCTTTCCTCTAAAACATGCCGACCGTTGGACTGTCTTTCATCCAGAGATGATCGCCGAAAAACTCTCCGTCTGATAGTACGCGAAAAAGTTCAAGGTATAATCTCCGCACACCGGTTCTGCTTCTATGCCAGGATAAACCTCTGTGATAAGGGAAACCCTTTTCGGCCTGAACGTGAATGTCCTGTTCAGCACATGCGCGAGCCCCTTTGACCCATTGTCCGTCCCAGGCTTACCACGCGGCACACATCCTGTTAAGAGTTTCAATCGCACCACAGACTCCAACAAATAATGAACAGTCAGAGGAATGGTAATGGTGTTAATATTTATAGTTTCGTGTGTTTTAATGTTACGTTATTAATTTTAGTAACACATTTCAACAAGTCGGTCAAGTGATTTTTCAGGATGTGTGTTACCCAAGAGAATATGTCCCATTTAATGCCAGGTTAAAATTTCCCCATAAAAGGGGAAAAGACGGACTTAGGGGACGTTGCTCAATATCGTCAAAACTATCGTTTGCCGGATTGAGGCAGTGTATTAAATAGAAATCATTCCTTGGCAAGCTCGATTAGATGCTCATAGGGCTCTTTATTAAGTGAGGGTCCGTGGGATCGAAGGGCACAATAATATTTATGGACGATGGGGATCGAGAAAATTTACTGTCGCGAGTAACGGAATTAAACACAGAAAAAGAAGTTGTTGTGTTGAATAAATCGGGAGATGGATTTTCCCATGGCGGATATTTCCCGCCATTTAGGGGTGGGGGCTTCAGCCTGTGCCGTGGCTTGAAGAAAGAAGAAAACGTGAAATAACTTTGAAGTTTTTGAGCAACGTCCCCTAAATTCGGCATTCCATCTCAGCCAGACGGGTTTTAGCCATCGCTTGCTGCTTCCTTTTCTGGGCGAGCCACCGGCGGGAAACCTGGAGGGAGGCTGTTAGGTCTGCAATATTTTTCCCCAGAGCCTCAAAGGAAGTCCCGCCAATGGCTTTCCTCCGCGAGACGATCAACTTCGGATCCTGGGCCATGGGAATAAATCTTTGCTCCATCTTCAGGCTGAGGCCTTCCTCTTGCAACGACCGCTGTAAGGCCGATGGTGAGATTTGCTCCCCCCCTTCCGCTTCGGAATATTTCACGGCCTTTTCCACCGCCACTTTGGCCTGACGAAAAGGCAGTCCCCAGTCTTGAACCAATCTCTCTAAAATGTCTGGCGCGGTGATAAATCCCTTCTGGCAGAGCCCGGCCATTTTATCCTTATGAATATGCAAGGAAGCAACAATCTCCGCCGCAATCCTGGGGGCGGAAATGCATTCATCAACCAAATCCATAATCAAATATTTTGTCCACTGGGTATCGCGGTTATATCCCAGAAAGAGGGATCGGCCGATAGACAGTAGATTGGCCAACAAACCTTGGGCAACTGCCGCTTTCGCCTTGATGATTTCCAGAGGGTCTGGATTGCGCTTTTGCGGCATCATTGAACTGCCCGTGCAATAGGCGTCGTCCAGTCTAAACAGGCCAAACTCCCGCGTGCTAAAAAGGATCAGAATCTGCGCCAGGGAGCTTAAATGATTCATCATGGCGGCAAGGGCAAACCCCATTTCCGCCTCCGGTTCCCAACGGTTTTGAATCGGGTCCAGAGAATTGGGGCAAGGATTGTCGAACCCCAGAAGTTTGGATGTAAGATTGCGGTCGATGTCGAAACTCGTGCCGTAACCGGTCATGGAACCGAGAGGGTTTTGGTTGAAACGTTTATACCAATCTTGAAATCGCTGCCCGTCCCTGGACAAAGATTCGGCGAAAGAGAGCCATATGTGGCCCAAGGTGGTTATTTGAGCGGGTTGATGATGCGTATAACCGGGGAAAATGGTGCTTCGTTGTTTTTGAGCCTGATCCAGGAGGACCTTGATCAGGGAAGTGAGTTCGTACAAAAAATTTAGAGCGTTGTCCCTTAGATAAAGGCGCATGTCCACGGCAACCTGGTCGTTGCGGCTGCGGGCCGTATGGAGTCGTCCGCCAACTTTTAAACCAAATTTTTTAATCAGCCAACTCTCCACGTTGCTGTGCACGTCTTCTTCCGCTGGGTCAAGAAAAAACTCCCCTTGCTCCCAGGCATTTTCTATCTTTCCTAAACCTTTGATCAGAACTCTGGCCACAGGCTTAGGTAAAATTCCTTGCCTGGCCAGCATGAGAACATGGGCCCTGCTGCCCCAAATATCATAGGGAACCAACCGCTCATCAGCGGAAGCCGTTCCGCGGACATCCCTCCCAGAGGTAAAAACCTCCGTAATAGCCGCTGGCTCTTTGGCCAACCTCTTACCCCAGAGTCTTTTATTTTTCATGGCAAGGACCCCATACGACGCAGATTGGCGCAGATGCACGCCGAAAGAAATATAAAAACCGTAAATCGCAAGGCGTAAGGCGTTAGGCGGAAACCCGTGCAGCCTTAAAGCCCGTGGGTTTAAAAAAGCTCTACAAATTAATCCATTGACTCCTGGCCATTATCCCTCTCACACTTTTAACAAAATAAAAAAGAAGAAAACAGCAAGAGAAACCCTATAACCCATTTGCGTCTCATAGCTTCAGTCCTCCTTTTACGATAGAATAGTAGATACCTTTATAGGTTGGAAAGTTCTAAATGGAGTAAAAATAGCTTAGGGAGTTTCGAATGTCAATAATAATGTATTTGGGCCACTCTTGATGAACCCGTAAAAAGTCAGCGAGCAAAAATGGGTTCAAAATTTTCGTAGGTACCAACTGGGGCCATAAATCGTTGTAACCGACCCCAAAGGGTGGCACATCGCTCTTTGAAAATGAAAATAGCTTGACAAAGGCCAGGTTTTTCTCCCACAAAGGCCTCTGGAGCCTCCATTAAGGCCCTCCGCACCACAGTTGCCCGGAAAATATTTACACCGGTAGCCTTGAGGGTAGCGCAAAAGCGCACAGCTTCAAATCCCCGCACCCGAAGCTGTTTGACTCCGGTGCGGGCATCATAGGCAGAGATGGTTCCTTCAATGCCCGCTCGGAAACGATACCGATCGCGAAACTCCGGCGTCTCTTCGCGAGCCCTCCGCTGGGCTAAACGAACGGCTTTGCGATCATACCGAAGATAAAAAGGCTTCTTCCCCGGAACAACCGGACAGGCACTGCGGCGGGGACAATGGAGGCAGCTTTCAGAATCAAACGCGGCCGTGTATCGATTCTTTTTTCCTTTGACCTTTACCGGCGCATACCCCTGCGGACACTGAAGAACCTGCCCACTTTCAGCAGACTCAAACTCGGCCAGGAGGAGAACCTTTTCGGTAGGGGTACCCATGACGGGAGAAACCACTTCTACACCCATCGTCTTGGCCACCTCGCAGTTTTCATCGCTCCCATAAACGGCATCGGCCAAAACCTCTTCAGGATCCATCCCCCTCTCGGCCGTCGCCTCCAGGGCCGGGATTAAAGCCTGCGCATCGCTCTGATGGGCCGACTCCACTTGAACATGCGTAATCAGTTCCAACTTGGGAGTCGAGGCTTCTTCTTCCGCTGCGGTGCTGTAGGTCTCCATGATTTGGACTTGATAACCTTGACCTTTGTGGCCGCTATAGCCCGCATCCGGATCGGATGGGTTCTGTAGGGAATCGGAGGGAATCTCCTTGGAGGGCTTGACCGCAATCTCTACCAACTGCCCATCCGCAGTTTCCTTGACCCGGCATTGCTCATTCAAAACCCGTAAGAGAAGGGAATAGCTATGCATGGCTTTCACTTGCGGATCATCCATGAAGTGCTGCACCACCTGGAAAAGATCCTTACTGACTGAAGCCAGCGTCCTTTCGGTATCCGAAGGCTTGACCAGGGAAAAACAGGCCACCGCCTTCTCCGATAGATATTTTTCGACCAGCTCCTGAGGAAGGGTGTCGAATAACTCCTTGTACTGACGTTTCAGATTGACCAAAAACTTATGAAGACATCGAACCAAAATGCCGATCCGCCCCAACCGGCGCATGTTCGACTTGATATGAACGGAATCGATTCGCTGTTTGCTCGTATCAACCTCAAACACTTTGGCCAGGGTATCGGTAATCTTTTCAAACAAAACCGTATCCAGATCATTGTCCGTAAGGGTATTGCGCATACTCCAAAGAGTCTTCGGGCAAATATATTTAACGCCATCGGACTCTTCAGGATTATCCAGCGCATAATACCATTGAAGATTAAAGGCCATTTGGGAAACGGTCTCTTCGTCGGTAAGATCGAAAATCTGCTGGAAGAGAATGGCTCCGAGCACGGCATAGAGCTCTTTGGTCGGGCGCCCCATATCGGGGGAGAAAAAGGGGATCATCCGTTCCACCGGTAATTCCGGAAGGATTTTTTCCCTGAACAACCCGGCCCAGGATTCATCCAGCAGCTTGCGCCTTTTTGGTCCCAGGTAGTGCCATTGATCGAAAAGTTGACCGGTTTTGCGATCTTTAGTATAAAACATGCGATTCCGCTGTAAATAATTGAATTTACAGGATTATTCTATCATTTTGAATGGCAAAAAACAAGAAAAAAATGACACAAAAATCAATTATTTTAGACGGTTAACAAATTTTACTTTTTACGAGTTCATCAAGATTTAATGATCTCGTAAAAAGTCAAAATTGGGATGGCAAAGTAAAAAGCTCCATATGCAAGGCGCGCAAATCCTGAGGAATGAGGCGTACTTAAGAGGTACGCCGCAATGACGAAGGATGCAGCGCAACGCCGCAGATGGACTTTTTACTAAGCCATCAAGATTTAATAGCAAGCAAATATGCCATAGCCTCAACGGGTGCGGGGATTTCCACGGAATCGGGAATACCCGACTTCCGGGGACCAGCGGGGATCTGGACCAAAGATCCCGGAGCAGAAAAAAGAGCTTACCAGAGTTATGAAAAATTTAGAAAAAATCCGAAAGAGTACTGGAAGGAAAGATTAAGCGGCCCTTCTTTGTTAGGAGATTTGAGCAAGGTAATGCCCAATCCTGGCCATTATGCTTTAGCCGAACTGGAGCGAATAGGGATATTGAAATGGATTATCACGCAAAATGTCGACAACCTGCATCAACGAGGAGGAAGCCAAAAAGTTTTAGATTATCACGGCAATGCCTTTAAACTAAGATGTGTTTCTTGCCACACCAGATATGACCCTAATACATTTGACTTGGAGAGGTTAAACCGGGAAGATCAATTGCCGCCTCTTTGCCAAAAATGCCAGGGGGCAATAAAAAGTGATGTTGTCCACTTTAACGAACCCATTCCTTCCGATGTCGCCGAGAGAAGTTTAGAAGAAGCAGCGCAATGCGATTTGATGTTGATTTGCGGGACTTCAGCGGTAGTTTATCCTTTCGCCAATTTACCCCGGGTAGCTAAACGACGCCAGCTTGAGAAAGGAATGGGGATTATTTTAATTGAAATCAATGCTGAACCAACTCCCCTTACGGAACAAAAAATATCGGATTACCTAATTCAAGGGAAAACGGGTCAAGTTCTGCCTCAAATCGTGGAAAAGGTTAAAAGGATCGGCACTTAAAAAAAATTGGCGGAAGTGCATGGGAATCGAACCCACCTGCCGCCTTGCTCAGACGGCACACCGGATTTGAAGTCCGGGAGAGCCACCAGTGCCCTATCCACTTCCACTCAATAGTCTTTAGCCACAGAGAGCACAGCGCGGCAGTGCCGCAACCCAAAATTTATTGGATGCAGATTAACGCAGATAAACACAGATAAAATTAAAATATGCTTAACAAAATTTCAAGAATTTGAACGTTAGTAGTACAGAGGTCACAGGACTTTATTTAATATACCCTTTGCTCTTCAACCCTTCATAAAGGCTCTTGGCCTTGTTCACGCTGTCCACGATCAAATGCGCCGTCACGGTTGCTGAGGAGATCGTGTCCACCTGGAGATCGAAGTCTACGGGCTGAAGAATCGACCGGCCGATAAGGCGCTGCTTCATCTGCTCGATTTCTTTTTCATTCCAAGGAAGGTTGTTCAGCTTAGTCACTTTAAGGGGGAGAAAATTTACAATTTCCCCCTTTTCGTTGAAAGTGAAAATAAAATGGGTGGCATGGCAGATGTCGCAAGTTGGCGCCCGGCTGGCAAGCTTGGCGAATAAATAGGCTTTCTGCGTTCCGGCCTGAATATCCCCTACATAAATTCCTTCGCCGTCCGGCAAGTTTATTTTGGCCACCTGGAGTACTTTCCATTTTGGGTTGAGCATGGCTTCCTGGGCTTTTTTCAGCAATTCTTCTTCATTGTAACGGAGATGGAGTTTTTGGCTTTTAGCCTGTTGGGGAGAAGGGTCTTTGTATTGCTTTAAAAGGGCATTGACATCGGCCTTTAGGGAATCATTTATTTCCTTCAGGATTTTTTCCGGGTCCTTGGTCAGTCCAACTTTTATATGGGCCACAAGATGGCCAGAATCGGTCTTACGGATAAAGAGAGTGAAGGGGGTTGCTCCGGGGTCGCCAATCGCTTCGTAAGCCAGAAACTTGGGATCGGGAACGATCGGGAAAAGGATTTTTTTCTCCGCTCGGAAAGAATCCACTTCCCTCTGGTTATTCCCGGCCCCGATACCCAAAAACTTAATTCTACCTTTCAACTGGGGGTCCTTATCCACCATGGTGAAGACCTGATTCATAACCGGGGCTTGAAGCTGGCAAGAGAAACAGTATTTGTTGAGGTATTCGAGGACGATTAATTCGGCTTTGGCCTCTTTTAGAGAAGATGAATCCGCTTTGACCAAGCCGAAAAATTTTTGGGGTATTCCCAAATATTCTATATCGGGGTTGGCCAAGGTCATGGGAAAAGAGAATTCAGGGAAAAAGTCGCCAGGAGTAATAATCCTCCCTTTTTCTAAGGCCCAGGCTGGAACATACGAAATGGCGATGACGGCAGCGATTAATAACATTACCAGAAAGTTTTTCGCTTTTTTCATTTTCCCAAGCTCTCCTCAATCGTTCTCTCATTCAGTATAAGGAATAAATCCGGGTTGTCAATATATCAGTCTGCTACCCTTCGCTTAGCAAATTATCTTTTTTTCGACCCGAATGGAAGGGCGGTGATTTCGCCTCAGGCATTAACGATTTGACGGGATTCATCCGTTATCAGGTGCGAGGTCCTCCAAGAGGGCGTTGCGCTGGAAGGAAAGGCCGGTAGAAAGTTCTTTTAAAAAAAGATCAACCTGGGTGAATGGCAAGTAAAAGAGCTGCGGTTCCTGGAGCTGCACCTGGCATCCTTTAAGCCAGGTCCGGGCTTTGCGGTTTCCCTGCGATGTTCGCGGTCCTGGTAAGTGCGAATCCCGGGGATCTTGGCCAGCCAGTTTTCAATCCGGTCTGAAAAACCTTTGGGGGTACCCATGGATCTCCTTTCCTCACAAGAGATTATTTCCGCATAACAACGTTGCCAACGATATTGCCAAATCTCATCCCTTCTCCCCCACCTTTAACGACTGCAACAAGCTGGCCAATAGCCAGCTTACTATGCTGAGCAAAATTGCCCCCAGCACCGACCCCCAAAAACCATTGACATAAAACCCCTTAACAAAGGCCGCCACCAGCCAGAGCATCAACCCATTGATGACCAGCAGAAAAAGCCCGAAGGTTAAAAGCGTCAGGGGGAGGGTAAAAAAGATGAGGATGGGTCGCAGAATGGTATTGACAACCCCTAATAGAAAGGCTGCCGCCAACGCTTCCCACCAACTGTCAACCCACATGATCGCCGGCAGAAAGTAGGCGATGAGCAGAATGGCCACCATGTTAGTCAACAAGCGAACGAGGAAAGTCATCTCTCTTGTTCCTTTCTTGCTCTATTTCACCGCTGTCTTTCTAGGCGCTGCCAGCCATAAGCTGATACAGGATAGGCCCATGCTGACCATGGACAGAATAAAAGAATTCGTATAGCTACCGGAAAGATCAAACAGGTAGCCGCCGATCCAGGGACCCACGGCTCCCCCTGCGCCCATTCCAGCAAGCAACAAACCCGCCACCACACCATAATGACGCCTATGGAATATATCCGCTGATGCGGCAAAAAGAGTGGGAGAAAAAAGGCCGGCTCCATAACCCAAAGCAATCGAATACCCATAGAGGAGCCAAGGTTGGGAAGTGTCTCGAACCGACATTAGGGCGAGTAGAGCGCCGAGGGACAGTAAAGTGGCCAGGGTAACAGTTTTTTCTCTCCCTAGCCAATCGGATATGAAGCCCGAGAGCTGTCCCATGAATAGGGTGATACCAAAAAGGGCGAAGACCGAAACACTGAACAAGCTGCTGTATCCCGCATCCTCGGTGAATTTCACTTGATGGGCGAGAATGAGATAGCATCCAACTCCCCAGTATAGGGCGTAGGATAATACCAGGAGCCAAAGTTGGAGGCTTTTCATGACGTCACCCAGAGTCCTTTCCAAAATCATTGGCTTCCTGAAAACCGCTCCTCCGGCAGGGGAGGGTGGAGAAGGATCGGCGGGGTCAACTCCATAAGAATAGAGGCCTTTTTCTTCCGGCCGGAAGTAGAAAAAAAAGAAGTAGAGCGGCAGCAAGAAAATAACCAAGATGACCGCCAGAATAATAAAAGTATTCCGCCAACCCATTTGGGATATGGTGAATTCAACGAATATACTGTAAACAAAACTAAGGCCGCCACCCATCTGGCCGAGTCCCAGAACCAGCCCTTTCCTTTTGGTAAACCAATTCACCAGGGATGGCGCCATAATAGGCCATCCACTGAAGGCGCTTCCCAGAGGCATGAGAAAGCCGAAAAGGAAATAGAAATGCCACAACTTATTGGCGAAAGCACAGCCAGCAGTTGCCAAACCAAGGATCACAACCCCCAAGGGCATCATTCTCCGGGGCTTCCAGCGGTCAGCAAGCATGCCGGCTACGGGGGCTAAGAACCCGTAGACGAAAATATTTAAAGAAAACATAACGGCAATGTTGCCCCGGCTCCAGGGGAATTCCTGCAGGATGCGTGAAAAGAAAACCGCAAAAGAGTGACGGATTCCATATATAAGAACCATGCTGACTACAATGATGGCTACAATTACCCAACCATAGAAAAAAACCGGACGTTTGACCATTTCCCAACCTCAAATTCCGTTCCCGCCGATGAGAGGTGCTCATCACAGTTTAGCCCTTTGAAAAATTGGCTAACTTTCAATGCCAAAGGCACAATATAAATTGCCACTTTCAAAATGACGGGCATTTCCCCCCGAAATTTAGCGGTCCTTTTCAAAATGCTGAATTGATACTTTCCTATTATTTAAGGTTAATCGATTCAGAGATTAAATTCAAATATAACCTGCAAAGGAGGACGGGTTGAATCAAAAAATTTGGTGGATAATCAAGTGAACGGGCAGA
The DNA here is from genome assembly GCA_018819135.1 of Pseudomonadota bacterium. Classification (GTDB taxonomy): domain Bacteria; phylum Desulfobacterota; class SM23-61; order SM23-61; family SM23-61; genus JAHJQK01. The sequence goes on along the minus strand of JAHJQK010000075.1, from coordinate 17,380 downwards.
AATCCCCTGGCTAATTAGCAGAAGACACATAAGCAAGATATGCATATAATATAAATGGGACATCCGGAATAGTCTTTAATGGGGTGTGCGTATGGATCCACAATTAAATGGAATAAAATATTGTATACGTTGCGGGGCTAAAATTGATTGGCAAGCAGAAATGTGTCCTCAATGTGGTCTAAGACAGCCTTTGACCCCAACGGCTACAAGAAAAAGTCGGATAGCAGCGGGTCTTTTTGGTATTCTCCTCGGAGGCTTGGGTATCCACAAGTTTTATCTGGGCAAGATTGGTTGGGGAATTTTATATCTGGCTCTTTGTTGGACTTTCATCCCGGCCTTAGCAGGTTTAATAGAAGGGATTCTTTACCTGACGATGTCTGATCAAGAATTTGCGGCTAAATATGAAAAGTGAACCCGCTTACACCGATCAGGCGCTGTCTAATTTATTAAGGCCATTTTCCCAGGGTTAGAAAATTGATCGGTCGGATAGATATTGTTATCATCCTGGCTTTCATTGCTTATGCTGTCGCTGCCGGTTTCCTGGCCAGGGCGAAAGCATCCCGGAATCTTGAGGAATATTTTTTAGCGGGAAGATCCCTGAAAGGGTGGAAGGCGGGCATCAGTATGGCAGCCACCCAGTTCGCCGCCGATACACCGCTTCTGGTTACCGGGCTGATCGCCACTGCCGGAATTTTTTCTCTCTGGCGTTTATGGATTTATACGATTGCCTTTTTGCTGATGGGTTTTTTACTAGCTGCAAGCTGGCGCCGGGCCGGAGTTCTGACCGACGCGGAACTTACCGAAATCCGCTATGGCGGCCAGCCGGCTGCAGTTTTGCGCGCTTTCAAAGCCGTTTATTTCGGCACCTTTTTCAATTGTATCGTCCTCGCTTGGGTACTGCTTGCGGCCACCCGCATTGCCGAACCTTTTCTCTTATGGAACCAATGGCTGCCGGAAAGCTGGTTTCAAATCGTGCACGACTTGGTGCAGAGGATCGGTGTTCCGCTAACCGTTGACCCCGAAGGTCCAAGAGTTTGGATCCTTTCCGCCAACAATTTGATCTCCTTAGCTTGTATCCTGATGGTGACCACGCTTTATTCGGCCACCGGCGGGCTGCGCAGTGTGGTGGAGACTGATTTGGTTCAATTTGCCATCATGATGGTCAGCACCCTGATTTTCGTAGTTATTGTTATCCATAAAGTCGGGGGTTTAGAAGCTATCCCGTTAAAGTTGCACCAGCTTTTCAATGAAGGGCGCACGCCCGGGGGCATAACCCCTTCTCAGATACTGGCCTTTGATCCCTCTCAAGCCAAGGATGTCAGCTGGACTTTGCTGGCGGTTTTTGCCCTGCAATGGATCGTTCAACTGAATGCCGACGGCACGGGATATCTGGCTCAACGAACGATGGCTTGCCGCAGCGACCAGGATGCCCGCCAGGCCGCCCTGGTCTTTACCGTGAGCCAGGTATTCGTGCGCAGCCTCCTCTGGCTGCCGCTGGGGTTGGGTTTATTGATTTTATTCCCACTGGATCCAAACTTGGACGCGAGTCTGATAGTGGCCGAGAGGGAGACAACCTTTGTGCGCGGAATGGCTGAGCTTCTTCCCGCCGGTATCAAGGGATTGATGTTAACCTGTATGCTGGCCGCCTTAGCTTCCACTGTGGACACGCATTTGAACTGGGGAGCTTCCTATTGGACCAATGACATTTATAAACGATTTTTTTGCCGCCATATCTTGAAGAGGGAACCCCGTCCTTCATCACTGATTTGGGTCGCGCGCTGCTCCAATCTTCTGATTCTGGCCATCGCTTTCCTCATCATGGGGCAACTTTCGTCGATTCAAATGGCCTGGCAGGCGAGTCTACTTTTGGGGGCGGGTATGGGGATTATGCTCGTTTTGCGATGGCTTTGGTGGCGGATCAATGCTTGGGGTGAGATAACCTGCATCCTCATGTCTTCGGTTTTTGCCCCGGTTTTGCTTTGGGCATTTCCAGAGGCGGAAGCCTTGAGACTCCTTCTCATGGCCATTATCTCGACCTCCGCTGGGATAGGTGCTTCATTTCTTCTCGGGCCTGAAAACAAGGAATTGCTGAAGGAATTTTACCGCCGGGCGCGACCGCCGGGATTCTGGGGCCCGATAGCCCGGGATTTGGGCCAAGACAAGCAGAGCAAATGGCTCCTGACCCGGGCGAGTACCGCCATCATTCTGGCTTCTATTACCACCTTTTTTCTGTTAACCGCTGTTGGGACCTGGGTGTGCAGCAGCCCGGCGCCATCCTGGTTTCCCTGGCGCGGAACCTACCTTTTTCTTTTAACTACCATTGGTCTGGGCCTTATCCCCTTGTGGTGGCGACTGGGCATGCAATCCAACAAGAAAACCACTGCCAAAAAATAAAGTTATGTTCGGCAGAACGGAAAAAGATGAAATCCGGGAAATGGAAAATTGGCGGTGGGCCAGGGTATTCATTGGATAATGTTCTCCCAGAGAGGAGGTGAGACAAGCGCTTAGATCCTTCGTTTTTATTTTAAATGGTTTTAAAAAGGGGGGGATGATGAGAAAATGTTTTTACATAGGAATTTTAGGGTTTCTGATTGTTTTTTTTGCATCCACGATTCCCTGTTACTCGGAGGAAACGGCAAGGCAAAGAATCATCGATGAAAAGGTAATGAAATTTCTTGATAAAATGAAGAATCGATGGCGTGATTTAAATGTTCCGGAAGCGGACGGGAAAATTCTTTATGAAATTATCGTTCAGAGTAAATACCAAAAGGCGCTGGAAGTGGGAACCTCGACGGGTCATTCGGCGATATGGATGGCCTGGGCACTCAGCAAGACAGGAGGGAAGCTGGTTACCATCGAAATCGATGAAGGGCGCTACAGGCAGGCATTGGCCAATTTCAAGGAAGCGGGTCTCAGCGAGTACATAGATGCCCGGCTTGCCGATGCCCATCAGTTAGTGAATGAGCTTTTGGGGCCCTTTGATTTTGTCTTCATTGATGCGGATAAAGATTGGTACACCAATTATGCCAAAGCTTTAGTTCCGAAACTTGAAACTGGGGGCTGCATAGCGGCGCATAACGTTGAAGAGCCGGAACCTCTTCATCGAGGGGGATATAGGATGGGTACCGACGAATATTATAAATATATGAAAAGCCTGCCTGGATTTAAAACTAGCATCCATCCGCAGAGCCGCGCCGACGTTTCCGTCAGTTACAAAAAAAGGAAAGGTAAATAGACGCTGGTCAACAAGGGTAAGATTCGAGTGTTCGAGTGCTTCGAGTGGGGTGGGACCAAGGGGATGACGCAATTCTTTCGCATCTCCCTATACGCCTTCCGTAGGCATTATACATTGAACAAGAAATTGATGATGTCCCCGTCCTCCACAACGTAGTCCCGGCCTTTCTGCAGCAGTTTTCCCTCCTCGCGGACCTTCTGCTCGTTGCCCAGCTGAATAAGATCTTCGTATTTGATGACCTCAGCCTGGATGAAGCCGCGCTCGATCCGTTTCTCGATGAAGAGCAGATCATTCAGCCGTAATTCTTCGTTCAGGGCCGTAATATCGCGGCGAGGGTCGACGGAGCCGGCAACATGAAAAACCGTATCTTCCGGAAAAGCGCGCACGAGATGGCAGATGACGTCCACCTTCTCGAGAACGCGCCAGATCCGGGTATTACGCTCTGCCTGTTTTTCCAGGTCCGGTAGGAGAGAGAATTCGATCTGGGCCGGCGTTTCCACTCGCGGCCGATAGATCTCGACCAGACGCTCGAAACGCTCGTCACGGACGCGGGCCAATCCCTGGGCTTCTCCCTTGCATTTTTCCGGTTCGCTTTCTTTTCCCGTCAGCAAGCGAAAGAGCGTGCGTTTGCCAACCTGCGGGAAAACAATCAATCCCAGCTTCATTTCTTATTCCTCTATCATCTCATCCCTCTTTTCCCTTTCTTGGTTTCACTCTCCCCTCTTGATGGGGGGAGAGGTAGGGTAGGGGGGACGGAATTTATTGCTTCCACAAAATGAATGTAACTGCGTCCTGCCAAACAAATCACTTCCGATGATTATTGACGAATAGCGGATAAAACCGATCGGAATGCCAAGTGGGCTGCCTTGGGATAGATTCGGGCAGAAATTACATGTTTATTTTACGACCAAGTAACGAACTTTTCAAGCGAATTCGGTTCATTCTAATCCTGAGTCATAAACTCATCGACAAAATTTGTCGTGGCCCGGACGGAGGAACGGTACGCGCCGCACACCTTCCATTCCTTCAATCAGAGGATTACAAACAAGAGTCCTTTTTAATTCGTTACCCGTTGCAGACCGAGCTACGGCCATGAGCTGCTGCGAGACTCTCGCCGCAGGATTTTTGGGAATGATCAGCCCAGTTCTGGGAGCTTGGCTGGTTAGCATTTTTGGAGATGTAAATGTAAATGGAATTAGGCCCTTATTCTTTCTGAATCTTGCCGGCACCCTGGCCACATTTCTTCTTTTGCTCACTCAATTATCCGGCCGGAAGTGGGGAAGCCTGGGCGGCTCAAAGCCTAATTTTTTGAAAGACCTCTCCCAAGTATTTGAGCAGGGACATAACTTAAAGCGTTTTCTGGTCATCTCTGCCTTCACTTTTCTACCGCAAGGGATGGTAATTCCTTTCACTCATGTCTTTGCCCGTGAGTTAAAAGGGGCAGATCAATACATATTAGGTGCGATGGTTACTGCTTTTGCAGTGACCCCCTTTGTGCTGGGAATTCCTCTGGGGAGGTTAGCGGACAAGATCGGGCGGAAAAAGGTTCTCTATTTGGTAGGGCCCCTTTTCTGGGCCTCTAACTTAATGCTGATCTGGGCCTCAAGCCCTGTGTTTCTGATAGCGGCGGGGGCCCTACAAGGGTTCTTCTATATCAACACTGTTGTTACAAGCGCTATTACTTTTGAGCTAATTCCCCATGAACAAATGGGCAGGTGGCTGGGGATGGTGCGGTTCTTTAGGTTGTTCCCTGCTGCCGGTGCAGCTTATTTGGCTGGATTTCTCTGGGATAACCTCGGTTAAAAATTTAAAAAAGGCCGCTGTCCTAAAATAGGAATTTCATATCCACATCTCAAACTTTATTTGGTTAGTACCCCGGGAAAAAGAAATGCCTTGGCGCCTCGGTGAGAGAAGAATAAGAATGAGGTCAGGAGGAAGAAGGGCATAGAAGGGGAAAGGAACCAAATTTTTTCTTGCCTCTTGGGGCTTGCTATCTTGGGTTCGACTTGCTAATATTTAGTTGCCATGGAAAATAGATATTATAAAATTCGCGCAGATGAGAAAAGAGTCATTGTAGAGCGCATCACGGCCTATATCAAAAACCGGCCCGATATTCTTTTTGCTTATTTACATGGTTCGTTTTTCTCCGGCGATCGATTCAGAGATATTGACATCGCCATCTACCTGAAGCCTCCTTTTTCACCTTCGCTTCAGGTTGAACTTGAAATGGAGACGGAATTAGACAAAGAGGTGAAAAAGTACCCGGTAGAGGTTCGGGTCTTGAACAACGCTCCTCTTTCCTTTCGGTACAACGTACTCAAGCATGGAAAGCCGATCGTTGTGATTGATGACGACCTGCGTTGTGATTTTATGGAGGCGACCCTGAGCAATTATTTCGACTTCGCTCCTTTCCGGAAAATGTACCTCAAGGAGGCGATGGGATCTGGAATATAACCCCGACAAGGTGAGAAAGATTACCTCCGAAGTGCTTTCTGCCCTTCAAAGGTTGGAAGACTTAAGAAAGCTCTCTGAGGAAGAGTTCGCTGCCGACCCGCACAAGGTGGCGAGCGCTAAATACAACCTCATTGTGGCCATCGAAGGGGCGGTAGACCTAAGCAATCATATCATTTCCAAGAACGGATTCCGCACGCCCGAAGACTACGCCGATACCTTCAGAGTCATGGAGGAAAAAGGAGTTTTCGATGCGGAATTTACCAACTCTCTAATACAGATGGCGCGGTTCAGAAACAGACTTGTGCATATTTATTGGGATATCGACGATGCAGAGATCTACAGGATTATCCAAACCAGGCTGCAGGATATCAAACAGTTTTTAAAGAAATTCGGAAATTTTATAGGACTATAAGCGGAAATGTTTTGGGGCAAAAGAAAGGGGTTGCCAGCCATGATAAAGGCTGGCAACCCCTTAACATTAGGTGGAGCCGACGGGGAGAGTTGAACTCCTGTAAAATGGGGAACAAACCTCAACTATCTCTCAACCCCACCCTTAAATTATTTGGATCGGATAAGATTTTCAATTCTCCGTGCGACTCACAAAGCGATATACACCCAAAATTGAAAAGAGTGAGTCTGCTGGGGGAAAGGATTGCGAGATGAAGATAAAATTACGCGTGGCTTCTATTTTTTTATCGACCCTTCCCGTTCTTCTGCTTTTGAATGCCTGCGAAAAAGTGAGTTCAATACCTGTTGCCGAGGAGAAGGTTTATAACGTACAGGTCCGGGCAGCGGAAAAAAGACCTCTCCGGCCCTTCGTAGAAGCCATTGGCAATTTAAACCCCTATGACGAGGTAACGGTAAGCACCGAGGTCGATGGGATTTTAAAGGATCTCAAAGTGGACGAAGGAACCAAGGTTTCCAGGGATATGCTACTGGCCGTGATCGATGACACGGATTATCGTCTGGAAACGAAAAGAGCCGAGGCCGTCTTGGAGGGTGCCGATTCCCGGCTACAACAACTCTTAACCGGTGCCCGTCCTCAAGAAATTCAACTGGCGAAGGCGGAGGTGAATCAGACCCTGGCCGATATGGAGAAACGGAAAGCGGATATGGATCGGGCCAAAAAGCTTTATCAGGATAAATACATCTCCGCCCAGGAATGGGATTCTGCCCGAACCGCATACGAGGTAGCTGTTGCCTACCATAAAAAGGCCAAAGAAAATTATGCTTTGGTGGTCGAGGGACCCCGCCAGGAAGAAATCGCCGCCGCTCGCGCCCAATTAGACCAATCCCAGGCCGCCCTCTCTCTGGCCCGCCAAAAACTCAGCAAGACCAAGATCTTTTCTCCCCTGGCTGGAATCGTCCGGGTCCGGAAGGTTTCCAAAGGGGAGTTGGTGAAAAATGGTACCCCTCTTTTTGTGATCATTCAATCAAACCCCATCAAGCTTCGTTTTACTATGAGGGAAAGAGACGTGGGAAAAGTAAAGAACGGCCAGGGTGTTTCCCTGCGGGTGGATGCTTTTCCCGAAAGAGAATTCAAAGGGGAAGTCACCACCATTTATCCGAGCCTGGAGGAAAAAACCAGGACCCTTTTGGTGGAGGCCTTGGTTCCGAATCCTGAAGGAATTTTAAAGCCAGGCCTTTTTGCCAAGGTTATCCTGTATACCGGGCAGGCCAAGGAAACGGTGGTGATCCCGGTAACGGCTCTTTTATACGAGGAAACCAAAGTTAAGGTGTTCGTGGAGGAAAAAGGCCACGCCAAGGAAAAGGCTGTGAAAGTGGGCAGTAAATACGGCGAGTTTATGGAAATTGTGGAGGGTTTACAGGGAGGCGAAAAAGTTGTGGTCGCCGGCCAGCAGAATCTTTCCGAGGGGGGAAAACTCAATGTGGCTCGCTGATACGTCCATTAAGCGACCGGTCTTCGCCACGATGCTGATCATGGCCCTTGTCGTCTTCGGCGTGGTGAGTTACCCCAGTATCGGCGTGGACCTGTTCCCCAAGGTTGACTTCCCAATCGTCAACATCAAAACGATCCTGCGCGGAGCGAGCCCCGAAATCATGGATGTGGACGTCACGGATAAGATCGAGGAGGCCGTCAACACCATAAACGGGGTCAAGACCATCAGCTCCATGAGCGCGGAAAGCGTGTCCGTGATCACCGTGGAGTTCGTTCTCGAAAGGGACATCGATTTGGCCGTGCAGGACGTTCGAGAAAAGATCGCCGCCATCAGGTCCAAATTGCCCAATGACATCGACGAACCGGTCATCGAAAAAGTCGACCCTGATGCTTCCCCGGTATTGTGGATGGCCCTTTCGGGCCAAAAGTCCGTTCGGGAGCTTTCCACCTATACGGATGAGGTATTGAAAGAACAGCTGCAACGGGTCAACGAAGTCGGCGCCATCCGGATGGGGGGCCTGCGGTTACGGCAGGTGCGCATCTGGCTGGACCGCTACAAACTCGAGGCCTATAAGCTGACCGCCCACGACGTTTTGCGGACTCTGCAACGGGAGAATGTGGAGTTGCCCGGGGGAAGGATTGAGAGCACCACGAAGGAATACTCGGTAAAAATCAAAGGAGAAGTTCCGAACCCCCAGGAATTCAATGACCTGATCGTAGGATACTACAACAATGCTCCGGTCAGGCTCCGGGACATCGGGCGGGCGGAGGACGGGATGGCGGAGAAGCGCTCCATCGTCCGGTTTAACGGAGTTCCCGCGGTGGGGTTGGGGGTTCAGAAACAGTCGGGAACCAATACGGTCGAGGTTATCAATCGGGTGAAAAAGGAGCTGGAGCGGATCAAAACCACTCTCCCTGCGGGAATGAAATTGGAGATCGCCTTCGACCAATCCGACTTCATCAACCGTTCCGTCCGGGAAGTACAGCATCACTTAATTTATGGGGGGTTCTTTGCCACGCTGGCGGTGTTGCTCTTCTTAAAGAGTCTGAGCATCACGCTGATCAGCGCCTTGGCCATCCCGATTTCGGTCGTGGCCACCTTTGGCATCATGCGGGCCTTCAATTTCACTTTCAACAACATGTCCATGCTGGCTCTCTCCCTTTCCATTGGGATCCTCATCGATGACGCCATCATCGTCGTGGAAAACATCCACCGCCACATCGAAGGGGGCATGTCCCCCCAGAAAGCCGCGTCCTTTGCCACCTCCGAGATCGGCCTCGCCGTGTCGGCCACCACCCTGGCCATCATTGTCATATTTCTTCCGGTAGCCTTCATGAAAGGGGTTATCGGAAGGTTCTTCTTCCAGTTCGCCATGACGGTCGTTTTTGCAGTCATGGTATCCTGGTTTGTTTCCTTTACCCTTACCCCCATGCTGGCATCGCAATGGCTGAGGTCGTCCCGGAACCATGTCCCCGAAAAGGGGAAAAGACGGTTCGATGCCCTGGGTTGGTTTGATCGATTCTATAAGAAGTCGGAAGGGGCCTATAAGAAATTGCTGGCCCTGGCGCTGCGGCACCGGGCTGCGGTCTTGGGATTGGCTCTGCTGGCCTTTCTGGGCGGCCTTGCGCTCACCAATTTTTTAGGAAAGGAATTCATCCCCCCGGAAGACCAGGGCCGGTTCATTATCCGCATGCAGGCCCCCGTAGATTATTCCGTTGACGCCGCCGATGGAATGTTTCGGAAAGCAGAGGAAATTCTCCGCAAATTTCCGGAGGTGGTCTCCATCTATTACGCCCTGGGAACAGGGACCACCGAGGAAATCAACAAGGCCGTCCTGTTCAGCACTTTGAAAACGAAAGCGGAGAGAAAGAAAAAACAGGAACAGATCAAGAAGGAGGTCCGCAAGGCGCTGGCCTCGATCATCGGGCTGAAAGTTTCGGTGGAAGATGTGGCCATGATCGGAGGCGGTCGGAGAATGGTTCCCATCCAGTACAGCATCCGGGGAAGGAATCTAAAAGAGCTGGAAACCTATTCCCGTGAGGTCACGAATCAGTTTTCCAAACTTCCGGGGATTGTAGACGTGGATACTTCTCTGGAGGCCGGAAAACCGGAAAGTCGCATCCTCATCGACCGCAACAAGGCCGCTGACCTGGGCGTGGACATTGGCAGCGTAGCCGAGGTGATCAACATCCTCATCGGCGGCGAAGTGGATGTGACCAAATTCAAAGATGAAGCGCGGGGCCGAAGGTACGACGTCCGAGCCAGACTCTGGGCCGAGGGTAGAACCAGCCCCGAGGATATCGGCCGGCTTTATGTGCGCTCCCGAGATGGGAGACTGGTGGAAATCGCCAACATCGTGAAAATCCAAGAGGCGGGGGGGCCGAGTATTATCAACCGGGTGGACCGCCAGAGGGCTATCACGCTCTTTGCCAACCTGGAAAGCAAGCCCTTAGGCCAGGCAAAAAATGAGTTGGATGCCATTGCCACGAAGATCCTCCCTTTTGAATACTCGGGAAGATACAAAGGAATGGCCGATACCATGGGGGAATCCTTCGAGTTTTTAATGTTTGCCTTGGTTCTCGGCATCGTCATGGCCTACATGGTTCTGGCTGCCCAGTTTGAAAGCTTTGTCCAGCCGTTCATTATTTTGATGTCCCTGCCTCTTGCTTTTATCGGGGCTTTCGGCGCTCTTCTTCTAACCGGGCGGACACTCAATATTTTCAGCTTCATCGGGCTCATTCTCCTGATGGGCCTGGTAAAGAAGAACGCGATCCTGCTCGTGGATTACACCAATACCCTGAGACAGAGGGGGTTGGCGAGGAGGGAAGCGATATTGGAAGCGGGTCCCGTGAGATTGAGGCCGATTCTGATGACCACCTTTGCCATGATTTTCGGGATGATGCCCGTAGCCCTGGGTGTCGGGGAAGGCGCCGAAACCCGTTCGCCCATGGGAATCGCGGTGATCGGAGGATTGCTCACCTCCCTTTTCTTGACGCTCATTGTGGTGCCGGTGGCCTATGATGTGGTTGACGCTTTCCTCGCCAGATTTCTCAAGAAAAAAGAAGCAATAGAAGTTGCGCCCCCAGTGGGAGGTGCAAAGTAGTTAAAGCCCTATCAAAGACCCTGGCGATGACGGAAAGATACCTCACCCTGTTTCCCTGGGCCCATTTTCGCAAACACAAAGGGGCTGTCAAGGTCCATACCCTCATGGATTTGCGGGGAAGCATTCCCTGTTTTATCCGCATAACTCATGGCAAAGTTCACGATGTCAATATTCTCGGGTATTCCGGGGACATAATACCAAATACAAAGTTCCATAGTCCCATTCCCAATTTACTCTTGCAATTTTCTTACCATTTTATTTATAATATGACTTAGGAGGATTGAGTATGAATATTATAAAGGCGGTAAGAATAAGCAAAAAAGGGCAATTTGTGATTCCCAAGGAAATGAGGGAAGCCTTAGGGGTGAAGGAAGGAGAAGAACTCCTCGTTACTTTCGAATCTGGAAAGGTTGTTTTAACACGCCCGCGGGAATATGCCAAGACGACCCGGGGCCTGATGAAGGGGACATGGGGAAAAGATCGAAAGGCAGTGGAACGGTATCTCGAGAAGGAACGCCGGTCGTGGGCATAGGATCATGGCATTTCAGAATGAATTAAAAAAGCTGAAGAAAGTAGGATTAGATAGTTCCCTTCTGATTTATCACCTCGAAGATCTGGAGCCGTATGCGAATTTGACGGAAAATATTTTTGCAGCGGTTGCCGAAGGTTCTTTGATCGCAGTATTATCTACAGTTTCCGTGACCGAGCTTTTGGTCCAACCGTTTACCGCTGGCCAGCAGGACCGAATCGCGGCTTTTGAACGCTTTCTTTTCTCCCTACCAAATACGGAACTAAAATCTCCGGATTACCTCATCGCCAGGGAAGCCGCGCGCCTTCGTTCTAAATATAGAATCCGAACTCCGGATGCCCTCCTGATGGCTACGTCAATAATTGAAAAGGCAGATGCTTTTATAACCAATGATGCCCGTCTGCGTACTCTCCGGGCTGAAGGAATAACCATTCTGGTTCTTGATGATTTCCTGCAGTGAAAGATCGCAAGGGTCTAGATCGCCTGCTTCCTATATGCCCCCCAGTACAACCCGCTGGATATGGCCTTGATACCCAGGTTCAGTGTCATCTGGATGCGGAGTTCTTTAAAAACTTCAACCGGCAATTCCAGCTTGGGGAAAAGGAAAGGGAAGCGGTTGAATGGGAATGGAATTAAGAAGCGGGAAATACTATGTTCCATGTCGTGAATGCTTATACAAGGGCGGCGCAGTTTGAAGGATTACCGGCTGAAGCGAGTTATCGGCTCCAGAAGGTTGGTGGAGCGATATTGGGGATGGTGAAATAAAAAATCATGGTTCTACTTCGGGGAAGAATCTATAAACCTCTCCCTGGAGGTAGCATTATAAACCACAAAAGCCAGAAATTGAATTATTTAAGGGCGTCCCGCTTCACGCCATTTTCTTGTCTTGTCAGATATCGACATGATCTATCTCATGCCCAACGTTGCCGCTCAGCCGCGCGGACTACCGCGTCGGCTGGAGCGGCGTGTTGGGCAGAGCCTGCTGCTGGACCGGCTCCACGCGTGGCGCCCCCGAGATTCATAGACCCCGAAGCGTTGCCCCGAAGAACAGCACCCAAGCAAGCAAGAACAAAAGTGGGAGATACGTCCCTGCATTCCTTGTGGACATGCCAGGCCACCGTTTCTCTCCTTTGCCTCTCGTTTTCGGCTTGCGCCCAAGAAAAACCTTCGCCGTATTCGGTAGAGGGGGAAGGTTGTTCCGCTGACGTTCCTCGTTAACGTCAGCGACATAAAGTTCCTCAATGCGCTCAGCATCCTCTTCCCACCGTCGGGACCAGAAACCCATCCTTGCTTGTATCTGTCGCCAGAGCACACAGATGAGTCCCGCGACAATAGCTATGCCAAGTTTCACCTCCGGGTTGGTGCTGCTTGAGGCAGACAAGGCGAGCAGTCCCCCGTTCATCAACGTAAAAACGTGAAAGACGGTCCAGAAGCGGCTGTTGTCTTCGTTCATCTGCTTGACACAAACTTCAAACAGGGTCTTCATGCCTTCTCCTCTGCCCAACGGCTCGAACGATTTTGTTCGGCCGCGCGAATCAGCGCGCGGCCGGACAAATCGGGCGAGGCGCTCCGCGCAACTCGCCGTTCGGGCGCGCGCAGCGCGACCGAACGCTTCGGCTAAGTGGCTAGCAAATCCGCTGCGCTCATTTGCCAGTCCATCTTCAGCCGATTGTTGGACAATTTATTCCGATTTAATCCATTTGATAATTAATTCCTCCAATAAATCATTGCCTTGAATATTTTTTAAGAAGAATTTTCTTTCTTCTGCAGGGAAAATTGATGATGCATAGATAAAGGCTCTACGATTCCAGGGATCCATAGTTGGGAAAGTTTCTTTTAGCTCTCTGATCCAATCAGTCGCATTATGTTTTGCTGCGCAAATAATAATTTCTCTCCTCAAATACGGCGACGCATTTTGATAAAGTTTTATTATACTCGGTAAATTGTCAAATTTTTGCTGACTTGCAAATAGAGATAAAATAGAGAGTTGGTAATATTCATTTGATTTAATTATTTTATTCTCGAAGAAAGTTAACAGATCTTGACCAATATTTTCCCAATCGAGATCAGTCACCTGACTTACAGCCAGAAAATAGCGGCAAATTTCACTCAAGGCTGGCAAAAGTCTTGAAAACTCGCGAAGAAATATATTAATGCCTGCCGGGTGACCAATTTGAGCTAACCTTCTTATAAACCATCTCAACCTTATATAATCTGGTTCTGGCTTCTCTAAATAATCTGTAACAATCTTTTCAATTACATCAGGTCTAAATTTCGAAAGCTCGTCGTCAGACAATTCGCTTATCCAGACTATTCTATAAGGGTTACCATGAGAGTGTTTTTGAATGATTAAAACTAGATCCCTTTCAAGATCGTCTATGGGTCTATCTTCTATCATTTCGAGGCAAAACTTTCGAAATTTATCACGATCCATTAATTGGGTTTTATGTCTTTGGATCAGCAACTTTTGCTGTTTGTCAAGAGTGTTTGCGAGCGTTAAAATGAGAGATCGTGCTTCTATCTCTGATTCGGCGAAAAGAACGATATCATCAACATACCTACAAAAATTTATTCCCTGATGAGATAGAACGTTATCTACAGGCGACAAGACTGCCTCAGCGAGAATGTGAGAAGCATGAGGCCCAACTGGTACACCTCGGGAGACTTTTGCTGATAGAGCGCTGCATAGTCCAATAATCCACTTCAGCGCCTGATTTGGTAACCCAGCATCTATTAGTTGGTTTTCAAGGGCGTGATGATAAATTTGGTTATAAAAATCAGCTATATCTAGAATTACAACGTAATTATACTTTTGGGAGACTTCGTAGCAAGTCCTCCAAAAATCATTCCATGAATTAGCGGAATCATAGAGTTGTCCGTCGGTATCCGGAGCAAAACGATAACTAAAAACTTTTTTTCTTCTTTTGACCTCCTTTTGGCTTCAATTAGATGCCCATATTCATAAATTAACGTTGTTAGTAGCACACTGTTTAGAGGATCTAATTGGGATGCCGTGCGATATGATAGGTCATCTTTTGGAACAATGAATCTGCGAGAAGGACCGTAGCCAAAAGAAGATAAATCCAAGGAGGCTAATTCCGAAACGGCGATATCACCTAAATCTTGGATGATTGAAAGTTCGAAAGGTCGGGCAAACAGGTCGCTATCTCCTAAATTTTCAAGAGATTTTAATGCCCATTTAATTGACTCTTTTTTAATTTTCATATGTTATGTCCAACGGCTCGAACGATTTTGTTCGGCCGCGCGAATCAGCGCGCGGCCGAACGAATAATTTCACCGGGCGGCGGCGAACGACTTCCATTCTCAGAAGATGCGCTGCCCGCCGCTCCGGTGCAACGCTTTGTTCGACCGCGCTGATTAAAGTTAATGTCGGATGCCTTTAATTCGATGTCCCATCGACACCTTCAATTGCTCGGAACATTTTATCAAGGCCCTCACGACTCTCAATTGTTATCCATTGCAACGACCTGAGATGATCCGGTGGATTGCATGGTTCCAACATGACTGGAATGATGAATATTTGATTCTGCGGAATCTCGTCTAATACCCGCAGAGCGTAGCGGACCTCCTTTTGGACGAACCCCCTTTTGCTGACGCTGGCCGGTGAAAGGCAGGCGATGAAAAAGGCGGATTCACGAATCGCTTTTTCGATTTCGTGCTCCCAATTTTGACCGGGAAGCAGGTCCTTCTTGTCCATCCATGGTTTATGTCCGCGTTTCTTCAGTATTCTGTAAAGGTGCAAGGCGCGTTCGACGTCTTCGCGCGCGTAACATAGAAAGAGTTTGCGCGATCCGTGTGCATCGAACGCCTGCGGGACACTTCGTTGTGGTACGTCCAAATGCATGACTCGGTGGGCACGTTCGAATTCGAACGTGTACCATGAGATGATTCGAGCGACGCGGATGGCATCATGACGTAGCATTCTCAGTGTTACGCTTGACTCCAGCGCGTGGATGAATAGTCCCCTTTTTTCCATCAATTCAGACATTTCTTCAAGGAGCTTCGGCGGAAGAGCTTTGTGCTCAGCCATTTCGTGAAGCAGGTCATGTGCACTTCGGCTCTTCGGAATGGTGGGCAAATCGAGCGACGCAAAGACCTGGATGATGAAAAGTTCCAGGGTACGCATGAGCAATGCATATCCAGGTTGTGGGTCGCGGTTTTTGTCACCGGGCGGTACGACGAATGGCAATACCTCGGCGAAGTTCGCAAGGATCGAGAGATTGAATGCCGCAAGTGCATTCATTCCGCTCACATCTTCACTTGACTCTAACCAAGTCTCTTCGTCCAACCGAAGACTTACTCCCTTTTCTGACAGTTCTGTAACACCATCGGGATTAAACTGTTCAGGGTCGATAACGCGTTCGCTTCTGCCACACCACCGACATTGAATTAATCTAACGAGCGAACCGTCTTTACGGCGTTCGTCGCGCAATCTCTGGACATCCGGGTAGTAGTGCCCGCATGCACTCGGCTGTTGGCCTTCGAAGTAGGGACCATGCATTGCAGCCTCACATCATTGGATTCCGGAAGTTTTTTTCCGGTCTTGCGTTAGCGGTCGAACAAAAAGGTCACCGGGAGCCGGATTTATCGGCGATCCGGTGGACCGCCTGGTTAGGCGAGTTTTTGTTCAATTTCCTGCGTCCTTAACCTTACGTCTTTTCCAGGATTTCATAATTTAATGGGCGCCATTCTACTTTTGCTTTTTGCCCGCAATGGACAGACAAGCAACGTGCGCGGTACAGACGAAGCCGTCAGGGTTTGAGCCCTCCGTTTGTGCCGTTGGGCGTAGTGGGTTTGAATTCATGTGGCCATGATCTTGGTAAGCTTTATGATGACTCTCCCGTCTGCCTCAACAATTCTCCTCTCTCCAAACAGGCTTCTTTTGGTTTCGGCATCCATCAGATTTAGGGATAGAGAAGCGACTCCTCCAACATAATATTCCTTCCTTACAAAATTGGCTTTCAACTCCTCGATTTTGTTTTCCGAAAACTGAAGCTTCCCATAGACTTCTATTTCCTTTCGGTGTCGCAGTGAAAAGAAATCATTTAAGTTACCTTGATCGACAAAGACATACTCGATCGCATCATCCTCAAGCAATGGCGCCTTGATTTTGACTTTAACCCCGATCGTTTTGCCGTATTCGAGATTGAAGTTCGAGCACAGGGATTTTGAAGCTGGGAAAGCATTACCCACGAAGTCTACCTTCAGCTTGACCACCCGACCTGAATAGACTTTCGGAAGCAGCAGAAATTTTCCAATGATTTCTTTAGAATTCCCGTATTCGTCGGTGGAGGTGTCCTCCCTAAGTTCTTTTGATGCGAGAAGCTCATCGAACTTTCTCTTCAGTTTTTCTGCTAAGTCATCCTCGGACAGGAAAAAGTCAACCGTGTGCCTATCCCTGAGAATTGATTTAAAAGCTATGAGCCTTTCCCGTTTTTCATCAAAGTCAATATTCTGAGGCGAAATCAGTGAATCCTTTTCATCAATCATATATATGAGAATCTCACGATTTAGCTCATAGGCCCTTTCATACTCTCTTTGGGTAAAGGATTTGCCTGAATCTTCATCGATACTACCTAGACGGAAGGCGAGTATGCCAACAAAAATATCACATTGTTCGACCTCACTAAGGCATGTTATTAGCGGAGCCTCTTTCCGTGCTCCAAATCGCTCCATACCACGGACGTCAACATGGAATTTTTCCAGGAGGTCCCATATTTTACGTCTGTGATTCTTCAGATCCTCAAAGGTTGATGATATAAAAACAGCTTTCTTCATTGTAGTTCCTCATCCTTACGGCTAACGGCTCGAACGATTTTGTTCGGCCGCGCGAATCAGCGCGCGGTCGGACAAATCGGGCGAGGCGCTCCGCGCAACTCGCCGTTCGGGCGCGCGCAGCGCGACCGAACGATTATTATACGGAAGAGGTTTGTTCCTTCGATTTATGGTTAATGATATTATATTTTAACCAAAAAAACAAATAGTTATGAAGGAAAATCTTATTGACTACCGTAATTGATCCGTAATATCATATTATCAGCAATAATTCACCTTTAGATTGATAAACATTGCTTATCGATCTGATTATAAAAATCAAGATTTCTGAGGGTAAAAGATGGTTTTTTGTATATCAAATT
>JAHJQK010000006.1 GCA_018819135.1 Pseudomonadota bacterium | reverse complement strand
TGAGCTAATTCAAGAATTAAAAGTACAATTTTTTTGGATAGCTAAGCCATGAAGCCTATATCGATCAACCCAGTAAACTTGCTTTCTTGGTTCGCGAAGGAATGCATCTTTCCGGTTTTCCTCTTATAAAGTTCCCTCTCCCGTAGAGAGTTCCCCGCTTCCTTCCTTCTTCCCTTAGGCGCTCGAATCTTCCTGTTAAATAATTTTTAATTAGCCGACACCTTTTTCTTGACAAGCCCTTCTTTTTATGATTTGATAGACCTTGTCATGGCCAACACTTATCCCACTGCCGAAGTTAAACTCACCATCGTCAAGGAAGCTTGGGCCGGACGGAAAATCGCCCAAATAGCCAGAAAATACAAAGTTTGCAGGGATTCTATCTACACCTGGATGCATCTGGCAACCCAAGCTTGTCTTCGTGCCTTCCGCCCCCAAAAACGAGGCCCCAAATTCAAAAGGCTCATAACCAACGAAGAGAACATCCTTTCCCTCAAACAAAAGGTGTCCGAACTTGAAAGTGAAATAAATAGAATTTCACATAATCACCAAAGCATCCCATCTCACAAATACGCCAGGTTAGTTCGACCCGATCGCTGCCCCCATTGCGGCCATCCCAGGATCTTACTCAATGGCTATTACCCGGTTAAAGACGCTCATGGCACCCTGGTCGATATGCCGAGGTTCATTTGCAAACAGTGTCGTAAACGAGTCTACTCCTAACCCCAGAGGCCCAAATATTGAGGAATCTCTTTCCCTTCCATTTAGGGAATGTGATCCAAAAACTCAACCAGATCCGTATTGCCATCAACCTAAAACATCAGCAACCATTCCCCAAAGCCCCAAGCAGGCTTCTGTCCCATTACTCCTTTGTGCCCAGACGGATTAAGATCAACGCCTCGGGCCAGATCGCAGGAGGGTTGGCTCGCTTCGTCACCTCCCTGATCGATTTCTCCTTCGTCAGATCCATCACCGCTTCCGCCTACTCCACAGTCGGCGGCCATGCCTACGACCCAGTCAGCCTCTTCCTTCTGGAACTCTTCCGATACCTGGAAAAGTTCTCCGATATGAAAGCTTTCCTCAGGGTCGTCCGGGATGAAGAACTGGGCAGACCTTACCGCCTCTATGCCGGCCTCTCTTATCCCCATCTCCCCTGTGAAGCCGATTTTACTCACCTCAAAGATCGTGTCGGGGAAAACCTCTATACTCAAATCTCTCAGACCCTGGCTGAAATCGTTCGCCTCTTAGGCCTACTCACCTTCAACATCCTCTCCACCGATGGTACCCTCTTCCCCTCTTACGCCCGCTATAAAGGCTGCACCTACTTCTGCCAAGAGTGCCATTCCATCGAGTTTCAGGGCCTCATCGAAAACATCCGCAGAAGAATCCTCTATAAACTAAAGGACCCCCAAAGAGTGGCCCTGGGCCGGGACATCAAGGTCCGAGTCGATTGCCCCTCCACCCGATTCCCCGAAAACATCCCTAAACCCAGGATCGAGCTGATGACCCTCTCCTTGAAAATCGCTGACCCCGAACAGCCCAGCCCTTTCAACAAAATCTTTGGAGTAGAAGAAAACCTGAAAACTCAAGGCCTCGATGTCATGACCAAAAGAATCAACTTCCACAGGATTAACCTCGATCAGATCGACTCTTTCTTCTTCCGCTGTCCCAAACTCCCCTATGATCCAGAAGCACGCATCGGGGTCCGCAAAAACCCCAAAAAACCTGACCACCTACAAAAAATCTTCGGCTACAACGCCGTCTTCATAACCTCCATCGAACTCTCTCTCGGCCTCGAACTCCCCGTGGCCTGCCTCACCATCGCGGGCAACGCCGAGGAAGGCAACCAGTTCATCCCCCTGAAAAAACAACTCCTCACCCATCACCCCAACACCAAAATCGATCTGGCCGATGCGAAATATGATGAACTCCATAACTACGAATACGCCAGAGCCACAGCCTCCATCCCCCTCATCGACTATAACGTCCGCAATGAGGATGTCTCCCTCCAAAACCTCAAACAAAGAGGATACGACCGAAATGGATGGCCCTTCGCCCCCTGCGGACTCCTATGCCGACCAAACGGCTTCGACCCCAATTCTCAAAGAGCAACCTTTACCTGCCAAAGACAGTGCGTCCAATCCCAGTCTGAAAAAATCAGACAGTTCTCCGAAAACTGCCCTTGCTTCATCAACTACCACGGCTCCATTAAACATAGGTCCATCAAACAACATCCCCGCCTGATCACAGAAATCATCCGGGGCTCCCCACGCTACCAAAAACTCCGCTCCCTCAGACCAGCTTCCGAAAGAACTAATAGCGCCGCTAAAGAAGACCTGGAGATCCTCCAAAAACCAAAAGTCCGAGGCCTCAAACGAGCCGCTATCCTGTCTCAATTGACCCTGATGACCATCCTCCTCAAACGGGTAGCCCAGTTTATTATCAAAGTCACCCTGGCCGTCAGAAAAGAACGAATCCAAAACCCATCCGGCTTTATCACCATCCAAGGACCCAAGGTCCCTAAGTTTATCATGAACACCGATTTTCGCAGAGCTCTAAGCGTCACCTAAATATAACATAGGGGTTGGCGGGTTTCATTCAAAGTGGAGGGTCAGTTCGGAATGGTTAAGGCCGGGAAGGGAACGAGGAAATAAATGCCAGGGGACGGCTCGCAGGATGGGATTATGAGCCCGACGGGGGTAGAAGAGATTCACTTTACCCTGGCTGACCTCAATGGTTCCCTTTCCCTGAATAAAATGGCGGTAAAGAGTGGGGCCATCGCACTCTTCAAAACCGCGCAAATGGCGGGCTAACATGGTATAGAGGGTATCCGCCATCATGGTCATCAATACATCAAAATGGATCTTGATCAGGATCGGCGAGGATAAGGCATTGAGATGGAAGAATTTAACGGCCTCGGCAATGCCATTCTCGACCCGCCATCGCCGGGCGTAGTTGGCGACCAGGAGTTCCAGGGGGGAGTCGCTGTCATTGGTGATCAGGAAAGCAGGTTTGTCATGGCCGTTCTCCCGGACGACGATTTGGCGTACCCTTCCTTCGTAGTGGCGCAAAGAGACCCAAGATTCATGGACCAGGGGGTTGGGGAACTTTCGTTTGGGATGAGGGATATGGATTCGTTTCCACGGGGTCATCTGATCGACCAGATGGATTAAGTTCTCCCCTCGTCGTCGCAGGGTGAGGAATTTGATGTTTTGCTGGTTGAGTTTAGAGAGTTGGGCATAGCCCGTAAATTTGGAATCGAACACCAAGGTGGGCTTGAGCCCGCGGTGGACGTTTTTCCAGAAAGAGAGAAAGGCAAAGACCTGATCATTGGCTTCGGAGCGGCGGATGTCGGCTGTGGTATAGAGCATCAGTTTGGTGTCGGCATCTTGGGCAAAGAGGGTCAGGGCGCCTTTCATGGTTTTTCCTCGCGCCCCGGCCCAGTGTTCTTCCAGGATGGATTCCTCGCCATAATGGGGAACCGTATGGAAATCGAGGTTGATGATCTTCCCGTCGTAGAGTCTCAGGCGATGGCCTTGTTTGACAAAGGCTTCCTGAAGCCGGAGAAGATGCACCTCATCCAGAGAGTAGGAGTAGGTGGATAAGGCTGTGCACTTGGGGATGACATTGAGGCCGGCGAAGGCGCCCAGGCCGGGATCGAAGGCGTGATCGCCGACATGGTCATAGCGTTCCGTTCCCAGCAGTTTGAGGGCCAGAAAGGACAACAAATAACTTTTGGCGGGAATGATCTGGCTTCCTGGTAATCCCGCAGATTGGATGATCGGATCCAGGTCGAACTGGGCCAGAAACGGAGCGAAGAGGAAGAGGCCGGCGCTCGAAGAAATGAGCTGTTGGCCCTCCAGGTCCTGAGTCGTGATGGTTTTGGATTTTTCGGGAATATGGGCGCCTTTGACGGTCATCTTCATTCTCAGACGGGCTCTGCGGGGGAGTTTGGGAAAACCTTCTTCCCGCAGGACGCGCTCCACGGTGCGCACCGAGATCTCCGCGCCCTCGTCGGAAAGGCATTCGACGATATCGCCGGAGGAGAGTTGATGGGTGCGGTAGGTTTTTATTTTTTGTCGGGTGGCCGCGTCGATGCGCCGGCGGGCGGTGAGGCCTTCGGGGACTGGTTCGGAGAAATCCAGTTTGCCGGAGGTGAAGAGGTGCCGGAGCAAGCGGACATATTGGGGGGAGTAACGGAATCGTTGGGCGACGATGCGGGCTGGGAGGCGGTCGACAAAAGAAGCGCGCAGGGCCTCATAGCGTCGTTGCCAATCGGGAATGGGGTGGGTAAAAAAGGTGGCATCTTTCATGAGGCCTATTATATTATATGACGTTTATAATGTCAAGTAAAAAATGTTAAAACATTCTGGAGTGGGAACGGCAAAATACCGCTTCAACGGAAAATATAGGAAATAATGGCTATTTATGGCGTTTTTGTCAGGGAAGCTAAAAATCTAAGAAGGGGACTTGGGGGAGAAGGGGTTGTTTTAAGGGTAATTAATGGAAGTTATATGCGCCACATTATATAACATTTGGCTTCCCCTTGAGTGCGTAGGGGCCTTTATTTACTGCTATCCGGCTTACTGATTCAGATAAAAATGTTATATCATATGCGCTCTGCGAAAATCGGTGTTCAATCTTTTTTATATCTTTTTCGTCCATGTTTTCATCCGCTCATTGCGGCGGTAAAGAAATTTCAAGAATAAATGAGGTCAGGTTTTGAAATTTAGCGTTTTGCATGAAAGGGTGTTGTCGCCACTTCCGTTAAAAACCGTTTGATTTCGCCGTCGTAAACGGCAGGCGCCACAAAATCCACCTTCTCCGAATCATCTATGTCCTGAAAATAACAGAGTTGTTCACGAAACAGTTTCTCATTGAAATAGGCGCCGAAGATCCCTTTCGCCTGTTCGGCGATCTGCTGCAGGGAAAAATGATTACTCAACAGGAAAAAGAGGTCCACATAATCTTTCCATTTGGCCCGTCCACCGAGGGCATAGGCCTTCATGGCGGACAAGGTCAGCAATTCCGGCATTCTGATGACCTGTTCAAATTCCGTTTTGGCGAGAACAGGGTAGGGATAGGAAAAAAAAGTCACCTTGACGGCGTTGATGATGATGTGGAGCTGTTCCGAGTCCTCAAAAAGAATGTCTGAGACAGGATAGGTAAACCGGTCAAGGGTCCTTTTGATGGCCTGTCTTTTGATCCGATCCGATGTGAAAAGATCGAAATCAATGGACTTTCTATGTCCCAGATACAGCGCAATGGCCGTGCCGCCCGCCAGGTAATACTCACGGGAAAATTCCCGAATTAAGGGCAGGAGCTCAAGCTGGTTTGCGGTCAGGACATCCTTGCGCATGTCTTTGAAAGTATTGATGAAAAAAGTTGACCGTACGGGGATGATAGTTGATACGCCGTCCCGGCCCCGATGTTTGCTGATAGAATATATGGGCAACCCGGTCGACGCCCGCGTAATCAATGAGCTGGGCCACCATCTTTTCATTGCCGTAATTGAGAACCGCCTCAACGATGGCTCCGAGGCTCAGCTTCTCTTTCTCCTCCTCCGGCATCCACCAGAACAACGCCTTTATTTCCGGGGTCATTTCGGGGGTCAGGTCTGCCATTTCATCCAGCTCCGTCCTCTCAGTTACAAAGGTGTATGAGACTATGTATATCCATAAAAGGGTAAATGTGTCAATCAGTCAAATACCTGTGGATATGGGACATTCGTACAGAAATTGATTTAAGGGTTTTCGTCAATATTTAACTGGCGGGGTAATTAAGTTATGGGGTTATTGAGTCATTAGGTCATTGAGTTATTGGGTAATTGGGTTACTTGCGTTTGAAGAGTTTGTTGCGTTCATTGCGCTTAGAAATTGAGGTGGAGTTCGAGGCCGAAAAGATGATGGGTGCTATCACCACCGGCTATCGAATTCGCGTCTTTGAATTTTTCGATGATATACCGCCCTTTCAGGCTCATCCGGTCATTGATCAAATAGTCCAGGTCGGCACCCCATTGATAGCTGTTGGTCTTAACGAAATATTTACTCCCATGAGTTTCAGCATCAAAATCAATTCCCAGTAGAAGCTTCGGCGATAAATAGGCTGTAAGACGAGCAAAATAATCTTCTCCATCGCTTCCAACATGATGTCCAAAAATCCGGTTATGATAGACGGGAGGATAAGAACCATGCGTATACCAGGCATGGGGAACATATTGGTCGGAGGTATTGGCATATTCAAAGCGCAGAGTCATACCTCCAAAAAGAAGGAGATCATTCAAAACAAGACCTAATATGTACGCCCTTCTATCCGGGGGATATCCTGTATCTTCAGCACCCCATTCCCCATAAAATTTCAGGGAGCGGGCAATTGGTAAAATTTTATCAAAGTTCGGCCAGCGTAAAGAAAAATCCACGGAAACCTGCTGGTTACTTTCCTTTCTCCCTTCCAGGTTCCTGTTGCTATATAATATTTCCAAATAATCCCCATAACTTAAATCCGTTCTGCCATCCCCGCCGAATATGGCCACCTGAGAAATACCCAGGTCAAAAATCGGATGTGGTTTGATATTCAAGCGCAAACCGTAAAGCAGGGGGTTGGGAACGGAAGGCTCACCATAATCAAGGCGGGACAAGAAAACGTTAAACTTGAAAGGCCCCAGAATGGGCAAAAGAAAAGGGTGGGGGTTGGAAATCTTAATTAAGTCAAAAGGACGGGCATTATTGGTCATCAACAAAGCACCATGATAACCGGGGCCCCACCAGAGGGAATCTCGCCCGACTTGCAGCTCAATTCTGGCACCTTCAATTTTAAGGTATCCTTTTTCCAATTCTACCTTAACCTCTTCACCCTCGAAGGTCTTCAGGATCGGCCGGTAGTATAGGGAAAAATGATTCCAGAGCCGGCCTTCGCCCTGGATCTCTGCCGAAAAATTATGATGCTTTTGATAGACGATTCCATCATTGTTGTAAATTGGATAAATTGT
Organism: Pseudomonadota bacterium; assembly: GCA_018819135.1. Lineage (GTDB taxonomy): Bacteria > Desulfobacterota > SM23-61 > SM23-61 > SM23-61 > JAHJQK01. The sequence goes on along the minus strand of JAHJQK010000006.1, from coordinate 747 downwards.
ATGTTGGGGGGGGTTGGCGCTCTGGGGGCGGATAACCGCATTATCCGTCTGGTATATATATTTAAGAACGACCTCGTCAACCGGCTTTAAATAGGTGGGGGCACGCGATCCTTCCCCAACCCCCAATTCAATCAACTCAACTTTAAGCTCCTTTTTGAGTCGTTCGAGCAGGGAAGGAATCAGTTCTTTTTCGGCAAAATCCGAGGATATTTTCTGGGTTCGGCGTTCTTCCCATTTTTTCTGCGCTTCTGCCATTAGCCGGGCAGCCTCCAGCCGGGAATAGGGTTTTGTACTCGAAAGGGCGCTGTCGAGCAGTCCGTAGCCTTCGAGTCTGTCCAAAGTGTTGTAAACCCAGCTATCGAGAGGTACGTTTACGGAAGAAATGGCCCAGGAAAAAGCGGGAAAGGCAAGAAAGGATAGAAAGAAGAGAAGAAAATAGGTTATTAGGTAATTAAGTAAATAGGTCATTGGGTAAATAAAGAAGAGGTAATAGGTAATAGGTAATAGGTAATAGGCAATAGGCTATGGGCTATAGCTTATAAGAAAAATAGTCATTAGGTTATTGGGTTCGTTGGGTTTTGTTTTTATCGAGGTATTCGAGAAAGAATACAAGGAAAATTCCTAAGAAGAGAGAGACTACGCCGGCCAAAAGAACATTTTGAGTTCTTTTAGGCTTGATACGCATTTCCGGGGGGATAGCCGGGTCGATGACCTGGAAGGTAATATCGTCTTTGGCTTCTTCGATCT
>JAHJQK010000074.1 GCA_018819135.1 Pseudomonadota bacterium | reverse complement strand
GAAATGAACAAGGCTAAAAAGAAAACGCAGATCGGAAGGACCATCCAAACTCTCATCTTTACTCTCATCTTTCTTTCCATAACACTTCCTCCTTTTTGGAATGTGGGGTGAATATTTTCTTCAGGGACCCGGACAAAGAAATTGCCTTTTTGCTTTGACCACCTCCTTCCTTGAATTTTCATCCGCCACAGATCGGAAAAAAAATGGTGATCCGATCACCGTCCCGGACAGTTGAAGTGAACTCTTTATCTTTCTCCATGCTCAGCCCGTTCAACATCACTATATGGGTTTGTTCAATATCCTTTTGGTCGGAAGTCCCGGATGAGCCCGTGATGGAAGCACAGTGCTTGCGACTGAATCGGTCAACCACTTCCTTTACGTTTGTTCCGGGGGGAACCTCCAGCTCTTCAAGCAATTCCCCCCCTCCTTTGGCAAGATGGCCGTAAAATTTAACCAGGACCTTTATGTTTTTTTCCACCCCAGGGCCGCCTTTCCTTCTTCTTCAAGGTCGAGTTCTTTTAATTTTTCCGGTCTGGGCACGCCCTTCTCATCCCAGTTTCGTACCTTATAGTAATCCTTTAAGAGGGTATCCAATTCAACGATATGTCCTTTCGCTGGGCCTGCCGGCATGGGTTCTTTCAAAAGCCGCGGTGGCAGGGTATCATCTTTTCCAGTGAAGCCTTCCCTGAGATTGAATAATCTCTCCAGGTTCCAGATACGCTCTCCTGCCTTGAATAAATCCAGTTCAGGAAATGGTTCCCCAACCACAAAAGAAAAGAGGCTGGCGATTTCTTGAAAATCCATCCCGCCATTGTTAGGGGGGAAGATGCAATAACCTAAAGAATCCAAAAAGGCTGTGCGATCGTGATAAAATTGGGCGACGGCTCCCTTGCCTTCTATGGATAGGGGATCAAGGTAAGGGGGGGTCCCGAAGGTCTCCCGGGAAATAAGGCCCCTCTCATGGCAACCGCCCCGAGGAGAGGTGGAATAAGTAAGGGCCATGGACTTGGCTCCCCGAGGATCATAGGCTGGGATTTCCATGCCCTTTACCTGCATGGCGAAATGAATCGAGTTTCCCCCAATCTTTTCAGCTGCCCGCCGGGTTCCTTCGGCCAGAAGATCTCCGAGCCCCTGGCGATTTCCAATCCTGCGGACCATTTCGACCATGGCCTGGTGGTTCCCAAACTTTAAATCCAAACCTCCCAGGTCCGCTTTGCTCAACAGCCCTTTTTCCGCGCATTCCATGGCAAACCCAATGCCATTGCCTGCGGAAATGGTGTCCATCCCAAACTGATCGCATAATCGATCCGCCGCAATGATGGCGTCAATGTTGGTATTCCCGCAGTGGGCCCCAAAGGCCCAGAAAGTTTCATACTCAGGCCCTTCCGTCTCAAACCCCCCATAAGGGGCCCTGGCCTTCGTCAGATTACCGCAAGCGACCGGACAACTGTGGCAGGTCGTTTTCCGGATGAGCCTCTCCTGCTGTTTTATATAACTTACTTCGTGAATCCCTTCAAACATTCCGCCTTGATAATTCCGGGTGGGAAAGAGGCCCCGCTCATTGACGATGAGCTGATTCCTCGGCGTGCCATATTTCCCGAACATCACCAGCCGCTCGACACCCCGGGCTTTTTTTCGGACGGCCGTCTGGAGTTCTCGAAAGGGATCTGGTTGAACGATCGGAACCTTTCGGGTCCCGTTCACCGCAATGGCCTGGAGATTTTTGGAAGCTAAGACCAATCCAGCCCCTCCCCGGCCGACGGCCCGATAGCCGCTGATGATGGAAGCAAATCGAACCCCTTTCTCTCCCGCCGGTCCAATGCAGGCGATTTGGATATTTTTGTCTCCTCCCAACTCTTGGCGAATCGTCTCTTGGCAGTCATCGGTCAGTTTTCCCCTCAGGTGAGAGGCTTTCCGGAATTCCACTTTTCCATCGTTGATCCAGAGATAAGCCGGCTCTTCCGACCGACCTTCCAGAATGAAGCCATCATAACCGGAGTTGCGCATCCCGGCTCCAAAAAAACCACCCGCCAAGCTCATCAGGATTGTCCCGGTAAGAGGGGATTTGGTTACAACGCAGTACTTCGGGCAAAAAGGGGCCCCCGTGCCGATCATCGGGCCCGCGTGGAAGATTAATTTATTGGCAGGGGATAAGGGGTCGGTGAAAGGCTTCATTTCATCGAAAAGAATCTTGGCGCCCAACCCCCTTCCTCCCAAGAATTTCATCATCCGGGATTGATCGATCTCTTCCTTTTCAAATTTTCTCCGGGTCAAATCGGCCCGAAGAATTATATTTTTATATTCCTCCGCTTTCATGATCCGCTCCCATTTCCTTCATGTTTTTCCACCGGCCCGGGGTTTATTCCGGCAATCAGCGTGATTCCGAATTCCCCCGTGGCGTCCAGGATTAGCCGGCAGGGGAATCGTTCGGGCTGTATTCATTTTCTGAATCATCCTTCCCTTTCCTTTTGCCCTCGGATCATTTGGAGTCAGGGCTGAAGGCCTCCTGGAAGATGGCCACGGCATCCTCGGGCCCCACTTCTTTGATGTTCATGTGTATCAGTCTCTGGCCTACCTCATGGGCCCGGAGGGCCAGAGAATTCAAATCCTCCTTCTTTATACCATAATCCCTTAGATACGGGGATATGTTCATGGCCTCTTGGAGGCGCAAAAGGGCATCGGAAGCTTTCCGGGCGGCTCGTTCAGCGCTGAGCCCTTGCACCTTCTCCCCCAGAGCCTCAGCCACTTCGGCGTAGATTTCCTCATGCCCCGGAGCGTTGAAGCACAGGACCCAAGGAGCCAATACCGCGAGGGACTGGCAATGGGTGAAACCTTTGTAATCCAAAACCAGGGCTAAGGCGTGAATCGCACCGAGCCCGCTGTTGGTCATCCCGATGCCGGCGAGGGTTGCGGCCCGGGCCATTGCTTCTCGCGCTTCCATATCGGAACCATCGCGGTAGGCCCGGATCAGGTATCGGGCGATCAAGCGGATGGCCTCACCTGTATACATGCGCGTGAAGGGATTCGCAAAGCGGGAGGTGTGGCCTTCCACGGCATGGACCAAGGCATCCAAACCCGTCTCAGCGGTCAGTTTGGGAGGCATCTGCCGGCTCAGTTCCGGATCGACGATCGCGACTTCGGGGACCGTCCTGGGATCCCAAATAGATTTTTTGGTTCCTTCTTCCGGAACACCGACCACAATGGCCTGCGTCGTCTCCGTGCTGCTTCCTGCCGTGGTCGGGATCAGAATCGTGGGGATGCCGGTTCTCTTCAACAAATTGCGGCCAAAGAGGGGCCGCATTTTCCCCTCGTGAACGGCCACCACCGCCGCCCCCTTGGCCACATCCAGGGGTGAGCCACCGCCAAGGCCTACGATTAAATCGAAGCCTTTCTCTCGGATCACTTGCGCGCATTCTTCCACGATCGCGACATTCGGTTTAGGCGTCGGATTAATGAACGTTTCCGCACGCTGGGCATAGTTTCCCATTGCCTTTCGCGCTTTTTCCAGAATTCCCAGCCTTTGCACATTGGGGCCGGTGACAATGAGGATGCGTTTAGGATCCCTCTGCTCGATGATCCTCTCAATAGACTGTAAGGACCCGATGCCCATGCAAAGAATCCTGGGTTGGACGACTTGATACATAGGCAATATTCCTGATTGACAAAGCTCCCTGAGAATCCTTTTAAAAATTTTAAGGATTCGTCGGGAAAGTCCAGAAGAACCTTGTCATCGAAGCGGGTGAAATTAAACGGCCAGCTACGCTACTTGTGGCAACCCCTCGATGACGATGGGTGCGCCCATAACTTTTCCAACATTGGCTACAAACTGGGATTCAAGCTTTGCTCTTTGCCCACCAATGATGGACTCGTAAATCCTTTTCATTTGCCCTACGGCATGGGCATTAATTTTGAAATGGATCCGGGTTTTGGTGGGGTTGATCTCTTCCAGTTCCAAAATAATATGCAGCTTCGTCTTTGATTCCGTGACCACTTTGCCAAATTTCTTGGTCACTTCTCCAGGTTCAGTTTCCCCCCTCGCCTCTAAATACCGATCATTCTTACGTTCTGTAATCGAAACAACCGCCTTGCTGTCTAAGGGAATAAGTCCAAGTTTTAGCCGTAAATCACAATTTACCGTGTTTTCATCGATTTTTTGAAAGGACCTGCAGGTCGGGACACATCCTGCGATAGCCGCCACGTCATTGAAAAATTTCCAAACCGACTCGACATCTTTTTCCGCAGTGAGATAATTCTCAATCGTAATCATCCTTACCTCCTCCGTTTAAACCTAAATGGTCTTATTATGACTCCCACCATTTATGGAGCTCGAAATCATCGGCAATCACATTGGCTGCGATGAAGCCCGGAGCCCCAATGAACCCCCCGCCCGGATGGCAACAGGACCCAGCCAAGTAGAGGTTTTTAATGGGAGTTTTGAACTGGGATAGTTCGGGGATCGGACGATAATACTCTAATTGAGCCTGGATCATCCGCCCCATGAAAACACCGCCTGCTTTCATGTTGTAGAGTTTTTTCTCAATATCCAGGGGAGTGAAAGCAACCTTCATTAAAATATTCTTTTCGTTGAGATTGGGGGCATATTCCCGCCATTTGGAGACGCAGAAATCCATATATTCCCCTTTGATCTGATCCCATTTTTCTGGCCCCCCGTCTTTGAGCGCATAGGGCACGGGCTGCCAGATCAATGCGGTGTGCTTTCCAGGAGGAGCCTGGATGGGATCGTAGATCGTGGGAACCGAGCAGAACATCCCAATGTGCTCGGGGAGTTTCCCGCTGCGGATCTCGGCCCAAAGAAGATCGTAGTCACGGGGTATTTCCAGGCCAATATTCAGTTTAAAAGCCTTATTGATGTTGGGGTCGAACTTAGCCGCGGTATGATGCGGAGGTTCATTTAAGGCCATATGCACCCCGAAGAGGGAGAAATCATCCAGTTTAAAGTTTTTGATCTTTTTGACAAACGCTTCCTCCAGATTTTCTTCGCCCACTAATTCCAAAAAGGTTTGTTTGAGATCTACGGCACTGGCGACAAATTTATTGGCATAATATTTCTCTCCATTAAGGGTCTCAACCCCTTTGGCTTCTCCTTTTTCGATGATAATTTTACTTACATGGTGGTATCCCCGCGCCATGCCTCCATTGGCAAATAAGGCTCGCCATAAAGCATGGGCCATGACATGGGAACCCCCTATGCAAAGCTGGGAATGCTCAACCTGACTGACTGTAAGGGGGATTACCGTGCCCAAGCCTGCATAATCTGGAACAATCCCTCTGGGGATCGGCAATTGATGCAAAATGAGGGCTTTGACATATTCGTTTTCAAAATATTCATCGACCACATCTCTTGGGCTCAACCTTCCCATGCGGAGGAAGTCCAACCCTTCGGGAGTTGCCTGCAAAATGGTCGTTTGAGCGGCGGGAGGTTGGGGTTGTGTAAATAAGGCGGGGATAACGACAGATTGCATGAAATCCCCGTAGTTTTCGGCCATCTCGCGGTAGGTAACTGCATCCTTCTTGGAAACCTGAGCAATAGATTCACAGGTCTTCTCAATATCAGCATGCATGGTAATGGCCTGCCCATTTTTCAAGGCAATACCTGCCTGAACGGGTGGGCGAAAATACCGGGCATTAAATTTTTCAAGCTCCAAATCTTTATAGCAAGGCATGATGTTGATGGTCTCGTGGAAGTGGGAGTGCAAATTATGAAGGAATCCAGGAATTGTAATTTCTTCTGTGCTCAAACCGCCCCCGATTTCAATCCGTCTTTCCAGGATGAGGGTTTTCACGCCAGCTTTGGCTAAATAATTTGCTAAGATCAGGCCGTTGTGGCCTCCCCCAATGATAATGGCATCATAATTTGACATCCTGAGCCTCCTTTTTATTCTAAATTGGCAGAAGGATTTTTAATCGGAGAGTGGAAATGAAATTTTTAGGCTATTCATACGCCTTGGTTAAAGCGGCCCGTATCTGAATTTCGGCCGTATGCTTAGCGACCACTTAATTCCTTCTATTTCTGTGGAGGAGGAATTTTAAGCGATTAAAATATATCGAACCCAAAATTTTTGTCAATGAGGATTACAGGAAGAAAGTGTGACGTCTTCGGACAATGTCTTTCAGGGCATATCTTAGTTAGCGCAACTTTGACCAGAGTTCTCTAAGGTTATGCGTATTCCACCATTTTTTAATCTTCAAATCTTCACAAATAGCACTGGCCGCGTTATAACCCGGAGCGCCGGTGCAGTTGCCAAAAGGATGAGACCCAGATCCGCAAAGATACAGGCCCTCGATCGGCGTACGATAGGGCTTCAGCCCTGCGCATGGACGATTCTCCAACATCTGGTCGAACGTAGCAGCCCCTACGCAATGGTCCCCGCCGCGCATATTAATCAGTTTTCTCTCAACATCCAGCGGACTGAAAGCGTATTTGGCAATAATGTTTTTAGAGTTACAATTGGGGGCGTACTGACGCCATCTCTCCAAGCAGACTTCCATATATTCATTTTTGACCTTATCCCATGCCTCGGGTCCACCATTCTTTAGGTTATAGGGGGCAAACTGCCAAAGAAAAGCCGTGTGCTTGCCAGTAGGGGCTTG
>JAHJQK010000073.1 GCA_018819135.1 Pseudomonadota bacterium | reverse complement strand
CGTGATGCCCTCCGATGTGGTCCTGCACATGGCCACTCTGGGGGGAGCAAAGGTTTTGGGTCTGGACAAGGAGATTGGTTCTCTGGAAGTGGGTAAAAAAGCGGATATCATCATCCTGGATTTAAACCGCCCTCATCTCCAGCCGATTTACAATATCGCTTCGCATCTGGTCTACTCGGCCACGGGTGCGGATGTGCGCGATGTGATCATCAACGGCCAACTGATCATGCAAGACCGCCAACTCCTCACCCTCGACGAAACAGAAATCCTGAAAAAGGCGCACGAATGGAGGAACAGAATTACCGCGCCCACGCTCCTACCCCGCTAAGAAAGTCCATAATCTTTCCTGGGCGGCTTCTCCCATCCGTGCTCACCGACCAGGGCCACGAAACTGCATTCCCGCAAGTCCTCTTCGGAAAATCCCCTCTTCTTCCGGCGTACGCTTAAAAGCCTTTGAGAGTTTTTATCCCCAACCGGGATGACCAGAACCCCCCCGATTTTGAGCTGTTCCAGCAAAGGCGGCGGTACTGAGGGCGCCCCGGCTGTAACCATAATGGCATCGAATGGCCCTTCCTCCTTCCAGCCATAGGAGCCGTCAAAGAGCCGGGTCATCACGTTCCGGCATTGGACTTGATCGAAATTTTTCCTGGCCCTTTCCAGCAGAGAACGGATCCGTTCCACGGAATAAACCCGGTCGGCAAGCTTGGCCAGAATAGCAGTCTGATATCCTGACCCGGTCCCGATTTCCAAAACCCGTTCGTCTCCGCGCAGCATTAGGGCTTCGGTCATAAAGGCTACCATGAAAGGTTGAGATATGGTCTGCCCTTCTCCAATAGGCAGTGCCGAATCCCCATAGGCCTGCCCCTGCAAAGTCTCCGGGACAAAAAGGTGGCGAGGTACCTGCTCCATGGCGGCGATCACCCGGGGGTCCTTGATCCCCCGGCCGATGATCTGCTCCTTTACCATCCGCTGGCGCGCCCGGAAATAATCGGAATATTTTGGCTGGGAAGCAACGGAAAACTTCATGGAAAGTTAAAATGAATTAAATTAATTTGGACACAGATTCCCACGGATAAACGTAGATAACTATTTTATGTATTTTTCGCATTTAATATCCTGAAAATCTGTATTTATCTGTGTTCAATAAGGAAATTTCTATACAATGTCCTCAAATTTTTCGTTTGGATAGCGTCTCAATGGATGCATAATTGGTCCAGTCCAAGTGAAGCGGTGTAATCGAGATAAAATTTTTAGCCACGGCTTTAAAATCCGAATCTTCCGTATCCGCATACCCCGGATCATTCCCGCCGATGATATAATATTTCCTCCCCCTCGACCCGGTCTTTTCCTGAACCGACTCTCCATAAATTCGTTTGCCCATGCGGGTGATCTTGTAGGACCGCGGTTTTTTCCCCTGAGCAGGGACGTTCACGTTCAAAAAAGTATTACGGGGCAGTCCAAATTGCAGGATGTTCCTGGCCAAACGAGCGGCAAAAGAAGCCGCAGGCGTAAAGAGGCAATGGTTTCTGGCCACCAGCGAAATCGCGAAGGAAGGGATCCCCAGGATTGCTCCTTCAATGGCTGCGGAAACGGTACCGGAATAAGTAATATCTTCTCCCAGATTTTCTCCTATGTTGATCCCGGAGACAATCAAGTTGGGTCGCTCCGGGAGAATTTTGCTGGTTCCCAGAAGAACGCAATCGGTCGGCGTTCCGTTGACCGCATAAAATCGATCGCCAAAATTCTTCACCCTTTTCCAGCGCAGGGGACGGTTCATCGTCAGAGAATGGCTGCAGGCGCTCTGCTCCCGATCCGGAGCAACCACCCAAACTTCGGCAACGGGATCCAGGGCCCTGGCCAACGCCAGCAGGCCCGGAGATTGAATTCCATCATCGTTGGAAACTAAAATCTTCAATTTTATCTCCAAAAGGGACGCAGATTTACGCAGATAAAGGCAGATAAAAATGTAAAATAACCATTTGGCACTCAGGGTAAAAGCATAGAAGCGTGAATTCGAAAAAACAATAGGCCTCAACGCATCTGCTCATTTCGCTTGCGTCCTGCGCTTGCACTCTTTACGAATTTTTAAATCCTGAAAATCTGCGTTCATCTGCGTCCCATATGAAATTTTTTTATTGCGACAACGATTCTAAATAGCGTTCCGCGGCAAAGGCCGCCGTGGCCCCGTCGCCGACAGCGGTGGCTACTTGCCGCAAAAGCTTCTGCCGAACATCGCCGGCAGCAAAAATTCCCTGGGCGGAGGTGGCCATATTCACATCGGTAATCACATACCCCCGCTCATCCAATTTTACCGCCCCGCCAAGAAACTCCGTAATGGGTTTCAGCCCTACATAGAAAAAGACTCCGTTTACTGGCAAAGTCCTGGTTTCCTGAGTCTGCACATTCTTCAACTCCAAGCCCTCTACGCCTGTCTTGCCCGAAACTTTCGCCACCACGGTGTCCCAGAGGATTTCGATCTTTTCGTTTTGAAAAGCTCGATCCTGCAGGATTTTTTCTGCCCGCAGGGCGTTACGCCGGTGGATGATGTAGACCCGCCTGGCAAATCGGGTCAGGAATAAAGCCTCGTCCACAGCAGAGTCTCCCCCGCCGATTACGCCTATATCCTGATCCCGGAAAAAAGGACCGTCGCAAGTGGCACAGTAAGAAACCCCCCTCCCCTTCAGTTCTTCCTCTCCAGGAACCCCCAATTTTATGGGTTCAACCCCTGTGGCTACAATCACGGCTTTGGTGGTTACTTTCTGGCCTTCCCATCCAACTTCCCAATGGTTCCCTTTCGCCACCAGATGATTGACTTCGCCACTGACCACCTCCAGCCCAAAGCGTTTGGCTTGTTTCTCCATCGCTTGCGCCAAATCCGGCCCTGGGATCCCCTCCGGAAAGCCGGGGTAGTTTTCGATCAAAAAGGTGCTGGCGGCCTGGCCTCCCGGAGCCATCTTCTCGATGAGCAGGGTGCGCAATTTACCCCGGGCAGCATAAAGTCCGGCAGTCAGGCCTGCCGGGCCACCACCGGCGATGAATAAATCATATTCTGGAGCCTCCATGACTCTTCCCCCAATTTTAATGGTTTTGTAAAAAGTCCCGTTTTCGTCATTGCGGCGGTTTAGTAGGGGCACGATGCTTCGTGCCCCTACTTTGCCATCCATCTTGATGACTTTTTAAGAAATCATCATTTTTATCAACGAGTAAAATACCACAGTTGGAGCCAGAAAAGAAGAGAGAAGAAAAGAAAGTGAAACGTGAAAAGTAAAATGTAGAAAGCAGTTAACGAATGACTCGCTTGTTTCCCTTATCAGATTTGCTATAATGGTTTAAAAAAATCGAGAAGAAAGATAAGTTTGTTAAATATTGCCTTTTTCTGGCACATGCATCAACCTTATTATCGGGATCCTCTGAGTGGGGAGTATTCTCTCCCCTGGGTGCGCCTCCATGCCTGCAAGGGTTATTACGACATGATTTCCCTCTTGGAAGAATATCCTGCTATCCGGCAAACCTTCAATTTAGTTCCTTCGCTCCTCCGCCAGTTAAACGACTATGCTCGGGGAGAAGCCCAGGATATTTTTCTGGACCATACGCGCAAGCCTGCCGAAGAACTCTCTCCTGAGGAAAAAAAATTTATCCTGGGCAACTTTTTCCTTGGCCACCCGGAGACGATGGTCAAACCCTATCCGGCTTACTGGGCCCTTTTTAAAAAAAGAGGGGTGAAAGTCCCTGAAGAACAATGGAATGACCTGCTCCGCCATTTTACCCTTCAGGACTTCCGCGACTTGCAGGTCTGGTTTAACCTTACCTGGTTCGGGCATCGGGCCCGGGAAAAAAAAGAAAGCGTTCGTGAACTTCTTCTGAAAGGAAGGATTTTTACTGAGTCGGACAAGGCCATTCTTCTTCAGGCCCAATCGGAAATCATCCAGGAGTTAATTCCTCTCTACCAATCCATGCTGGCCAAAGGACAGGCGGAAATTACCACCAGCCCTTTTTACCACCCCATTCTTCCCCTGCTTATCGACTGGACGGCCGCGTCCAGGTCAATGCCCAAAGTATCCCTCCCCGGTTCGTTTTCCCATCCGGAAGATGCTGAAGTCCAGATTCAAAAGGCCGTAGAGTATCATCAGTATCTTTGGGGATGCCAACCTACGGGAATGTGGCCCTCCGAAGGCTCGGTTTGCCCCGAATTGATCCCGCTCGCCCGCAAGGCCGGGATCCGCTGGATGGCCTCGGATGAGGGGATTCTTTTTAGGTCTTTGTCCGGGGATACGGCTCGCCACCGCCTTTACCGGCCCTATCGGGTAAAGTTCCAGGGAGCGGAAGTTACGATGGTTTTTCGCGACCGGAATCTTTCCGACCTCATCGGCTTTACCTACGCCAAAAATCCCCCCCAGGCTGCGGCGTCCGACCTCTTAACCCATTTGAAGAATATTCAGAAATCTCAACCTGACGACCCCAGCCGCCTGGTCCTGATTGCCTTGGACGGAGAAAACCCCTGGGAATATTACCCGGACGGAGGTCGTGATTTTTTGCGGGAGCTCTACGAAAAGCTCTCCAACCACCCTGCTCTGCAGACGGTGAAAATCAGTAAATTTTTAGAAACGTATCCCCCCCAGGAAACGCTGGATTCTTTATACACGGGGTCCTGGATCGAACAAAACTTCAGAATCTGGATCGGTTCTCCGGAGGATAACCAAGCCTGGGATTGCTTGCGTAGAACGCGCACTTTCTTAGAGAAGGCCCCGGGAAAAAGTCAAAATTTTCCCGCAACAGCCTGGCAGTCGGCCTGGGATGAAATCTACATCGCCGAGGGCAGTGATTGGTTTTGGTGGTACGGGGATGACTTCACCAGCGACAACGACCAAGAATTCGACCGCCTCTTTAGAAGTCATTTGAGCCATGTGCATCTCCTTCTCCAATCTCCGGTGCCCGATTACCTGCAGACGCCCATTACCTTATCTCACGAGGTAAAACCTTCGGTGGAGCCGGTGGGATTGCTTTCGCCCGTCCTGGATGGACAGATTACCCATTTCTATGAGTGGCAAGAAGCGGGATATTTCGCCAGGCGGTATTACCACAGTTCGATGCACCGCACGGAAGGATTTATTTCTGGCTTTTATTTCGGTTTCGATTTGCAGCATCTTTATTTCCGCCTGGATCCGATTCTCAGGGAGCCCAATCACCTCCAAGGTCTGCAATTTCATATCCATTTTTCACATCCTCGGGAGTGCCAGATTATCTTTCCCGTCCAATTTCCTAAAGGGGGGGAACAGTTTTTTACTTTCGTTAAGTCATTCACAGGAAGCAGCCAGCCCACGGACCGTTTCACGACCATCTGTTCCGACCAAATCATCGAATTATCCATTCCGTTTGCGGCGCTGCAATTGCAGCCCAGCCAGAGAGTAGATTTTTTCCTTCAGATTCAAAAAGAAGATCTTAAATTGGAACGCTACCCGCGAAGTGGGTATCTTTCGCTGGTCATTCCGGATCAAGATTTTGAATCAACCCTGTGGCAAGTCTAATGGAAGAAGGGCTGCCCATGCTATGACTTTAACAGGTTGCCGAAAAACTCTCTCAAAGTCATTGTGAGGAGGGATTTCGGAATGAGGCAATCTTATAACTTATTGGAGTTTTTAAAGACGAGATTGCTTCGCTACGCTCGCAAAGACTCGGTTGGGAGTTTTTTCGTGAACTGTTAAAGAGATAAAAAAACCGGGAATTTCATTCAGCTTGTCCCTCTTGTGGCAACGGGAAAGCGGGCTAGGCCAGCGCCATGGAAAGGTGACCGTCGCCACCTATAAAAGCTTCCTTTTTCATCAACAGGCAGCTACAATGGAAGTGCAGTGAAAACGCCAAATGTCGCTTCCGTGCGGTCAGTTTCTGGTGCGAAGGAGGAATGAATGTCGGAATTACGCAAGGACCCGGTAACCGGCCGATGGGTAATTATTTCAACCGAAAGGGGTAGAAGACCATCCGATTTCGGAGTCCAGAATCACAAGCCCAAAGGCGGTTTCTGCCCCTTCTGCCCGGGAAACGAGGATAAAACTCCCCCTGAAATTTTAGCCTTCCGGCAGGAGGGCTCGCAGGACAATGGACCGGGATGGCGTCTGCGGGTAGTTTCCAATAAATTTCCTGCACTGCGCGTAGAAGGGGAAATTAACCGGGAGGGGGTTGGGCTCTACGATAAGATGAGTGGCATCGGAGCCCATGAAGTGATCATCGAAACCCCTAACCATGAGGAAACCCTTACCCATCTCTCCCCCAAACATTTCGAGGAGGTTCTCTGGGCCTACCGGGACCGCATGCTGGACTTGCGCCGGGACATCCGCCTGCGCTATGCCATGCTATTTAAAAATCACGGTGAGGCAGCCGGAGCTACCCTCGAGCATCCCCATTCGCAGTTAATCGCCCTGCCCATCGTACCCCACCTGGTTACGGAGGAGATGACCGGAGCAAAGGATTATTACGGCTACAAAGAACGGTGCATCTTCTGCGACATCGTCCGTCAAGAAATTCAGCAGGGGGAACGGGTCGTTTTAGAAAATTCGGAATTCATCGTCATCAACCCTTTCGCCTCTTTCGCCCCTTTTGAATCTTGGATTCTCCCCAAGCGCCATAACTCTTTTTTTGAAGAGAGCCAGGCCCAGGAAATCCAGTCTCTGGGGTTGATTTTCTTGGAAACCTTAAAACGCCTGGAGAAAGCCTTGAACTTTCCTCCCTACAATTTTACTCTCCATACGACCCCGTTTAAGGAGAGAAATCTGGAGTATTACCATTGGCACTTTGAGATCATTCCCAAGCTCACGAAGTTTGCAGGATTCGAGTGGGGTTCCGGTTTTTTCATCAATCCAACCCCTCCCGAAGAAGCCGCTAAATTTTTAAGGGAGCTGAGCGCCTAAGGAGGGGATCGATGAAAATTCTTTTCGCCACTTCCGAAGCCGTTCCTTTTGCCAAAACTGGAGGGTTGGGAGACGTTTCCGGCACCTTGCCCAGAGTTCTGGCTCAAATGGGTCATGAAGTCACCCTGATATTACCGAAATATTGCCAGATTAACGAGAAAAAGTTCAAGCTCATCAAGAAAGAGATTGAGCTGCAGGTTCCTGTCGCCCAAAAGATGGAAGAAGCCGAAGTTTATGCCGTCGAATTGGCACCGCGCTTCAACGCCCTGCTCGTTCGCCAGGATACCTATTATCATCGGGATCAACTTTATGGAACGACCAACGGTGACTTCGAGGATAACGCCGAACGCTTTATATTCTTCTCCCGGTCGGTCTTAGAGGTAGCCCTGGCCCTGAGACTACAGCCCGACATCATTCACTGCAACGACTGGCAAACCGGCCTGATCCCTGTATACCTCAAGACGCTCTACCGGGATCCTTCTTCGCTGGGGCAATCTGTTTCTGTTTTTACGATCCACAACCTGGCCTACCAAGGCCTTTTCTGGCATTATGATATGCCCATGACCAACTTGGGCTGGGAGCTTTTTATTCCTGAAGCCCTGGAATTCTACGGCAAGATCAACTTTCTCAAGGGGGGAATTGTTTTTGCCGACGCCGTCACCACCGTTAGCCGCAAGTACATGGAAGAAATTCAGACCGAAGAATTCGGCTGTGGTTTGGAAGGAGTCTTTCAGGACCGCCGGAAAGACCTTTATGGAATCTTGAACGGGGTGGACTACGGAGAATGGTCTCCCGCATCGGACCCGTTCATCAAGCAGAAGTATGGTCCGTCCGATTTGACGGGCAAGAGGGAGTGTAAAGCCGACCTGCAGCGGGAATTCCGGCTGCCCACCAAAGAAGACGTACCCCTCATCGGGTCCATTTCCCGCCTGGCCGAGCAGAAAGGTATCGACCTTATTGTCGCCAACATGGAAAAAATGATGGATCTTGGCCTGCAGTTTGTACTCCTGGGGACGGGGGAGGAGAAATACCACCTTCAATTCCAGAAATTCAGCGAGAAATACCCTCAACAGGTCGGCGTAAAGATCGGCTTTGACAACGCCTTGGCCCACAAGATTGAAGCCGGCGCGGATATGTTCATCATGCCTTCCCGCTTTGAACCCTGTGGGTTGAACCAGATTTACAGTTTGAAATACGGCACGGTGCCCATCGTCAGGGCTACGGGAGGGCTGGACGATACCATCCAAGACTTCACCCCCACGAACCAGGGAGGGAATGGTTTCAAGTTTGGGGACTATTCCCCTTCATACCTCTGGGAAACAATCAAGCGGGCCCTGCAGGTTTACCGCAACCAAGTTGCCTGGGAAAAACTGATGCTGCGGGGCATGTCCGCGGACTTTTCCTGGGAACAATCGGCCAGGGCGTACCTGAAAGTTTATCAAGAAACTTTGGCGAAGAAAAAAAACCGCAACGGAAAAGAATGAATTCCCGCGAGATTTTATCCAGGGTTATCGAAATATCGAACGCTCCCGTAGACGTCGACCAACGCCTGGGGCATCTGGTGGACTTCCTGTCTCATTCTTTCTCCGTTCCTTATTGCGCCCTTTTTATCTGGGACCCCAGGGAAGGCCGGGTTTTCTTGAAACTCTGCAGTGCCAAGCACCCGAATCTTCCCGCCGGTCTCAGCTTTCCTGTAGGGGAGGAAACCTGGGGAGCCTTTCTTCTGCAAAAAAAACCGATGATCATTCCCGATGCTGCTCAGCTTGCTCTATGGAGCCTTCCGCTTCCGGAAAACTTTGCTTCCTTCCGTTTTCTGGCTTTTTTCCCCGTCGCTGACGAAATTTTTCTTTACGGTGTTCTGGCCTTTTTGGAAGAACAACCCCGCCAATTCTCCGAAGAAGAGAGTTTTCTTCTTCCGGTAATCTGCCGCCAGCTGGCCGGCACCCTGCGCAGCAACCAGGTGTTCACGCAGGCGAAAAAACGAATCGCCCAGTTAAGCACCCTGCAGGCCATCAGCAATGCCATCAGCTCCACCCTCGAGTTAGGAGAATTGCTCAACCTCATTACCCTGAACAGCGCCCAGGTCCTTCAGGCCGATGGCGCGATCCTGCGCCTCCTCGACGAAGAAGGGGGTATGCTGAAAGTTGTCTCCACCTATGGATTAAGGGATGAACCAGATGAAGCCGGCCCGCCCCAACAGGTTCCCCTGGGAGAAGACGTGGCCGGTGCCGTAGCCCTGACCCATGAACCCATTCTGATCTCTGATGTTCAAATATCCCCTTATTCTTTTGCCAAGTTTCCCCAAAAAATATCATCGATCATCTGTGTACCTTTGATCTTCCGGTCCAAGACCATCGGAACCCTGACCCTTTTCAGTCTCTACCGCGAATGGCGCCCGGTGAAAGTTTTCGATGAAGAGGATAAAAATCTCCTCACCACTATGGCTTCTCCAATCGCCATTGCCATCGAGAACGCCCGCCTCTACAGTAACCTGCAGGAGATTAACACTCAGCTTCTCCAGGCCCAAAACCGGCTCATTCAGTCCGAAAAGCTGGCCGCCCTGGGGGAGGTGGTGGCTTCGATTACCCATGAGATCAAGAACCCCTTGGTTTCCATCGGAGGGTTTGCCCGCCGACTCGAACGGAATTTTCAGGAAAATTCTCCGGAGAAAAAATATATCCGTATCATTC
Source organism: Pseudomonadota bacterium (assembly GCA_018819135.1). Lineage (GTDB taxonomy): Bacteria > Desulfobacterota > SM23-61 > SM23-61 > SM23-61 > JAHJQK01. The sequence continues at coordinate 50,760 of JAHJQK010000073.1, read as the reverse complement.
TCAAGGAAGTAAAGCGGCTCGAAAGCACCCTCAACGCGACCCTGGCCTACTCCAAGGAACCTTCCATTCCCACTGGCCATTACGAACTCAATCGCATCTTGGAAGACACCCTTTTCATACTCGATAGCGAATTTCATGATCGGAACATTCGGGTCACCAAAAATTTGGCCCCCAACCTGCCTCCCCTTTTTAGCGACCCGCAGCAGCTCAATCAGGTTTTTCTTAACCTCCTGGTGAACGCCATGCAGGCCATCGGGAAAGAAGGAAATCTGGTCGTAAAAACCTCCTGCCGGGAACAGGGAGAGCGTAAATTTATTCAGGTTGAAGTTAGCGACACCGGCGGGGGAATTCCACTGGAGGTCCTGGATAATATTTTCAACCCTTTTTTCACTACCAAACAGGATGGTACAGGCTTAGGCCTGGCCATTGCCCATAAAATTGTTACCCAGCACCAGGGAGAAATCGAGGTGGTCAACCATCCGGGAGTTGGCGCCACTTTCTTGATCCGCTTTCCCCTGTCGGAATAAAATACTCTATTCACCACAGAGAACGCAGAGAACACAGAGATACGTCATAATGTTTTGTTCTTTTTCGCCTTACCATATCGCTTTTTGTTTTTTTAAACATATTTTTCTCTGCGATCTCAGCGAACACCGTATTGAAATAATTTTGTGCAATTGGAACTGACCCCTACAAAGCAATTTGTCGAAGTTGCTGTGATGCTGCCGATCCGCCGGACCTTTGTCTACGAGGTCCCGGAAGAGATGAAACCAGCAGCCGTTCCCGGGAAGGGGGTGTGGATCCCTTTCGGGCGGCGTTTTCTCCCCGGGTATGTGCTCGGAACGGCCAAAACGCTTCCCCCCCAAAAAACAATCCTCCCGATCCACCAGGTTTTGCCTGAAGACTTTTCCCTTACGGAAAATTTTTTAACCTTTCTGCTATGGGTCTCGCGCTATTACTTCCAGCCTATAGGGGAAGTCATCAAAACCGCCCTGCCAGCGGGCCTCCATCTTCATCAGCGGGAAACTTACACCATTACCCCGAAGGGCCTGCAAATCTTAGAAACCCTTTCTTCCCCATCTGGGGAAAGGAAGTTGCTGCAATCCCTGAAACGACGGGGGGAGAAAGTTTTATTTTCCCCCCTGCGCCGCCAGAAGTCCTTGGGTCCCGATCGCCAGTGGATCGAACGAATGATCGCCGACGGCCTTATTGAAAAAAAAGATAAATCCTGGCAGCAACATTCCCCAGGAAAAAAGATAAGGTTTATCCGGTTTTTATCAATAGACGAGGATGTCCCCCTCTCTCCCCGGCAAAAAGAAGCCCTGAGTTTTATCCAGGAAGCAGGAGAACTCCCCGTTTCAATTTTTAAAGAAAAATATAATAATTCATTGCCGATCTTGTCAAAATTGCAAAAAAATAATTTAATAGAAATTGTCCAGAAGGAAGAAATCCGCCAATTATCCTGGGAAGGAATAGAAGAGTGGATGGACGGCCCACCATCCTTATTGACCGCAGAGCAAAAACAGGTTATCGGAGAAATTTCTCAGGCCCTCCACTCGCAAAAATCCCATTCCTTTCTCCTGCATGGGGTCACGGGCAGCGGCAAAACCGAAGTTTACTTACGCGTAATCGAAGAGGCCGTGGCCCAAGGGAAACAAGCTCTGCTTTTGGTCCCGGAGATTGCCCTTACCGCCCAGCTGGTCGCCTATTTCCGGTCACGCATCGAATATCCCATGGCCGTTTGGCACAGTGGGCTCACCCCGGGAGAGCGCTATCATGAATGGCGCAAAATGAAAAGAGGGTTGGTGAATTTAGTCATCGGTGCCCGCTCGGCGATTTTTGCCCCTTTGGACCGCTTGGGGATCCTCATTGTAGATGAAGAACATGACCCTTCCTACAAACAAGAAGAAAAAGTTCGTTACCATGCCCGGGACTTGGCTCTGGTTCGCGGGAAGATGGAAAAAGCAGTGGTGGTACTTGGCTCGGCCACTCCCTCCCTGGAATCGTATTACAATGTCTTAGAAAAAAAATTCCGGTATCTCGCTCTTCCCCATCGTATCGACCACCGCCCTTTGCCGGAAATTCAAGTGGTGGACATGCGCCAGGAACAGGGAGAAGGGAAAGAACGTCTGATTTTTTCCCGGGCTCTGGAAAAAGCCTTGCAGGAGAATACCGAACGGGGAGAGCAAGCTCTCCTCTTTTTGAACCGGCGTGGTTTTTCCACCTTCGCCCTCTGCCGCGATTGCGGATTCGTCTACAAGTGCCCCAACTGCAGCGTTTCTTTGAATTACCACCTTTCCGACAAGTCCTTTCATTGCCATTATTGCAACTTTTCCGTTCCCGCCCTACCCCGCTGCCCGGAGTGCGCCTCCATCCATCTCCTGCTTTTCGGGTTGGGCACCCAACGCTTGGAGGAGGAAGTCAAGAAGAAACTACCCCAAGCCCAAGTGGCCCGCATGGACCGCGACACGACGGCCCGCAAAAAATCGCACCAAAAGATTCTGAATCAGCTTCGTAAGGGTGAAGTGAACCTTTTGGTGGGAACGCAGATGATCACCAAAGGGCACGACCTCCCCCGGGTTACTCTCGTGGGGGTATTGGCCGCCGATTTGTCCTTGAACGTTCCTGATTTTCGGGCCGGGGAGCGTACCTACCAGCTGCTTACCCAGGTGGCCGGCAGGGCTGGAAGAGGGTCTTTACCGGGAAAAGTCATCATCCAGACCTATAACCCGAATCAATACAGCATCCAGTTGGCTCAGCAACAGGACTTTTTGGCCTTTTATCAACAGGAGGCCCAATACCGAAAAGAGCTGGGCTATCCTCCCTTTACCCGCTTAATCAATCTGCGGATGGAAGGAAACTCCCCAGTTCGGATCCTCCTTTTGGCCAAAGCCATGGAGCAACTGATTGCCGGAATATTACCCAAGGAAAAGAAGTTTCAAGGGCAAATTGAAGTACTGGGGCCAACCATGGCTCCTCTGGGCCGGCTCAAGGGGAAAAACCGTTACCAGATACTCTTAAAAGGAAAGAGATGGTCGGTTCTCCACGCCTTCACCGAGAAGGTTTTGGCCCAAGCGGAAAAAGAAATATCCTTCGCCGGAGTGAAATTGATAGTTGATGTAGACCCTGTGAATATGTTATAAAAAGCCATGGCTGTGCTCGAAATTCTGAAGTACCCCAACCCGAACCTGAAAAAAAAATCTCAACCGGTAGAAAAAATTGACCCGTCCCTTCGACAGCTGGTCCAGAACATGGTCGAAACATTGTACGCCGCTCCTGGCGTAGGGCTGGCTGCTCCCCAAGTGGGATATCTCCTCCGTTTGGTCGTAATCGATGTAACCCCGGTGAACCAACCCAAAAACCTAATGGTCCTGATCAACCCCGAGATCGTAACTTCCGAAGGGGAGTGCACCTGGGAAGAGGGATGCCTGAGCGTCCCGGATTTAGCCGAAGAAGTGAAGCGGAAAAAGAAGGTTGTGGTTAGCTGCCAGAACCTTGAGGGAGAAACCGTGGAGATTGAGGGCAACGATCTGTTGTCCATTGCTCTGCAGCATGAGATTGATCATCTCGATGGGATCCTTTTTGTCGATCATCTCAGTCAACTGAAAAGAGATCTGTACAAGCGCCAACTAAAAAAGGAGAAGAAAGAAGGAAAGAAGCTTTGAAAGTTCTCTTCCTCGGCACCTCTGAATTCGCTCTTCCATCGTTGGAAAATCTCCTGGGGTCTTCTCACGAAGTTTTAGCGGTGGTCACCCAACCGGACCGGCCCAAAGGTCGGGGGCAAAAATTTGTCCCTTGCGCCATTAAATCCCTGGCTCTGGCCCGGAACCTTCCCATCTTCCAGCCGGAAAAAATCCGGGATCCCGTTTCCCTGGAGGTTTTACAATCCTTCCGACCCGAGCTCATCGTGGTTGTGGCCTACGGGCAAATTCTTTCTTCTTCCGTCCTCTCGATCCCCCCCCGGGGATGTGTGAATGTCCATGCCTCCCTCCTGCCGCAATACCGGGGAGCGGCGCCCATAACCTGGGCCATCCTCAACGGGGAAACCCGGACCGGAGTAACCACCATGTTCCTGGATGTTGGAATGGATACCGGCCCGATCCTGCTCACGGCCGAAACCTCCATTGAAGGGGAAGACACTGCCGGAACCTTACATGACCGGCTTTCCCTGATGGGCGCTGACCTGCTCCGGCAAACCCTTGACGGCCTGGAAAAAGGCCGGATCAACCCTCGTTCGCAAGACCATTCCCAAGCCACTTATGCTCCCAAAACTGATAAAGAGGCGGGGCGGATCAACTGGGATCATCCGGCGCATGAGCTCTTTAACTTTCTGCGGGCCTTCGACCCCTGGCCCGGAGCCTTCACTTTCTGGAGGGGGCTTATGTTAAAGCTCTTTCGCCCGGATTTCCCAATGGAAAGGGGAAAAGATGTCCGGGAAGCCCCTGGAACCATCACCCGGGTAGGCGCCGAAGCGTTGCATATCGCCACCGGTCGAGGGGATCTATTGGTCCGGGAACTCCAGCTGGCCAACCGCCCGCGCATGGGCGTGGCTGAATTCCTGCGGGGCCATCCTCTGCAGGCCGGCGTACGTTTGGGCGAATGAGGAAGGGTTTTCATGGGCCAACCGACGGCTTTCGATGAAGTTCGTATGCAGGCCTGGAAAATCTTGCGGCAGGTGGAAGACTCCAGATCTTTTGCCGACCATTCCCTCGACCAAACCTTTGCCAAGAACCCGCATTGGCGGCCATTAGACCGGGCCTTTCTTTTGGAATTGGTCCTGGGGACTCTTCGCTGGCGGGGGAGGATCGACCTGGCCATTCACCTCGCTTCCAAGTATCCGGAGAAAAATATCAATTCCCAATTAATCCAACTTTTAAGGTTGGGAGCCTACCAGATCTTGTTCCTGGACCGGGTTCCTGACTCTGCCGCCGTGAATGAATCCGTCCGCCTGGCCAAGGCTATTTTTAAAAATGAAAAAATGAGCGCCTTTGTCAACGCCATCCTCAGGGCCATTGCCCGTAAAAAAAATCAAGAGGTTTTTCCGCCCTTCACTTCCCACCCTATCGAATACATTACTCAGGCCCTTTCCCACCCACGATGGATGGTCGAACGCTGGGTAAAGGATTTTGGCCCGGAGCTGACCCAGAAAATTTGCGCTGCCAACAATCTGCGGCCTCCCTTCACCGTGCGGGTGAATACTTTAAAAACCTCCAGGGAAGCCCTGCGGGAAAAATTGAAAGCCGCGGGTATCGATTCCTTTCCGACCCCCTTTTCCCCCGAGGGGTTGATCCTAAAAAAAGGTCCATTCTTGGCCGAGGATGAGTTGTTCCAAAAAGGAATGTACTTCGTGCAGGACGAAGCCTCCCAAGTCATCGCTCATCTTCTCGACCCACGACCCGGTGAGCGAGTGTTGGACGCTTGCGCCGCCCCGGGGGGAAAATCCACTCATCTGGCCCAGCTCATGGAAGATCGGGGAGAAATCATCGCCCTGGACCTTCACCGCCCCAAGGTGGAGGTCATCCAGGAAAACTGCCGGCGGCTGGGAATATCCACCATTCAAACTTTTCAAACCGATGCGATCCAGCCTCTCCCCCTCCTTGCCCAATTCATCTTCGACCGCATCCTGATCGACGCTCCCTGCACGGGGCTGGGAATCCTGCACCGCAATCCGGAAGTCAAATGGCGCCGGAAACCCCAAGACGCTCGGCGCCTGCAAGGGTTGCAAATGGCCCTCCTGGAAAACGTTTGTTCACGCTTGAAAAAGGAGGGGGTTTTGGTCTATAGTACCTGTACGATGACCCGGGAAGAAAATGATTACGTGGTGGAAGACTTTCTGGGCAGGCACAAAGATTTTCAGGTTGAAGACCTGCGCTTCATTGTCCCGGAATCCTGGCAGCCCTTGGTCGACGAGAAAGGATTCCTGCGCACTTACCCGGAAATGATCATCCTTAGGGAAAATTATCGCCTGGATGGTTTCTTTGCCGCCCGGATGAAAAAGAAGTGGTGAGCTGCGAGGAGGGAGTGTTGAATGGAAGAAAGGAAACCCAAACCTTTGAACTCTCGAATCCTTGAACCCTTAAAAAAGATCTCTCCTTCCATCCTCTCTGCTGACTTTAGCCGACTGGGGGAAGAGGTGCAAACGGTAGAAAAAGCCGGAGCCGATTACATTCATGTTGATGTCATGGATGGCCATTTTGTCCCCAACATCACTATCGGCCCGATGATCGTGGAATCGCTGCGCAAGATGACCTCTCTCCCCTTAGATGTTCATTTGATGATCCAGAATCCCGATGAATTTTTAACAGCTTTCATTGAGGCCGGAGCGGGTATTCTCACGGTTCATGTAGAGGCCTGTCCCCATCTCCACCGCACGTTGACAGAAATTAAAAAAAGGGGGGCTCGCGCTGGCGTCGCTTTGAATCCGGCAACCCCTCTCTGCCTTATAGAGCCAGCCCTCCAGTACGCCGACCTGGTTTTAGTGATGACCGTCAACCCGGGATTCGGCGGTCAGGAATTTATCCCTGCAATGCTACCCAAGATAAAACAACTTCGTTCGCTGATTGACCGCAAGGGCTGGAACCTGGAGCTGGAGGTGGATGGCGGGATTAAAGTCGATAACATTGAAGCCGTGGCCAAGGCAGGAGCAGACGTATTTGTAAGTGGCTCGGGAATATTTAAGACTTCCGACTATGGTAAAACGATCACTACCATGCGCGAGGAAATAAAAAAAGGAGCAATGCTATGCGGGGTAAGAAAATTAAATTCATCGATCTGAGTATTCCCATTGAATCAGTACCCAGTGATCCGGAGTTTATGATCCCGCAACTGGAATACACCGATCATCAAGGCGGGCTGGTTTCAGCGCAAGAACTGCTCGGTTGCCGCCCGGAAGATCTTCCTCTCGGTTTGGGGTGGGCCGTGGAAAAGATTGTACTCAGTACCCACTCCGGTACTCACCTGGATGCCCCCTGGCATTATGCTCCCATATCGGAAGGGAAAAAGGCGAAAACGATCGACCAGATTCCTCTGGAATGGTGCTATGGGAACGGAGTGGTGCTGGATTTCCGCCGGAAAAAAGACGGCGCCCTGATCACCGTGGAAGATCTGGAAAAAGCCCTAAAAAAAATTCGCTATCGGATTAAACCTCGCGATATTGTCTTGATTATGACCGGGGCTGACCGCTACTGGGGAAAGCCGGAGTATCTGGTTAAAGGCTGCGGTATGGGCCGGGAATCAACGCTTTGGTTGTTGGAACAGGGGGTTAAAGTCGTGGGCATCGATGCCTGGAGTTGGGACCGCCCTCTTCCTTTTCTCAAAAAAGAATTTGCGGAAAAAAAGGACGCCACCATCCTCTGGGCCGCGCATTTTGCCGGGATTGAAAAAGAATATTTGCATATCGAGAAGATGGCCAATTTAAATAAACTCCCCCCCCCATGGGTTCACTCTGATCTGCTTTCCGGTCAAAATCAAATCGGCCAGTGCCGGATGGGTCCGACCAGTGGCCATTGTAAATAAGTGAATGTGCTTAGGCCTGGATGCGTAAATGCATTAAAGCTGAATTGCGTGCAAGCATTAAGGTTTTTACGCATCTACGGTTTTATGGATCAATCAGAATTTGATCTAAAGGATAGTTTTTTCCCTTGACATCATGAAGTAATTTTCCTAAATTAGGAGTAGTTGTATTCTTTCGTTATCATAGGGTCCAGAGATATTTGAATATTTCTGGAGGTTGAGGGTAGTCGGGCCGCTATCCATTTAATTTTGGATAGCGGCTTTTTTATTATGGGGCGGGGGAATTATCACTTAGGAAATCTATATACTCCCTTAGCCGACAGCCTTATGTATTTCTGGGGGATAGGAAACTAACCAAAGAAAAGGAGGAATGTCTTGTGCTTCGATTTGCTTTTTTAACTAATCATGCTTTAGTTCTATGTTTGCTTTCACGCCACCCTGTAATAACTGCTTTCGAAGTATCCCTTGAAATAGGGATTACGGAGCGGGCAGTTAGAAAAATTATTGCTGACCTCAAACAGGATGGGTATATTATGAAGGAAAAAGAAGGAAGGAGAGTGCGATACAAAATAAACCATCGCCTGCCTCTGCGCCATAAAACCCAAGGCGATAAGGCTGTAGGCAATTTATTGCAAGCCCTCGGTTGACAGGAAGAACGAGAAAAGAATAGCAGGTGCAACGTAGAATCTGAATTCATCAGACAATGTCTGCCATCTGACCCTTTACAGAGCTATACGCCTCCATTCCTACACCATATCTTTTAAGTTTAAAATCTTTCTGGCTTCTTCAGGGGTGGCTACCTCTCGTTCGGCCAGTTCGATGATCCGTTTGGCCACCTCCACCTGTTCCCAGCTTCCTTCGGCCAACTTTCCTCGCAGAACGCGAACATTGCAGTAGACTTTGGGTCAGGCAATCGTAATAAAATACTGTACAAAGGGAACCAAAAGTCGATAATAATTTATTTTCTCTGTCATGCTCTAATTTAAATTTAATTGGACGCAGATTTACGCAGATAACCGCAGATTATTATTTTCTTTTGCCTTTTTGAAAATTTCTCGGCATCGCTCGTACTTGGCCGGGTCATCTTTGGTTAAATACCTAAGGAAAATATTCGTATCCACAAATACCTTTTCCATTTTTTATCGCCCTCTCGCCACTTTCTGGGCAACCTTTTTCCGGACTTCTTTTCTAATCTTACGAAAATCGGCAGGTTTTTTCGAAGCCGGTACCTGTATGGATCCACCGATATCAAGGATATTCCCTTTTAGGGGCTTAAGAATTGCCTGATCCCCATCCACCACAATGATAACCTTCCCTGCGGGCTTCAGGTCCAAAGCTTTCCTCACCTCCTTGGGGATCGTCATCTGGCCTTTTGATGTTAGTACAGCAATTGGCATGTTATCCTCCATCTGTTTTATTTCTTTCATTCTAATATTTTCCTTACCGATTTACAATCGTAATTCTAACCCTATTAGCCCTACCGATGGACAGCATTTGATAAGTTATGGGTGTAATAAATGCGGATTAATCGGTCTCCGAAGAAAGGCGGTTCTTCATCTCACTCAAAAGGTTCAAGGCTTCCAGCGGGGTGAGTTGGTTGGGGTCAATTTTTTTAAGGGTTTCGCGCAGCGGGTCAGGAGGAGGCTGGAAAAGGGTCCGTTGATGAGACTCCCAGGTTGGTTTTTTCTTCCGGGAAATGGCCAGTTTGGGAATTCCGCCTTCGGTAAACTCCCCTTGTTCCAGGTTATGCAAAACTTCTTTGGCTCGATCAATGACTTCCGGGGGAAGGCCGGCCAGCCGAGCAACCTGGATGCCGTAGCTCCGGCTCGTTCCTCCTTCCACTAACTTCCTCAAAAAAATCACCCGATCATTCCATTCTTTTACAGCCACATGAAAATTTTTTATTCGCGGCCGGGTCAGAGCCAGCTCGGTCAACTCATGGTAATGGGTGGCAAAAAGGGTCTTAGCCCTCCACGGACTTTCTTCATGCAGATATTCCGTTACCGCCCAGGCGATGGAAAGACCGTCAAAGGTACTTGTCCCTCGCCCGATTTCATCCAGCAGAATCAGGCTGCGCGGAGTGATATTTTTTAATATATGCGCCACCTCTTCCATCTCCACCATGAAGGTGCTCCGGCCGCGGACTAAATCATCCGTGGCTCCCACCCGGGTGAAGATTCGGTCGACCAGGCATAAACTGGCCTCTTTGGCCGGGACGAAGCTTCCTATCTGGGCCATGATGCTGATCAAGGCTGCTTGCCGCATAATGGTCGATTTCCCGGCCATATTCGGGCCGGTAATGATCAAAATTTGCCGCTCCTCGGAATTTAGGGCGAGGTCATTGGGGACGAAACGCTCTTCCAAGCTCATCCGCTCCAATACAGGGTGCCGCCCTTCTAAAATCGTCAGACTGTCTTCATCATTGAATTGGGGACGATTATACCCGTAATGCTCCGCCACCTCGGCCAGGGCGGAGAGTACATCGATCTCCCCCAGAGCTTGGGCGATCCCCTGAATTTTTGGGACTTCAACCGAGACTTTTCCCAGGACCTGAAGGAAAATCTGATATTCTAAATTCTCTTTCTCTTCTTCGGCATTAAGTACCTGGGTTTCATATTCCTGCAATTCTTGAGTGATAAAGCGCTCGGCATTGGACAGAGTCTGCTTTCTCATGTAATGGGAAGGAACCGCGGGAAGGTTGGGCTTGGTCACCTCGATGTAATACCCAAAGACTTTGTTATAGCGTACCTTCAGGGAAGAAATGCCGGTACGCATGCGCTCTTTGGTCTCTAAATCAGCAATCCACCTTTTTCCCTCCCGACTGATTTCCCGGAGCCGATCCAGGGCTGGATCAAAGCCTTTCTTGATTAAACCCCCTTCTTTTAAAGTGATTGGTGGGGTGTCCTCAATCGCCCTTTCTAAAAGATTTTTGATTTCTGGAAGTTCATCCAATTCTTGCAAGTGCCGCTTGAAGCTTGCATGCTCCAGTGGCAAGATAATTTTTTTGATCTCGGGCAGAAGATTCAAGGAAGATCTCAACGCTACCAAATCTCTGGCATTGGCTATGCCCAATGAGATCCGGCCTGATAATCTTTCTATATCTTTGACCTGGTGCATGGTTTCCCGTAACCTTTGCCGGGAAAGGTCTTTTTCTTTCAACTCGGAAACTTTGTCCAGGCGCTCATTGATCTTGTCCAAATCCATCAGCGGGGAGCCTATCCAGCGCTTGAGCATCCGGCCCCCCATAGAGGTCATGGTTTCATCCAGAACTTCCAATAATGACCCTTTCCTGCTTCGGGTAGCCATGTTTTCAAGAAGCTCCAGGTTTTTGCGGGTGGTTTCATCTAAAACCATATAATCGTGAACTTGATAAAACTGGAGCCGGGAGAGGTGCCCGGGTTGAATCTTCTGCGTCTCTTCCACGTAAAAAAGAATTGCCCCGACTGCTTGCAGGGCCTGGTTTTTTCCTTCAGGGAGCAGCAGGCTGAAAGTTTTTAGGCGCTCGCGGGACCTTTCTCCATCAAATACTTCCGGGGGTAAAGGGCTATAAAGCGCATGGGGAAAGGCTTTCATAAGGTGCCTGGCCGGAGCCTGCTCTTTAGCGGTTGAGGGAAAAATGACCTCTTTCGGCTCTGTCCTCATTACCTCATCCAGCAAGGATTGGGCTGTATTCACTTCGGTGGCTAAAAAGTCTCCGGTGGAGGCATCCAGGATGGCCAATCCAAAGCGTTCATCCCCCAAAGATATGGCCATCAGAAAATTATTGGCCTTAGGCTGGAGATAATCCTCTTCCAGCACCATTCCTGGCGTAATGACCCGAATGACTTCGCGCCGAACAATTCCTTTGGCTTTAGAAGCCTCCTCCATCTGTTCGCAAATGGCGATTTTGTAACCCTGGTCTACTAATTTCTGGATGTAACTTGAGGCCGCATGGTAAGGAATCCCGCACAAGGGGATGGAACCCTCTTTGTTCTTATCGCGTGAAGTTAAAGTAATATCTAATATTTTAGATGCTATCAAAGCATCTTTAAAAAACATTTCATAAAAATCACCCATGCGGTAAAAAAGAATGGCATCTGGATATTTTTCTTTCACCTCTAAGTATTGCTTGATCATGGGAGTAAGGTTATTCATTTTTGTGGTTCCCAGTTAAAAACTTTCACTCAATCTACACCAGGCAGGGTAAAAATTCAACCCGTAGGGAAATATACCTTGACTCCTATCCACCAGATCCAATAAACTGACCATGGATTTCCGGAAATTGCTTTAAATTTCCTATAAGGAGGTATTGATATGCTGGTTAGGAAAAAGATGCAAAAAGACCTTGTCACCATCGCCAAAAACGAACGAATGACCATAGCGAAGAAAATCCTCCAGGAAAAAAACATCCGCCATTTACCCGTGGTGGACGGGAAAAAATTGGTCGGGTTGGTCACCAACATGGATATCCGCAAGGCCGAAGCATCACCGGCTACTTCTTTGGAGATTCGCGAACTCCACTACCTGCTGGACAAACTAACGGTAGAGGAGATCATGACCCGCAACGTGATCACCATTGCGCCGGATATTTCTGTTGAGGAAGCAACCACTCTTCTCCACGACAATAAAATCGGCTGCCTGCCCGTGGTTGAAGATGGCAACCTGGTTGGCATCCTTACCGAAAACGACGTGATGGAAATCCTGATCGAAGTCATGGGAATGAAAGAGAAAGGAAGCCGGATCGAAGTTCTTGCGGAGGATAAACCGGGAGCCTTAGCCGATATCACCCGGATTATCAAGGAACATAATGTAAACATCATTAGCGTGGTTACGGATGCCACCAACGAACCGGACAAAAGGCTGGTGGTTTTTAAGCTCAAGACCTTCTACTTTGAGCCAATAAAAAAAGCCCTGGAAGCAGCGGGGTTTCCCGTTCAATACGCCAAGATTGAAAAATAATTTTTCAGGGTGAAAACCCGTAAGTCGCAAGGCGCAAGGGAGATCTTTTCCCTTTGCGCTTTACGCCTTGCCCCCCATGATTCTTACCGCCCCCGACACTCACCCGGTGAATGGTTTAACCGGATGTCCACTTAGCAGAGATTCGTTTCCGTTCCAGGTCAGCAATAGCTTTCCTTTGTTGGCGAATGCGAGAGCGAAGGCCGAGCTTGGAAAGAAAAGCGATCACCCCGGAGATCAGGAGGCCGATAAAAAAGAACAAAAAGGCCCATAAGAAGAGGGGGAAAGGAAGGCTTACCCATCCGAAATAATAACGCAACGCAACGGGATGGTCATTGTGGAGGGCAAACCCAATGGCCGCAGCCAGGAAGAGGAGGTAAAAAATTCCTTTGAGAATATTCATGGTTCCCGTTCAGTTCTCCAGCTTTTTAAAATACAGCCGCAACTTATTATAGGTCTTTTTCAAGTGCTCGGGAATGACCCGGACCTCGGCCAGCATTGGCATAAAATTCATATCTCCCTTCCAGCGAGGGATGACATGAAAATGAAGGTGATAAAGAATACCTGCCCCGCCAACCCGGCCCAGATTCATGCCCACGTTGAATCCGTTGGGACAAAAAGCTTCTTTTAGAATATTGATGGACTGTCCCAAATTATAGAGGATATCCTTCATCTCTTCCACTTTTAATTTGCTAACGTCGTGGACGTGACGGACGGGTGCAATCATGAGATGGGCATAAGAATAAGGATAGCGGTTGAGCATGACTAAAGAGAGGGAGGTTCGGTGGACAATGAGCCTTTTTTCATCTGCTTGTTTGGCTGCTGGGCAAAAAATACATTTTCGCCCTTTGCGGTTGGATAGAATATAATCCATGCGCCATGGGGCCCAAAGATGCTCCATATTCGCCAACTCCTTTTCCTCGTATTTCATAAGTAAATAACCTGCCCCGAGATTGTATTCCCCACGTCCAGCAGACCGACGCTTTTCTTAGGGGCGTAAAGGCCAGTCGACAATGCCCCGGGGTTGAAGAACAAAACCCCTTCCCGTCGGGTTTGAGAAGGAGTGTGGGTGTGGCCGAACACAATACAATCCAGTCGGCCAAACTCTTTTCGGATCCGCTCTTCGATACCCTGCGGTTTCCCCCAGCCATGGATCAGTCCGATTTGGAACTTTCCGGCCGGGAAAGTGCGTTGGGCAGGTAACTTCATCCGCACGGCCGGAGAATCCATATTGCCGCAAACCGCCAGAACTTCTTTTCCGCCAAAGGACTCTAAGATAACGAGTTCAGTAATATCTCCGGCATGCAGGATCATCTCTGTCTCTTTGAAAGGGCCGGCCATAAGCTCCTCAAGCATCTGAATAGGCTGCATAAGATGCGTATCTGAGATGACCCCGATTTTCATAACTGAATCGATCTCCGGTTGGTCAACGGTCTATATTATAATATTTTTTCTTTCCAACACAAGTCAATTTCCCCGCATCAAAAATATAAATTCACCGTGAGAGCGCAAGGCGCGAGAGCTTCAGATAGTATTTCATATTTGTGGGTCTCTTGCTTTGTACCTTGAGACTTGATCTGGCAACAGCTCATTCCACATTCCGCACTCCGCATTTATATTTCAATCAATTCAATATCCCCCCAGGCGCCCAGTTTATCGCCAATGATGATCACCACTCCGCTTAGGCCGGGAATGGTCTTTGCTTTTTCCAATCCGCGGGGCAGGTCTGCCGGGGAGCCAACAAGGTTTCCCACGGCCGTAGCTGCTGCATCGGCCAGTGCCGCCGAAGGCGAAAGGACGCAGACCGCATCCGCCCGACCCAAGCTAAGGGAAGGGCCCACTGTACCCGAAGAGGTGCAAACTCCCCACCCGTGGCTTCCTGCGGGAATACGGAGGCCCACCCGAAAACTTAAGGGAGAAGTGTGCGCAAAAATGCCCACTCTTATTTCTTGGGCAGAAAGAAGAAAAATATCCCCGCCGTTCTCCACAATCACTTCCGGTGATTCCTGCAGAAGGTCTCGACCAACAAACTCAGCCATTGCTCCGGCCACAGCCGCCATTGGGCCTACTCCAGCCAGTTGCGCCGCCCGGATCATTTCCCTGACGATGGGTGGAGCAAACTCATCAACCGCCGGGGGAACCAAGGATCGGAAAAAGTTCGGATGTCGGGATATATATTCTTCGAGCTGGTGGCGGTAGCGAATGATAGACTGGAAGGCTGATTGCTGGAGGTTTTGGGGGGCTCGGATATAAAGGTCCGTTTCCTTTACGATGACCTGAAATGAAATGAATCCTTGGTCCAGGAGAAGGTTACGGTAATTTCGCTCTTGATATCCCCGGATTTTGCCGCCAGACCTTAAATCCATGCTTAAATTTAATAGGACGCAGATTTACGCAGATAACCGCAGATAATTATTTTCTTTTTAGTTTATCCTGATAATCTGTGTTTACCCTGTTAGATAGTAAACATCTAACAGGGTGAATTCGTGTCCAAAAAGGAATTTCCTATACAATAAATTTATTATCCGTTAGAGATCTGCCCCATGCGGCGGTATTTCTCGTATCTTTCCTCTACAAGCTCCCCGATGGGGATTTCCTTCAGGGCCTTTAAATGGCGCATCAGGATTGCCGAAAGAATTTTTGCCGCCTCTTTAACATCCCGGTGGGCACCCCCTAAAGGTTCAGGGATAATTTCGTCGATTACCCCCAGTTCTTGGAGGTCGGTAGCAGTCCCTTTCAAAGCCTCCGCAGCTCTCTCTTTTTCCGTTTCACTCTTCCATAGGATAGCGGCACAACCTTCTGGTGAGATGACCGAATAGGTGGCGTTTTCCAGCATGAGGATACGATCTCCCACTCCCAGGGCCAAGGCTCCCCCACTGCCTCCTTCCCCGATAACTACGGATAGGATGGGTACCTTGAGGGTAGCCATGACCTGTAAGTTCTCCGCGATGGCCTCCGATTGCCCTCTTTCTTCGGCTCCCTGTCCGGGATAGGCCCCCGGAGTATCGATCATGGTAATTAAGGGTTTCTCGAATTGCTCAGCCATTTTCATCAACCGCCAGGCTTTCCGGTAACCCTCGGGGTGGGACATTCCAAAATTCCGGGCCACTTTCTCTTTAACCGTTCGTCCTTTCTGGTGACCAATGACCATGACCGATTCTTCCTGGAAGCGGGCCAGTCCTCCGACTATGGCGGGATCGTCGCTAAACTTGCGGTCCCCGTGGAGTTCCACAAAATCCGTAAAGAGACGTTCAACGTAATCCAAGCAAGTGGGCCGATTGAAATGCCGGGAAAGTTGCGTTTTTTGCCATCGGGTCAGGTCGGCATAAATTTTACCCAATACCTTTTGAAGGCGTTTTTCCAAGTGGGCAATTTCTTCGGTGACCTTTCCGCCGGGATAAGAGGAGAAAGCACGCAGTTCTTCAATTTTTTTATCGATCTCGGCGATTGGTTTCTCAAAATCTAAATAATAAATGGCCATATTCTGGTCTTTCTAGTCACCTCGTCCTTTAGTCTATTGGACCGTTTAGTCTATCTGGCTTGCCTGAATTATTTTGTTTTTGACTGAATAGACCCAATAGGCCAGACGACCAAATGACTCTTTTAGGCTTGAAAGCTAACCGCTTCATAACCCAGCAAATCGCGCATCCGTTGGATCAGTTGATCCGACGAAGTCAGTTTCCACTCATCCCCCAGAACGATCACCGCTTCCCGCCTTTCCGGGAGAAGCAAATGTAAATAAGCTGGACAATTGCCGCGACAATCCTCAAAGATATCTTTGATGGCTACAAGGTCTTCCCGGCTCAAACCCTCTGAGCGAACGCGCAAATGAACCGTGGTCGTCAACTTACTTACTGCTTGTTCAAAAGGCAGGATTTCATTGGCGATGATTTTTACATTCTCTTCCCCGGCATCGACTCTCCCTTTGATGAAGACGGGTTCTTCTTTCTTCAGCAACAATGAGGAATTTTTGTATAATTCCGCAAAAATAATCACTTCCACCACCCCGTTCAAATCCTCCAGGGTTACGAAGGCCATGCGGTCGCCTTTTTTAGTCGTGATCTCCTTTAAAGTATTGACCACACCCCCGATTACGATCTCTTGCCCGTCAGCGCTTTCCCGAATTTGTTGAGTGTTGGTAGTGGTTAAACGCTCCAGGGCTTCGGCGTATCGGGTTAAGGGGTGTCCGGTAAGGTAGAAACCCAGGGTTTCTTTTTCAAACGCCAGCCGCTGGCTATCGGGCCACTCCGGCACACCGGGTAAACGGGGTTCGGCTTTTCCTCTACCCGACTGAATACCTCCGAAGAGGACGATTTGAGGATTGTTCCGCTCGCGTTCCAATCCCTGGGACCATTCCATGGCTTCCTCCAGCCCGGCCAGGAGTTGGGCCCGAGAAGGTCCGATGCTGTCAAAGGCTCCGCACTTAATCAGGCTCTCGATGACCCGCTTGTTTACTTTGCGCAAATCCACCTTGAGGCAAAAATCGGCAAGCGACCCAAAATTCTCCTTCTCTTCCCGGGCCAACAGAATGGATTGGATGGCGGCCAGCCCCACGTTCTTTACTGTGGCCAAACCGAAACGAATCTTTCCCCCTACAACCGTAAAATCCTGTTGACTCTCGTTGACATCAGGGGGAAGAACTTCAATCCGCTTATCGCGGCATTCGCTGAGGTAACGCAATATTTTATCCGGGTTCCCCATTTCGCTGCTCAGCAACGCCGCCATGAATTCCACCGGATAATGAGCCTTTAGGTAGGCCGTCTGATAGGCAATCAAGGCGTAGGCTGCGCTGTGCGACTTGTTGAATCCGTATTCGGCGAATTTGGCCATCAGGTCAAAAAGTTTTTCGGCTTTCTTCCCCGCAATTTTATTGCGTTGGGCCCCTTCCATGAATTTCTTTTTCTGCATGGCCATCTCGTCGGCCTTCTTTTTGCCCATCGCCCGCCGCAGGATGTCGGCATCCGCCAAACTGAAGTTCGCCAGTAAAGTAGCGATTTGCATCACCTGTTCCTGGTAAACGATCACCCCATACGTTTCCTCAAGGATTCCTTTCAGCTCCGGAACCTCGTAAATAATGGGAACCCTCCCCTGTTTGCGCTTGATAAAATCTTCCACCATCCCGCTTTTCAAAGGTCCCGGGCGGTAAAGGGCCAGGAGAGCAACGATATCTTCAAAACGCTCGGGAAGCAATCGAACCACCAAGTCTTTCATCCCTGAACTTTCCAGCTGGAAAACCCCGGAAGTGTCCCCCGAACAAAGCAATTCATAGGTCGGGCGATTGTCCAATGGGATTTTCCGCAGGTCCAGTTTTTCTTCCCGGGAAAGATGAACCCGCTTGATTACGTCTGCGATCATGGTCAGGGTTTTCAGGCCTAAAAAGTCAAACTTGATCAGCCCGATCTTTTCCACATCTTTCATCGGGTACTGGGTAACGACTTCGTTCTTCTGGCCCCGGTAAAGAGGGACCACCTCTACCAGAGGGGTACTGGCAATCACTACGCCAGCGGCGTGGGTCGAGGCATGGCGCGGCAGTCCTTCTAAAGACTGGGCCAGGGTCAGGAGTTTCTGCACCTCGGGGTTGCTTTTGGCCAGTTCTTTTAATCGCGGTTCTTGCTGGAGCGCTTCCTCCAAGGTGATGTTCAAGGTGTTGGGAACCATCTTGGCAATGCGGTCCACTTCGCCATAGGGCATGTCCAATGCCCGTCCCACGTCCCGGATTACAGCCCTGGCCTGCATCTTGCCAAAGGTAATGATCTGGGCTACGTGATCGGCACCATATTTATTTCTAACGTACTGAATCACTTCTTCCCGGCCCTGAATACAAAAATCAATGTCGATGTCCGGCGGGCTAATCCGCTCCGGGTTCAGAAACCGTTCGAAGAGTAAGCCGTTGGCTATGGGGTCGATCTCGGTGATCCCCAGGCCATAGGCCACTAAGGACCCTGCCCCCGATCCCCTCCCCGGTCCCACGGGAATGCCCTGTTCTTTGGCATAACGGATGAAGTCAGAAACGATGAGGAAATATCCGGCAAAACCCATCTTCTGGATCATGCACAGCTCTTGCTGCAAACGCTGGTAGTAAAATTCTCCCGACTTCGATCGCTCCAGTATCTCCGTCAGGCGTTCCTCCAGCCCTTTCCGGGCCGATTTCTCCAGGAAACTGTCCAGGGTTTCGCCATCGGGAACCCGGAATTGCGGGAATTGCAATTCATTCAACTTTAGCTCGAGGTTACAGCGCTCGGCGATCTCCACGGTATTCTGCAGCGCCTCCGGGCAGTAGGAGAATAATGCCTCCATCTCCTCCGCCGAGCGGAAGAAAAATTCTTCGGTGGAAAATTTCATGCGATCCACATCCCGCAAGGTTTTCCCCGTCTGGATGCAGAGGAGAATCTCGTGGGCCTTGGCGTCCTCTTTTTTCAGGTAGTGACAGTCGTTCGTAGCCACTAAGGGAAGAGAAAGCTCGCGGGCGATTTCCATCAGGCCGGCATTGACTTTTTTCTGCTCGGGAATTTTATTTTCCTGTAGCTCCAGGTAAAAACGCCGGTCCGGAAAAATGGATTTCATCTCTTCAGCCGCCAGCCGCGCCTTGTTTTTGTCGCCGCCGGCCAAATAGAAGGGGATTTCCCCCCGCAGGCAGGCGCTCAAAGCGATCAGCCCTTCATTGCGCTGCCGCAATAATTCCTTATCCACCCGCGGGCGGTAATAGAACCCTTCGAAATAACCCGCGGAGACGAGTTTCAAAAGGTTGCGATATCCGACAAGGTTCTTGGCCAAGAGGATCAGGTGAAACGAGGCCTCGGAAATTCCCTTGGTGGCTTTTTCGAAACGGCTTCCGGGAGCTACGTAGACCTCGCAGCCGATGATGGGTTTGATTCCTTGGCGCAGGGCCTGCTGGTAGAACTCGATGGCCCCGAACATGGAGCCATGGTCGGTAATGGCCAGAGCAGGCAGGCGATAGTTCTTGGCCTGATTAAAAAGATCTTCCAGGCGAATGGCCCCGTCCAGAAGACTGAATTGGGTATGCAGGTGAAGGTGGACAAAGTTCGCGTGTTTCATAATAAATCAGTGTCAGTGTCAGTGAAAAAGTTCAAAACCAATAAATGCCTAAAGTACGCCAAAGTGTCTAAAGTTTAAAATGAGGAGTTTTTATTCCTTACGCCTCGCGCCTTACGCCCTAAGCCGTTATTCCCACTCAATCGTGCTGGGAGGTTTAGAGGATATATCATAAACCACCCGGTTGACGCCTTTTACCTCGTTGATGATGCGGTTGGAAATGGTCCCCAGAAGTTCCGGGGGTAACGGCACCCAATCGGCGGTCATCCCGTCCAAACTTTGGACCACTCTTAAAGCCACGACCCGTTCGTAGGTCCGCTCATCCCCCATCACGCCCACGGTTTGTACAGGAAGAAGGACGGCAAAGGACTGCCAAACTTTCGTATACCATCCGGTCCTCCGAAATTCCTCCTCCACAATGGCATCAGCCTCCCGGAGGACGGCCAAATCTTCGCGGGTCACCGGCCCCAGAATCCGCACCGCCAAACCAGGACCGGGAAAGGGTTGGCGTTCGATGACCTCTTGAGGCAAACCGATTTCTTTGCCCACCGCCCGGACCTCATCCTTGAAGAGTTCCTTCAAAGGTTCAATCAGCTTGAGATGCATGCGCTCGGGCAAACCGCCCACGTTGTGGTGGCTCTTGATCTTGGCTGAGGGCCCCTTAAATGATATGGACTCGATCACATCGGGATAAAGAGTCCCCTGGGCTAAAAACTTTGCCCCCCCGATTTCCTGGGCCTCTTTTTCGAACAAGAAGATGAACTCATTGCCGATGATCTTCCTTTTTTGTTCCGGCTCCGCCACCCCCGCCAATTTTTCCAGAAACAAATCGCTTGCATCCACTGTTCGGAGGTTTACCCCCAAATGCCTTCCAAAGAGCTTCTGCACTCTTTGCGCTTCATTTTTGCGTAACACCCCATTGTCCACGAAGATGCTGGTCAACTGGTTACCCACCGCCCGGTGCAGGAGCAGGGCGACAACCGAAGAATCCACCCCGCCACTCAAAGCACAGAGCACCTTTCCCTCACCAATCTCTTCCCGCAGGGAGCGAACGGTGCGGGTGACGAAGGATTCCATCGTCCAATCGGCTGGGCATTGACAAATGCGCCAAAGAAAATTTTTAAGAATCTCTTTACCAAACGGAGTGTGGACAACTTCGGGATGAAACTGTACGCCAAAGGCTTTCAGTTCTTTGCTTTTAATAGCGGCCACCGGGGAATTGCTGGAATGGGCGATGGCCTGAAATCCTGGCGGTGCGACTTCAATGCGATCGCCATGGCTCATCCACACCTGGATGGACGCCCCATGATCCAGTCCGGCAAAAAGGTCCTCGGCGTCATCGATGATCAGTTCGCTACGGCCATACTCGCGCTTCAGCGATTTGCCGACTTCCCCCTCTAAGACATGGGTCATGAGCTGCATGCCATAGCAGATGCCCAGGGTAGGAATGCCCAAACGGAAAAGTTTGGGCGGGCTAAGAGGGGCTTGGGGTTCGTAGACGCTGGCCGGCCCGCCGGAGAGGATGATTCCCTTCGGGTTGAAAGCCTGAATGGCCTTCAAATCAATATGATACGGGTGGATTTCGCAATAAACCTGGCATTCGCGCACCCGGCGGGCAATTAACTGGGTGGTCTGCGATCCATAATCGAGGATTAAAATTCGTCCTTGAAAATCTTGGGCCGGCATAAAGTAATTAAGATTCTTTAAAGGGGTTCTCTTCTCCCACGCTGTAGTTGGGGGCTTCTTTGGTAATGATTACGTCATGGACATGGCTCTCCCGTAATCCCGCATTGGTAATGCGGGTGAATCGGCTTTTTTCCTTCAATTCTTTTAGGCTGCGGCATCCCAGGTACCCCATGCCCGCGCGTAATCCTCCCAATAATTGATAGACGCTCGAGGATAAGGGACCTTTGTAGGGAACACGCCCTTCGATTCCTTCCGGTACAAGTTTAATCTCTGATTCCACATCGTCTTGATAATAGCGGTCTTTGCTGCCGCTCTTCATGGCCTCTAAGGAGCCCATTCCCCGGTACATTTTATAACTCCGCCCCTGGTAGAGTACCATCTCACCCGGACTTTCGTCCGTTCCCGCGAAAAGGCTTCCGATCATCACTGTATCCGCGCCTGCGGCCATTGCTTTGGTGATGTCGCCGGAAAATTTGATACCCCCGTCGGAGATCAGGGGGATATCGTAGCGCTGAGCCACCCGGGCGCTCTCCTGGATGGCGGTAATCTGAGGAACTCCTACGCCGGCAATCACCCGCGTCGTGCAGATCGATCCCGGCCCCACTCCCACTTTTACGGCATCTGCTCCGGCTTGGATTAAAGCTTCCGTTCCCTCGGCCGTGGCTATGTTTCCGGCGATCAGCTGACATTGGGGAAAGACCCCCTTGGTTTCCCGTATGGCCTCTACCACTCGCCGGGAATGGCCATGGGCGGTATCGATGACGATCACATCGGCGCCAGCTTTCAGCAAGGCCTTCACCCGGGCTTCCCGGTCTGCGGAAATGCCCACGGCCGCCCCAACGCGTAACCGCCCCAGGCTGTCTTTGCACGAATTGGGATATTTAATGGTCTTCTCAATGTCCTTGATGGTGATCAACCCTTTGAGGTTGTTGTTTTCATCTACGACCAGAAGTTTCTCGATCCGGTTTTTGTGCAAAAGGCGCTTCGATTCTTCCAGAGTGATACCCACCGGCGCCGTCACCAGGTTTTCTTTGGTCATCACGGCTGAAATGGGCTGATCCAGCTGGGTCTCAAACCTTAAATCGCGGTTGGTCAAAATTCCCAAAAGCTTCCCCTGGCGGGTCACGGGGACACCCGATATACGGTATTTACGCATGATTTCCAAGGCTTCGTAAATTCTTTGATCTGGATCCATGGTAATGGGATCCACAATCATGCCGCTTTCCGATTTTTTCACTTTGTCCACCTCCGCCGCTTGGGTAGTGATGGACATGTTGCGGTGGATGATCCCGATCCCCCCTTCCCGGGCCATGGTGATGGCGGTTTGAGCTTCGGTTACGGTATCCATGGCGGAACTGATCAGGGGCATGTACAGCCGGATGTCTTTCGTCAGATTCGTGGAGATATCTACATCGCGAGGGAGAATCGCGGATTCGGCTGGGACCAGAAGGACATCGTCGAAGGTAAGGCTTTCGGTAACTTTTTCGGGGAGCATCTTTAACTCCTTGTTGCGAGAGGAAAGAAGGTTTTTTAATACTTTATTATGGCCACCTTTTGATGTCAAGGATGGAATATTCTTCTTGACAAACAGAATGTTATTATTGAAAATTGCAGCATCAAACCGTTTGGCGAAATTAAATAACCGCATAGAGTCAATATAGGGGAGGGTTTTTAAAAATCTAATTCATCTTTAGGTAAGGAGATTTCATGGGCATGGAAAACAAAACTTTATTCGGTTACAACGGGCGCATCCTGCGGGTAAATTTGAATGTTGGCCAGATATCAGTTGAGGAGCCTCCCGCCCATTACTACCAGAGGTACCTTGGGGGAAGGGGTTTTATCGCACCGACTCTATTACAAGAGACGCCCGCAAAAGCGGACCCCTTAGGGCCGGATAACCAATTGGTTTTTGCCGTGGGGCCGTTGACGGGGATGCCCTTTCCCGGTTCCGGCCGGAACAGTGTTGGAGCCAAATCCCCCTTAACTTTCGCTTTCGGAGAGGCAGAGGCCGGAGGTTTCTGGGGTGCTGAACTAAAAAGAGCCGGATTTGATGCTATTATCGTTTCCGGAATTTCCAACGCCCCTGTCTTTTTGTGGATCCAGGACGGCCAAGTTGAGCTACGCGATGCCGGCCACTTGTGGGGCATGGAGGTGGCCCCGGCGCACTTGTCCATTCAAAAAGAGCTTGGAGACCAGCAGATCCGCACAGCCATCATCGGCCCGGCGGGAGAAAAATTAATTCGCTTTGCTTGCATTCTGAACGATATCACTCATGCGGCCGGGCGAACCGGTCTGGGGGCTGTGATGGGCTCGAAGAAACTAAAAGCCATCGCCGTCCGCGGGCGCAATACTCCCCCGATGGCCGACCAGAAAGTCATCGCCGATCTTGGTCGCTGGATGTCACAAAATTTTAAGGAAAAAGCTGCGGTCTGGAAGTACGGGACGGGTCACATGATGGAGGGTTACAGCCTGGCAGGAAATTTGCCCACCCTCAATTTTCAAGACGGCGGATTTGAGGAAGTTAAAAAAATAACGGCGCAGGCAGTCTGTGATCAATTCAAGGTGGAAATGTACGGGTGTTATGCCTGTCCCATCCGCTGCAAAAAAAGAGTTAAAGTCGACAGCCCGTATTCTGTAGATCCGATCTACGGGGGTCCGGAATATGAAACCTTGGCCGCTTTTGGCTCGAATTGCGGAATCTCCGATCCTAAAGCCATCTGCAAAGCCCACGAGATCTGCAATCGGAACGGGATCGACACCATATCGGCAGGCGTCACTGTTTCCTTTGCCATGGAATGTTTTGAAAAAGGGCTCCTCACTGCCAAGGATACGGGGGGGATTGAATTGCGCTTTGGAAATGGGGAGGCCATGCTGAAAATGCTAGAGCAGATCGTTCAAAAGCAAGGGTTGGGCGCTTTGCTTGCCGAGGGCTCCAGGCTGGCAGCCAAGCAGATCGGGCGCGGCTCCGAGGAATTTGCTGTCCATGTTAAGGGGCTGGAAGTTCCCATGCATGATCCCCGTCTAAAACAGGGCATGGGTCTTCATTACAGCGTCCATCCTTCAGGAGCCGATCACGTTTCGGGTGTCCATGATACTTTGTTGGAAAAAGGACCTCAATTTGAGGAATGGTCGGCGATCGATGTGAATGAATCCATACCCAGTATTGAACTAAGTCCTCGAAAAGCCCGTTTGGTTTATCAGTTCGGCCTCTGGAGGCATTTGCCAAATTATCTTGGCCTATGCGTATTGGTCCCTTATAGTTCAAAACAAATCTTGGATGCCGTGGAGGCAGTAACCGGCTGGCCCATGAGCTACTGGAGGCTCATGAAAACGGCCGAACGGGGAATCACCCTGGCTAAAATCTTTAATATTCGTGAAGGATTCACCCTTACCGATGATCTTCTGCCTCCGCGCTTCAGTGCCTCACAGAGAGGAGGAAATTTGAAGGGAGTTACCGTAGATCCTGACCAATTATCTGAGGCGCAAAAACTTTATTTCCAGATGCTGGGTTGGGATGAACAGGGGATTCCTACCAGGGCCAGATTGGTTGAGTTGGATATCGCCTGGGCTCTCACGTATCTGAATTTTTCTCCTGAAAAGGTATGATGAAGAATAAGGATACTATTACCGTAATCGTGCGATCTTTCATCCCCCCTCAGGAGCCCGTAGAAGGGTATGAACTCGGGAGACCTTTTAAAATTGAAATGCCGGGAGGTATAACCTTGGAAGGATTAGCCCAAAGGATTCTTGCCAAAAATATCAATCAATTGGGAATTATGGCGGTGAATGGTGAAGTCGCCAAGGGAAGCCTGGTTTTGTCGCCGGGAGATAAAATAGATTTATACGCTTTCCTTGATGGAGGGTGAAGGGCAATTGGTTAAAAAGCAAATTTGCCGGGTGGCAAAATTTTTTCTTGACAAGAGAAAATTTTCAGGATAAAGATATTTATAGTTTCCATAGTTTCCACAGGGGAGAAACCGTTTTATGGGTCAGGCCGTGAGCGCATACCGATTGCTTAGCTTGTTGTTGGGTCTCGTCCTTAAAGGCTGCCCACTGCCTGAACGTTCCAGATGAACCCCAGTATATAACGAAGAACGATTCAGGCCGTGGGCAGAACCCCACGGCCTGATTTTTTTTGAGGGCCGTGAGACTGCTTATCACGGCCTTTTTGTAACTATTGCCCGGCAGGGTTAAAGTGGAATTCTAAAAAAGGGGACTTTATGAAAACAAGGATAACCGACCTACTCGGAATAAAACAACCAATCATTCAGGGGGCCATGTCTTGGGTATCCTTTCCTCCTCTGGTTGCCGCCGTGTCCAACGCCGGAGGCCTGGGAATCCTGGGGGCTGCCTTTATGTCATCCGAGGAACTCCAGCAAAATATCAGAAAGATTAAAGAAGAAACGGATAAACCTTTCGGGGTGAATTTTATGCCCGATAATCCCCGCATTGAGGAATTATTGGATGTTATCATCGAAGAAAAAGTACCCGTGGCGAGTTACGGCAAAGGAAATCCCAAGAAAATTATCGAGCGGACCAAACCCCACGGGATTATCAATATGCCGACCATGGGTTCATTAAAACATGCACTGCGGGCCGAAAAGGACGGAGCCGACGCAGTAATCGTTCAGGGTACGGAAGGCGGCGGCCATACGGGATTTGTATCCACCCTGGTCTTGATACCGATTGTGGCCAGCAAGGTCAAAATCCCTGTTATCGCCGCAGGTGGGATTGGGAATGCCCGGGGAATGGTCGCGGCTTTGGCTCTCGGTGCCGAGGGTATATCCATGGGCAGCCGCTTTATCGTCACTCAGGAAGCGCCGGTTCCTCTCCACGTGAAGCAATATCTGATCGATAAAACAGAAGAGGATACGGTCGTAACGGATAACCTTACCGGGGTGCGCTGTCGGGTTATTAAAAATGGATTCGCCCAAAACATGCTGGACATGGTTCAGAAAAAGGTTGATCCCTGGGAAACGATGAAGTATGGAGTAGGCCGGATTCGCCAGGCCTATGTGGAAGGGGATTTGGAAATGGGCTCTTTGGTTTTCAGCCAGGTCTGCGGCCTGATCAGCGATATTCCCACCTGCCAGGAACTCATCGATTCGATCGTCATCGAATCCGAAGGAATTTTGAAATCGATTCAAAAGAAGGTCTGGCCATTGACGTTATCCATCCATTAAGGTGGCGGGCTGACTCGTTTTCCCAACGCGAATTTCATGACCAACGAAATCAAGAAAGCCCGGAAATCCCGTCCAGAAGAACCCCTTCGAGAAGCCCGGAGTCAATCACCAGCAGAGCCTCCAGATGAAAAACTTTGAGGATACTCAAAACAACCACGGCCCCGGCGACAATCAGGTCTTCTCGCCCCGTCTCCAGGCCGGGAACCATGCGGCGGTCCCGAATGGGAAGGGAACGAAGTTGAAGATAAATCTTTTCCAGAGCGGGACGCGAAATTTGACAGCCATTGATTTTTTGGGGATCATAAGCCGGTAGTTTTAGATCGATGGCCGCCAGGGTCGTCATCGTGCCGGCCGTCCCCACGAGGTACGGATCGAGGCCTGAGAATTCCAGCCCGCCGCTTGCCAACCCTTCCCGGGTCTCCTTGAGAATCCCTTGGGTATATTTTTCCAGAGACTCCAATTCTTGCAGCTCTGGTGGGTCGCTCTTCAGAAATTTTTCGCACAGAATTAACGCTCCCAACCCAATGCTCCGGGTTTTTTCCGGTTTATTCCCCTGGACCCAGAGGATTTCCGTGGACCACCCTCCGATATCCGCAACGATCCGGGAGGGGGTTTGGTCTCTTAGGGACCAGAGTACCCCGCGGAGCATCAGGCGGGCCTCTTCTTCGCCGGAGATAAGACGCAAGGAGATTCCCGTCTCTTTCCAAACCTTCTCGATGAACTCTATTCCGTTCTTGGCTTCTCTCACCACCCCCGTGGCCACAGCAAAGACAGCCTCTACCCTTTCCTCCCGCAATATATCCGCAAAAACCTGGAGGGTTGCCAGAGTTTGGAGCATGGCTTTTTCATCCAGCATATTCTCCGCGGAAAAATTTCCCCCTAACCTGGTGATACGCCTCTCCACCCGCAGGGGGCGGAAATTCCCCTTGCCCATTTTCTCCGCCAGAAGAAGCCGGACCGTGTTTGAACCTACATCTATGGAAGCAACTCGTGGAAAGTACATGGGGAGGCCGAAAAGTCTCAGCCGTCGGCTGTGGGATAGATAGACGGGGGCAAGTAAAAGAAGTTAAACGGAGAAGATTTTTCTCGTAGGTTCTGCCAAACTTTTTGGATGGTTTCCTGCAGCAGAAGTTCCAACAGAGAAAACCTTTTTTTCTCGGGATAGATGACTTCCGGTTCCCCTTTGATTCCCGCCATCTTTGCCGCCAGGGCGATTGTATCCTCAAGGCTTCCCAGCTCATCCACCAATCCCAGGCTCCTGGCTTGATCACCGGTAAAAATCCTGCCATCCGCTAAAGGCCGTACTTTCTCCAGAGGAAGTTTCCTTCCTTCGGCCACCGCCCGGATAAATTGCTCGTGAACGCTATCCAATACCCCCTGGAGCAATTTTTTTTCTTCCGCAGTCATCCGGCGGGTGGGAGAGCCGATGTCTTTGTGCTTGCCGCTTTTGATCACGGTGGTGCGCAAACCGAGTTTGTGCAGCAATTCTTCCACGTTTAGGCTTTCCACGATCACGCCGATGGACCCGGTGATCGATCCGGGATTGGCCAAAATCTTATCGGCGGCACAGGCAATGTAATAACCTCCCGAAGCAGCAGCGGAGCCGACCGAAACCAAAACCTTTTTCTCCCGCTGCACTTTTTTCACTTCCGTATGGATCTCTTGAGCCGGGCCTACAGCTCCTCCCGGTGAATCGATGCGCAGCACGATCGCTTTAACTTTTTCATTCTTCCGGAACTTGATTAGTTTTTCGACCACAGGTTGGGAGTCTAAAATGACGCCTTTAATGTCGACGATGGCAATCTTCTCGTTCCCCCACCAGCTTTCTTCCCGGCTGGCAATATAAGAAAGGGCCCAGATGCTGATCACGAAAAGGCTGAACAGCACGGTAAAGACCATCATCCCCAGAAGGACAGGGTGTTTTCTCATCTGGAATTTACTGCTCCCGGAGGTTGTCGCTTTCGCGTGCTCTCTTATCCAATCCTTCCTTCAACATGCGCCCGAAGTCGGAGGTGTCGTCATCATAGGCGGGGGGGGGTTCTTTCCGAGAAGATTGCGCTTGGGAACGACCTACTTCTTTGATGCTTAGGCCGATTTTATGCTTTTTCGGATCCACGTTGATGACTACGGCTTGAACTTCATCCCCTACTTTGGTCACTTCGGTCGCCTTTTCCACCCGCTGGTTGCTTAACTCCGAAATATGAACCAACCCCTCGATCCCCGGTTCGATCTCCACGAAAGCCCCAAATTTGGTGACATTGGTTACCTTGCCCTGAATGGTCTGGCCGATTCTGAAACGATGATGGACCTCGTCCCAGGGGTTCTTCTGAATTTGTTTCATCCCCAGAGAGAAACGTTGATTTTCTTTATCAATGTTCAAAACAATCGCTTGAACTTCCTGCCCCTTTTTAAAAACTTCCGAGGGATGCTTCAGGCGCTGAATCCAGGAAACGTCGGAAATGTGTACCAAGCCGTCGATCCCTTCGTCAATTCCGATGAAAATTCCAAAATCGGTGATGTTTTTAATCCGCCCCTGGATCTTCGTTCCCACAGGATAACGTTCGGCAATCGAGTCCCAGGGATTGAGGGTGGTCTGCTTTAACCCGAGGGAGATTCTTTTTTGCCCGGGGTCCACTTCCAGCACCATGACTTCCACTTCATCCCCTACAGATAAGATCTTGGAGGGATGTTTAACCCTTTTGGTCCAGGACATTTCCGAAACATGGACCAACCCCTCTACCCCTTCTTGCAGTTGAATGAAAGCGCCATAATCGGTGATGGAGGTAACTTTTCCCTTTACTCTCGCTCCCACCGGGAATCTTTCAGTTATTTTCTCCCAGGGATCCGGAAGGGTTTGCTTCAGTCCCAGGGATACGCGCTGGTGTTCCCGGTCGAACTGCAAAACTTTGACTTTGATTTTCGAACCGAGGGTTAGAACTTCAGAGGGGTGGTTGATCCGGCCCCACGAAATATCCGTGATGTGCATCAATCCGTCGATCCCGCCTAAATCGATGAACGCCCCGTAATCGGTAATATTCTTGACCACTCCTTCGACGATCTGTCCTTCTTCCAGAATCTCTAAGGTTTTCTGCCGGTGTGATTCCCGCTCTTTCTCTAAAAGAATACGACGGGATAAAACCACATTCCCCCGCCGGCGGTTGAGCTTGATAATTTTAAATTTAAAAGTGCTGCCGACAAGTTTCTCTAAATTGCGGATGGGGCGAATGTCGACTTGGGAGCCAGGCAGAAAAGCCATCACGCCAATGTCCACATTCAGTCCTCCCTTGATCCGGGAGACGATTTTCCCTTCAATGACCTGGTCTTCATTCCAGGCGCGGCTGATTTCTTCCCAGAATTTAAATTTGTCAGCCTTTTCCTTCGATAGGTTCATCAACCCCGTTTCCGACTCTTTCCGCTCCACAAAAACATCGACGGAGTCGCCGACGGACGCAACCAGCGTTCCATCCTTGTTGTAAAATTCCCGCAAAGGAACCTGGCCTTCCGATTTGAACCCGATGTCAACCGTTACGAATTCTGGACCGACATGGATCACCCGCCCGTGTACGACTTCTCCTTCTTGTACTTCGTGCAGGCTCTCTTCGTATAGGGCTTGGAAACTCTCCCCTTCTTCGGGTTTAGCTTTGGTTTCGCTCGGTTCTTCAACTACCTCTGGTGGAGGACCATCCCCCCTTTTTTCGGTTAAAAGTTCTTCCTCTTTTACTGACATCAAAAAATACCCCCTCACGCTTTTTCCTTCAAATGAATTATGGAATTATAACATATTAAAAAAAAACCACAACCATAATCAAACATCCCCGCCTTTAATTTTTTTGGCGTTCTCTTTATCCCTTTTTCATAACTTGCAGAATGTTTTCGACGACTTCTTCGGGGGTCAATTCCGTGGAGTCAATCAACAGCGCATCTGGAGCCGGGCGGAGGGGGGCCAATTCCCTTGAGGAATCCTGTTCGTCCCTCCGGATCATTTCTTTTTTTACGTCCTCCATTTTTAAGGAAAGTTCCTTCACGGTAAGTTCCCGGTAGCGCCTGCGGGCCCTTTCCTCCGGTTGCGCATTTAGAAAAAATTTGTATTCAGCATCGGGAAACACAACCGTTCCCGTGTCTCGGCCTTCGGCTACGATTTTCCCCTTGGCTCCTATTTTGCGCTGCAGCTTCACCATTGCTTCTCGGACCTGCCGCTTCATCGATACCCTGGAAGCCATCCCTCCGACCTCAGGTTCGCGAATCTTTTCGGTGACGTCTTCCCCTCCTAATATCACCTTTTGATTTTGGCTATCCCCCTGGAAAGAAATTTTTATTGTGCGGCACAGGCGCTCTAAATCCGCCTCATCTTCCGGGTTGATACCTTCCTGTCCGACGCCAAGGGCCACCGCGCGGTACATGGCTCCGGTGTCTAAATACATATAGTTGAGGCGCCGGGCCAGCATCTTACTCACCGTACTCTTACCAGCTCCCGCTGGACCATCGATGGTGATAATTTCTGCTCCTTTTTTTTTCTTCTTCAACCCCTTTCCGGTCAAAGCCTCTCCTTTGCCAAAGATTCCTTTTTTTCTTCTTCTTAGCTTATCACGGCTAAATAAGCAATTGAATTTTCAAGTTGCCCTATATGCCAAATTTATTTGACTGAACGAAAAATTCGTGTAATATTAAATAATAATCTCCGAGCCTGTGATCCCTAAATATTCCGGGAAGGATATAAGGGATATGAGGAAGCAGGCCAGGGCCAGTTCGGAAACGACTGTGCCTCCCGGACTCGGAAAGGAGATGGGTACGCAACTCACTGCGCCTATCAACAATCTTCTGGAAAATATTGGCCTTTCTATCGTATCCCTGCAAACCCGGCCTGCGGCGCTTCATTTTAATCGGCAATGGATGCTTTAATCGACGCCCATAATCGAAGAATCAACTACCTGCGCATATCGGTGACGGACCGCTGTAACCTGCGTTGTCAATACTGTATGCCCAAAGAAGGGGTCTCGCAATTTGGCCATTCCGAAATCTTGACCTACGAAGAAATTCTGAGGATTGCTCAGTTAGCGGTGAAAAAAGGAATCAATAAAGTTCGTATCACAGGGGGAGAACCCTTAGTCCGAAAAGATGCCGTCCAGCTCATCAACCAACTTTCCCGCCTGCAGGGCATCGAGGATTTATCCATGACCACCAATGGAATTCTCCTCGCTGAATTCGCCCCGGCCCTCATCCAGGCTGGTTTAAAGAGGGTGAATATCAGTATGGACTCCCTCTTGCCAGAAAAATACCGCCAGATTACCCGCGGGGGCGAACTTGCCCGGGTATGGGCTGGTATAGAAGCCGCCCGGGCCGTGGGAATTTCCCCCATCAAAATCAATGTGGTGGCTATTGCCGGTTTTAATGACCTGGAGATCCTCAATTTTGCCCGTTTGACTATGCATGATCCCTTTCAGATCCGCTTCATTGAATTCATGCCCATTGGCTCCTTCAGTGAATGGCGGCCGGAGCAATGCCTACCCTCCGAAGAAATCAAACGGCGGATTGAAACTCATCATCCCCTGGTCCCGGTAAATAGCAGCACGAACGGTCATGAGGGGCCAGCCCGCTTATTCAAATTTCCGGAAGCTGTGGGAGAGATTGGATTCATCAGTCCCATCAGCGACCACTTCTGCAATACCTGCAACCGTTTGCGCCTTACCGCCGACGGCAAGTTAAAGACCTGCCTGTTCTCGGACGAGGAAGTCGATATGAAATTCCTCCTGCGTTCCGGTTGCCATGATGAAGAATTGGCCAAGAAACTTTCCGAGGCCATCTCTACCAAACCTCTCCGCCACGGTTTCACGGGTAGTGGGATCAAAAGGTGCCACCGCCCGATGGTAAAAATCGGCGGGTAAAAAATTTTTTAAAATTATTTGGGACACAGATTTCCACGGATAAAGGCAGATAACTATTTTATGCATTTTTTGCATTTTATATCCTGAAAATCTGTGTTCATCTGTGTCCAATAAAGGAACTGCTATGCAATCAAGTTTTAATTTTAAAATCAGAATCTTAAACCTGAAACGTAAACTTGTAATAATTGACAGGAGAAGAAGAGATTGGTATATTTCCTGAACCATGATTTTGAAAGATATATTACTAGCCGCTTCATCTGGCATTCTTCTCGTTCTGACTTTTCCCCAATTTGACCTGGAAATTTTATCCTGGGTGGCTCTTATCCCCTGGCTGTGGTCCATCAAGCAAAAGTCCCCTCCGCAGGCTGCTTTCCTGGGATTCGTTGCCGGCTTTACTTTTTTTGCCGGACTTCTTTACTGGATCTACAACGTGCTTACAGAGTATGGCCATTTGCCGGGTTGGATCAGTATTTTTTTTCTGGTCGTTCTTATAGCTTATTTGGCCCTTTATTTTTCCTTTTTCGCTTTCCTGCTACGGTGGGTAGCCGATAAAATTGACCTGCCGGAAACTTTTTTTGCCCCTCCCCTATGGGTTTCTTTGGAGTATATCCGGGGTATTCTTCTTTCTGGATTCCCTTGGGAGTTGTTAGGCTATTCCCAGTTTCAGACCCTCCCCATGGTGCAGATCGCGGATATTACCGGAGTCTACGGCGTATCTTTCATTATTCTTCTAACCAACGTAGCCCTTTACCGGTTTGCCCTAACCTTAACCGACCGTGACTGGAAATCTGCTGGCAAGGAAATTCTTGTTCCAGGGATGATCATTGCCCTGTGCGGGAGTTATGGCCTGTGGAAGCTCTCGGACCTTGATCAAAAGGCTAAGGCGGGCAGGCTATATGGGGTGGCCCTGATTCAGGGCAATATCCGCCAGGACGTCAAATGGGAACCCCACTTCCAGGAGGAGACCCTGAAAATATACTCGAGTTTAACCCTGCAGGCGAAGGTGCCCCGGATCGACTTAGTCATCTGGCCCGAGACCGCCACTCCTTTCTTTTTTCAGAACCCTTCTCCCTTGCAGAGCCGTATCCTCGAACTGGCTCACCAGGTGCAAGCCCCTCTCCTTTTCGGTGCGCCGGCCTTCGAGCGCCAAGGATCGAGGATCAATTATTTCAACAGCGCCTTTTTGATCTCCCCTGAGAAAAAAATTTTGGGCCGGTATGATAAAATCCATCTCGTCCCTTTTGGCGAATATGCTCCCTTTTCCGGCATCCTCGGATTCACCCGGGACATCATCGGAGCCATCGGCGATTTCACCTCAGGACCAGAGATAAGGAATCTCTCTTTGCCCTGGGGAAATTTTGGGGTATTGATCTGTTATGAAGCAATCTTTCCGGACCTTACCCGCCAATTCGTTGATCAGGGTGCCCGGTTCCTGGTCAACATCACCAATGATGCCTGGTTTGGAAAAACTTCCGCTCCCTACCAGCACCTTTCTATGGTAACTTTGCGAGCGGTTGAAAATCGCGTCCCTATCGCTAGAGCTGCCAATACGGGAATCTCGGCCCTGATCGACTCCAGCGGCAGAGTTGTTCGGTCCACCGGCCTCTTTACAAGGGAAGTCCTTTGCGGTAAAATAGATGTAAATAAATCGTCAACTTTTTATACGCAATGGGGGGATTTGTTCTCCTACTGCTGCTTGGGAATTACTTTTTTACTTTGCCTGTTCGCTTATTTTAAAAGAGGTTAACGTGTGGAACGAAATCCCAGATAAGGTTTCCAATCTTGAAAAGAGGATTCAAACCCTTCGAGGTCATCTTTGACTTAGACCCCAAGATTGCCCGCCTCCAGCAGATCGAACAAGAGACCCTCAAACCAGATTTTTGGAATGATAATGAAAATGCCCAAAAAATCCTCAAAGAGAGGACGTCCATCAAGTCCACTTTGGATTTCTGGGAAAGCCTGAAGTCTGAGGTTGAGGAAGCTAAGGGATACTTTGAGTTAGCCCAGGAAGAAAAAGATGAAGAGACCCTGCGGGAAGTTTATGCCCGCCTTACCCGAGCCGAAAAAGAAATCCAGGTCGCAGAGTTCAAACACATGCTGGGGGGAGAAAATGATCCCAACAATGCCATCGTTTCCATCCACTCGGGTGCCGGGGGAACGGAAGCCCAGGATTGGTCGGAAATACTCCTGCGCATGTACCTGCGGTGGGCCGAGCGGAAAGGTTTCCAGGCCGAGATCATCGACTACCTCCCGGGTGAAGAAGCAGGGGTAAAAAGCGTAACCTTTACCGTCAACGGCGAATATGCCTATGGCTATTTGAAAGCGGAATCCGGCATTCACCGCCTGGTACGCATATCTCCCTTTGACGCCGGGAAACGTCGCCATACCTCCTTTTCTTCGGTTTTTATCTACCCGGAAATCAAGGAGGATATCGTCGTTGAAATAAACGAAGATGACTTACGCGTAGACACATACCGCTCCAGCGGAGCGGGTGGTCAACACGTCAACAAAACCGACTCGGCGGTTCGCCTCACCCACCTGCCCACGGGGCTTGTGGTTCAGTGCCAGAACGAGCGCTCCCAGCACAAAAACAGAGCCATGGCCATGAAAGTGCTTAAAGCCCGCCTTTATGAGTTGAAAAGAAAAGAGCAGGACGAGAAGATGGAACAATTCCACAGCACGAAAAAGGACATCGCCTGGGGGAGCCAAATCCGCTCGTACACCCTCCAACCTTATCGGCTGGTCAAGGATCACCGTACCAACTTGGAAGTGGGGAATGTGGACGCGGTATTGGATGGCGACCTGGACCCATTCATTGAAGCTTATCTGTTGCAAAAGACAGTGTGAGTGTCAGTGGGTAGTGTCAGAAAAGAATTTAAAAGGTAAAAAGGTTTTCACTCACACTCACACTGACACTAAACACTATGAAACTTTTCATCCTCGGATCGGGAACCTGCGTTCCCACGGTTGAACGCGGCCCTTCAGGTCTTGCCTTGGCCCTCGGTTCTCACCTCCTTCTTTTCGATGGAGGGAGTGGGTCCCTGCGGCAGATGGCCCGCCTGGGCCTTGATTTTCGTCAGGTGGATTATCTTTGCCTCTCCCATTTCCATCCCGACCACGTATCCGACTTTGTCCCTTTTCTTTTTGCCCTGAACTACACAGTGGATTTCACCCGCTCCCTTCCTCTGCACGTGATCGGTCCTAAGGGGCTGAGGAATTTTTACGATCAACTGCAGGGAATTTTCGGCCACTGGATCGAAGCCAAGACTTACCCCCTATCCTTCCAGGAGGCTGAAGAGAGCTGCTTAGAACTCGTGGACTTCTCCATCGAAACCCTGCCCATGACCCATTCCAGCGCCAGCCTCGGCTTCCGGGTAAAGGCTGAAGGCCGTTCGTTGGTCTATTCCGGGGATACGGATTACTGCGCCAACATCGTCAGGCTGGGACGAAATGCGGACCTTCTCATTCTGGAATGCTCTTTCCCAGATGAGAGGAAAAAGGAAGGTCACCTTACCCCTTCTCTCGCCGGGAAAATAGCGCGGGAGGCCTTCTGTCAAAAGCTCATCTTGACCCACTTCTACCCCGTCTTTCAGGGTCATGACATTCTTGCCGAATGCCGCCAAGAATTTTCCGGGGAAATCATTCTGGCCGAAGACGGGATGAAAATAACGGTCTGACCCCCCTTCCCTTCCCCATTCTCAGTTGCCTATTTCGAAATGAGGGGCAAATTCCCGTGAAATTTACATTTTTCATTTTGCAATTTTCATTTTTCAATGAAATTTCGCTTTTCTTTCAAAACCCTAAATTGTCACAAAATCTTATTGACAAACATATCGTAATTATTTAGCATTTATAAGATAAAGACGAATGGGTTAGCAATTAAAGACGGATAGTAGGAAGTCTAATCAATGTTGGTCCGAAAGACATAAGTTAAAGAAAGACCACGATGACGATTGGGAGGTGCACATATGAGCGTTGAGGAACTGAAAGCGGAGGCCCTTCGCCTGAACACGGAGGCGCGTGCCTACCTCGCTCGCGCACTGTTGGCTAGCTTGGACGCCCTGAGCGAGGCCGAAATTGAAAAGCTATGGATCGACGAGGCAATTTGTCGGGATGAGGAACTGGATAGCGGTGCGGCCCGGGCATACCCGGCAGACGATGTGCTCGCCCGCGCGCGGGCTCGCCGAAATTGAGGCGATTGCTCTCGATTCATGAGGCTGCAGAGGCCGAGATCAACGAGGCCGCCGATTTCTACGACATCGAAAGCCCCGGGCTCGGCAGTGTGTTCATCGATGAGATCCAGCGCGCGATCGGGAACATCTCTGAATTCCCGGAGGCGGCGTCGCTCGTCCGAGGGCGCGTCAGAAAGAGGCTTATCGCCAAATTCCCGTACTCACTGGTCTACTCGGTCCGACCGGACGGAATCAGGATACTGGCTGTGGCACACCAGAAAAGACGTCCCTTCTACTGGCGCGGTCGCCGCTGATCACGGAAGGGCCAACCAGGGGCTGGTTCGGACCGGCGCAAGCGCTGGCCGCACAGCCCCGCCGTTGCCTCCCATGCTACCGAGGTCTTTGCTGGTTCTACCATCCATGCTATTATTAGGAGGCGAGGAGGAATAGGACAATGCGAAAGATCACCAAGGTCAAGGTATTACAGGATTATCGCCTGGAATTGGCATTTGACGACGGCGTGTGCGGGATGGTAAATCTCGTCGACTTGGTCGGAAAAGGCGTTTTCGCCTTGTGGCGCGACCGCCAGGCCTTCGAGCAGGTTCGTATCGGCTCATCCGGCGAACTCGTCTGGGGCGACCAGGTTGATCTCTGCCCTGACGCTCTCTACCTCAAGTTAACGGGGAAGAAACCGGAAGACGTTTTCCCCGCGTTGCGCCAGGAGCCTGCCCATGCCTGAAATCAGCCGGTTCTTCGGCATTGTCATCAAGATGTTCTTCGACGATCACAATCCGCCGCACTTCCATGCGGAGTACGGCAGTGACCTTGCCCTGATCGATATCCGCAACCTGTCCGTCTTCTCCGGGCGCTTGTCTCCTCGCGTGATGGGACTCGTGATTGAGTGGGCGACACTTCATCAGCAGGAGCTCTTCGCTGACTGGGATAGGGCGCGGGCACAGCAGGAACTGCAGAGGATCGCGCCCTTGGAATAGGAGTGACCAACCAATAAGGATTGAGACGACTTGAAAAGTCGTTTCAATCCATTGTTCAAGAAGCCCGGAGTGGCATTGCCTATTCATAAGGGTATTGCTTCTGTTGATTCATTAGAGGGGGGGCTGGGAAACATGAGAGCCGCAGACCGGATGGTGTTTGGAGGCGTAGCTCAAAAAATTCAAAGATTTTTATCTGCAGATATCGAGAGAGATAATATTGGCAGTTTTGAAGAAAGTCCCCATGGACTTTCTTCAACTAGCGAACGCTTAGTATTGATATGGGCTTTTCTTCTCCTGCCGCCGCACCCTGAGGAATCGGGGCGCCATCCTGTACGGTTTTTGGCAACCCTCTATCGTTTCGCCCATGACCTGGATTTTGCCCAGGTCGCCCTCCCCGCAGCCCCCATCCCATAGAAAATTAAGATAGCGAATGTTATCGAAGTCTGCCCCCATGACTTCTGTACCCACGCGGTCTACCGCAAGATAGTCCGTTCCTGCGATGGCCACGCGGTGATCCACAGGCTCGCCGGCTATGGGGCCATTGCCCTCCATTCCTTCGAAGCCATCGAGGATTCCGAGATCGATGTGCAGGTGCTGCATGACCGTAAAAAGATTATAGTCCAGAACTTGGGTTCCAGCTTCGGTCGGGTGTAAACGATTTTTATCCATGATCATGATGGAACCCATGATCACATTTTTGGCGGTAAGCGTAACCCCCACCTGGAGGTGACTTTTCATCCTCGTGAGAGAAATAATGTAATGATTCGGGTCTACCATGGTCTGGGCAAGCTTCACGGGATGCGGTTTCATGTCTGGATGGATCACATATACGACTTTCCAGGATGGGGGGTCGTTCAGATCAATCAGCTCGAGACCGTACTCCTCGGCCAGGGCATAGTACCCATATTCCTTGAAACCTCTCGCCGTGGTCCCCAACGTTGCGCCCTCAGCCACCGCAATGGATTTTTCTCCCCTGTCTTGGAAAAACTCCACCACCGCTCGCACGGCGTCCGGATGGGTGGCACTGAGCGGTTTGTAGGCAGAAACGAAGTTCACCTTGATTACCGCCCGCCGCCCATGGGGGGTAATGTCATCGGCGATCAATTCCAGAGCCCGCCGGATGTTCGCCTTGCGGTCATCGCCTTTGACCAGAGCTACTTTGGCCATCCGCTTTCTCCCTTCCTCCCTCTATTTTTTTCCCCTTTTCCTCGTATTTTATTGAATCGCCGTACGTTTGGGGAAAGATAATTTTAGGGATGTTATCAGCCTTCGATTTATGGGAAGTTAGTTTCCCTTATCACAAGTTCGCCTTGGGTGTCAAGGGGCAAGCTGTTCTTGCCCACCTTCACTTTTGGATTTATTTAATATTTACAAGTCCATGGAGGCAGGAAAGTGCTTCGTTTGGCCAGCACTCATCACCTCCCTGCTTCCTTCTTGCCAATCTTTTTGAATTTACAACTGAATATTGAAAGTGAAAGTGGGCAATGCCAGCTGTTTCCCGTGCCATTCCCCAGTTTTTAATCTGATTAAATGAATTTTAATAATTCCCAGGCCCGAGCAGGACTCACTGGTTCGGTCGGGGGCAAGGCGCAAGGATTGTTAAAGCATATATTCACTTATGCTGCCATATCAATCTACCCCGGCGGATGGTATATTGGGGCATAAGACGACGTTGGCCTCTGATGGTATTCCCATCGCAATCCTCAAAGACGAACTCACCCGACTCGAGAGACAAAACCGAGATATCGGCACATGCCCCTTCTTTGAGTGTACCGATGACGCCCTCCATCTTCATGATGCGAGCCGGATTGGTGGTAGCGCAAGCAAGAACAGATGGAAGATCCATTCCCAGGCTTAAGAACTTTGACAAGCAGTGAAGAAGATTCCGGGCCACCCCCGCTTTTCCTCCCCGGGTCAAATCAGTGGAAATCGTATCCGGAAGAAAGCCTTCATCCAATACTCTGCGGGCCACAGGGAAGTTCAGGTGATTGCGGCCGTGTCCCACATCAAAGATGATGCCCCTCTGCCTAGCCTCTCGGGCAGAAGCGGAAATCCGTTTATCCCCATTCAGAATGCCCATCCCTCGGCCGTGTAGAAAATGAGTAACGATGTCCCCGGGTTCTAACAAGTCGAGGATTTGGCTTAATGGCACCGGCGGGTTGGTTACATGAACCATGGTTGGGAGACCGCCGGCAAGAGACGCAGCCTGCTTGGCCAGCCTGAGCGGCTCTATGCCGTTGTTCCCTACCGTCTCCTTCTGTTGGCGGACTTTTATGCCCAGGATCAGTCCGGGATATTTGCCGGCCATTTCTGCAGTCCTCTGAGGATTCAGCAAAGGAAGATAGGTTGACTCTCCGGTAAGTAAATCGGCCAGCCCAATGGAGGAAATATGCAGGAAGGCCAGTATTCGTGTCTCCGCCCGATCAATTAAAAACTCTTTAAACCCCTCGAAGGTAGCCGCCCCCGAACTTCCTCCATCAACAAGGGTCGTGACTCCTGTAGAAAGACAGGTCGAGTCGGTCTCTAACCCTAACTCCCTCGCTTCCAGAAAAGCATGGGCATGGAAATCAATGAGGCCCGGAGCGACGATGAAACCGCTAACGTCAACCACCTGGTGGGCTTCTAAGGGGTTTAAATCAGGCCTCACCTCGGCGATGACCCCTCCTTTCACTCCTATATCCATACCCCGATCATCAATAAAGCCCTTATCCACAATCTTTCCGCCCTGGAGAAGCAAATCGTATTTCATGGGTACTCCTTTCTAAACACCTCTTGCTGTTT
This sequence comes from Pseudomonadota bacterium, assembly GCA_018819135.1. Classification (GTDB taxonomy): domain Bacteria; phylum Desulfobacterota; class SM23-61; order SM23-61; family SM23-61; genus JAHJQK01. Next base: position 10,564 of record JAHJQK010000073.1, on the reverse strand, counting down.
TCAGCCTGTAATTGTTTTTTTGACCCTTCGACCGCGCCCAAACCCTGCTCTTCAGAGCAGGGGAAAAGGTGCGCTCAGGGTCAACCTTGAGCAAGCTCCGGCATTTATGTCGGAGAGGCCGAAAGGTTGACTTTTTTTGCGCAATTATATATCATCGAGACGAATAAATCTTGCCAGGAGGTGATATGATGAAGCGTGAAAACCTTAGCCGGATTTTTCTCCCAACTGATTGAGGAGCCTTCCATAAGCTTTCTGCCCCCGCTCATAGCTGGAAAGTCGAAAGAATTCATTGGGAGAGTGCTGAAGCTCGTCCTGCAGGCCAAAACCAAAGACGATGGTGTAAGCTCCAAGGAGTTGGAGAAACAAAGCATTGGCCGGGATGGTTCCACCCGTGCGAATTCGGTAGGGTTCCTTGCCGTAAAGATCCTGCAGGACGGACGCGGCAACTTGAAGACCACGGTGATCCGGAGGAATGAGGTACGGAATGGCGCCGTTCTTTCTCCTGTCGGTCGTTACTTTCACCCCCCGCGGGGCGACTTTATTCACGTGGCGAATGAGGAGATCGGAAATCTTGGCAGGGTCCTGATCGGCCACCAGGCGGCAGGAAATCTTGGCATGGGCTGTACTGGGCAAAACGGTTTTCATGCCTTCACCTTGGAAGCCGCCGTATAGACCGTTGATTTCCAGTTCTATCCCCGTTAATTCCCTCCTAGGCGTTACTTCTTGGCTAAGAGAGCAAACCAGTCATGAATTTCTTGATCAGAAATTTTTTCTAATTTCAATTTTTTTGTTTTTTGGCCTGATTTCCAATAAACGCCATCGGCTGTCACTTCAACACAAAAAGAAGAATACCAACCCGAATGCTTGATACTATATTGCGTGTGTAAGAATGAAGGCTCTTTCAGAAAATGGTCAGAATCTCTATTGCTTTCATAAGCGAGTCGAGGATATAGGTCAAAATTATGTACAGTCTCCTTTTTTTCTATTTCCAATCTCTTTTTTTCAATTCTTTCTAAAAGTCCGCTTTCAAAAAGGGCCTTTTTGTATTCCATAATTTTTTGCTCTTCGTGTTCTCTTTTAAAATCCTCTTCTCCCTTTTCAGGCCAGGCCATATTATGCTCCTTTCTTTTTTGTTACTCCTTCTCTATAATTTCCCTACAAAGGGCCAAATAGTCCGCTGGTTAAATAGTTCTTCACCTCCAGCAGTTCCTCAGAAACATCCGGTCGATTGACAAGTTGCTTTAGTCATATCAAGGGCTCAATTCTGCTCTTGGTTCCTGCTTAGCTGTAAAATGAGCTTTTCGCCTCGCGCTTTAAAATTCAGGTTCTCAATCATCTCTTCTTTTACTCTAGTGTGGTGCATATCTTTTAAAATTAACTAAACACTTTGGCCCAAGACTCCACTCAAATCATCCTAAAACTCGAGGGGATGCTTTTTTGTCAACAGTGTAGACCTGACACCCCCGACTTCTTTGCGCCGGGAAGCAGCAACGACCCGGCCGATCGTGCCCGCCCCCAACCCAGCATAAAGCACTCCTACCTTTCCTTCAGGATCGATGGCGTTGACTCCTTTGATGTAGATGTCTTCCTTTCCCATCCGGTCCAGGAGGGGAGCCAGGGGAAGGCCCATCCGCAACGTTCCATTCTCCAGAACCCAGGAAAAGGGAAATTGGCCGACGTCGTGACCCTTCTCCCCAACCTTTCCCGGCACGTCTGCATGCTGGCCCTCCCAGCTTTCGCCAGGAAGCTTTTTTGATTCTGTCGGTGTCAGGGTTGATTGGACTTTCAGGAAAAAACCCTCATGGAATCGCCCCCGCCCCTAAAGGAGCTTGCCGCCCCTGAGAAAGCGGGGGTGCGATTTCCAGCAACTTCTGTCTGGGCCCAGAAGTGCCTCTTGGAAAAATCTGAAAGCTTCTTCGAAGAGTTCTTGGCCAGGAACCGGATCTCTCATCCGGTTGCAGGGATGTTGGCTCAGCCGCTCCCCGTGGCAATATTCATCAGCTCCTTGATGTTCGGGAGCTTTTCCAGGCTGCCCATCAGCTCGATCGTCCGTTCCACACCTTTGTCATCCAGAACCAGGCGGGCGCACTCGCGGTACTTCTCCAGCAGCTCGTCCCAGGTCAAGGGCGCATCGGCATGGCCTTTGGCCCTCAGCACCCCATGAGAGTATTCCTTCCCGTTCTTCAGCCTCACTATGACTACGTCCGGACGATTTTCGCCGTTTTCCTTTTCATCGGCATCGGGGTAGCTGCGCATCTTGATCTTACGTTCCAGCTCTTGGATAACCGGGTCTTTTACCTTCTCATCCGTTACCTGGGCCAGGCCCACCTTGCGGTCCATAAGAGCGACCGCCAGGCAGAAGGGCATGCTGAACTTGCCCTGCAGCCCGTTGCTGGGCGCATTGTAAAAAAGGATTTTGACGGCACGAGGAGGAACCTGGCAATCGACATCCTCGATCTCTCCCGGCTTCAAGTCGTGTTCCTTGATGAGATGCAACAAGGCATCGATGGCCCGATGAGTTAGGTAGCAGGAGGGGAACTTCTTCACGTTAATTCCTGGAGATACCACGGCAAAAGGTTTGCCCAGGTTATCGGCCATGCGGGCCACTTCGACCTTTTGCCCCCCAAAGAAGGCCATGGGAAATCCCAAATGACCTCCCAGGATTTCCTGGGTGGCGGTGAAACCTTCCTTTACCAGCAGGGCCGCAACGATCCCGCTCCTGGCTGCGTTTCCAGCGTGGAACGGTTTGGTCATGGTTCCAAAGTTCTGCCCGAGACCAGCAGCCTGGGATCCGGCCAGACCTAAAGCCATCATGGTCTGGTCTGATTCCAGCTTTAACAGCTTGGCGGCTGCGGCCGCAGCTCCCAGAGTGCCAAATACTGCTGTGGGATGCCATCCTTTGAGGTGTAGCATCGGCATCTGGGAGGCGATCTTGGACCATACTTCGGCACCTAGCACATAGGCGGTGATAATCTCCTTTCCCGAACAGCCCAACTCCTCCCCCAGAGCCAGAACGGTTGGCATAAGGGGAACGCTGGGGTGCCCCTGACACCCAGCCCCGGTGTCGTCATAATCCAAAGCATGGGCCATGGTGCCGTTGGCCAGGGCGGCATTGGGAGACGATGTTCGAATTTTGCCCCCGATGACCCCACAAACCGGCTTGCTTTCAAATTTTTTCACGAAACCGGTGAGGATCTTACCCGCGGGTTCTGTAGATCCGGCGAAAGTCACCCCCAGAGTATCGAGCATAGCCCTTTTCATGGCCGTCACAGCTTCCCGGGGGAGGTCCTGGAAGTTCGTCTTGACCAAGAATTCGCTTATTTTTTTGCCAATCTCCATCCTCTTCCTCCTTTTCCAAACATTCCCTTGAGCAGGGGGACGATGCCCCCTTTGTTTAGGACATCAAGTATTTCTGCCCTCGCCAGGACCTCTCCTGCGGTTTTCGCAGCCAGATGATTGAAACTCATCTCCCGTCTTTGAAAAGGGCCTGCAGCCCACCTCAGACTCTACGGTTAGGCCTAAGAGCCGGGAACCGCGTATTTCTGTTCCATCTCGTAGATCTTCGGCAACCCCAACATGCTAAGCAGTTCCTCATGGTCCTTGGCATCTCCCATCAGTTCCGGGGAGACGAGCCCCGTTTTTAGCAGTTCCTGGAAGGCCTTCTTGATGGATACAAAGACCACTTGATTGGTGCCACCCGTGATGGTGATTTTGAAGCCCATCTCAGCCAATTCTTGGGGGGTCGCCCGCACCAAACGCCCCCCATTGTAAAGGCGAGGCAGAGCCTTAAGCTCACGGGCATACGTCTTGAGATCGTCCATTGTCTTGATCCCATCCACAAAAACCACATCCGCCCCCGCCTCATAATAGGCCCGACAACGACGAATCGTGTCCTCCCAGCCGTTCACCGCCAAAGCATCGCAGCGGGCGATGATCACGAAGTCCTTATCCTGCCGCGCGTCGAGGGCCGCTTTTATTTTCTGCACATGCTCCTCCATGGGGATGACCTGCTTGCCCGCGAAGAAACCGCACTTCTTGGGGAAGACCTGGTCTTCTAAATGGATCGCCGCAGCCCCTACGGCTTCATATTCCCTGACGGTGCGCAACACATTGATTGCGTTCCCATAACCCGTGTCGGCATCACAAATAACCGGAAGATCAACGGCGCTACAGATGTATTTGGCGTTCTGAACGATTTCCGTTTGAGTAATTAAACCCACATCTGGAAAGCCGCGCTCCGCAGCAGTCCCGAACCCGGTCATATATATCGCCCGGAAGCCTACCAACTGGGCGATCTTAGCATGGTAAGCGTTCAAGCAAAAAGGAGCCATCACCATGCCCTTCTCCATCATTTCCCTGAGTTTAGTTGTTGGTTTCATCTTTTAACCTCTCCCTTCTATACGCCGTTCGGCAGCATAGGTATCATAGGTGGACCCTAAAGAATGAGTCGGTTGGTTCATATTGTCTGATGGGAAAGTTTTAGGCACCCTCTTCGGCCAGCTCTTTTTGTAAAAGTTTCCTTAAACCCCCTGCCTTAAGGATTTGGGCCGGCGGGCTATCTGCCGCGAGGGCCTCACCCTGGATGGTCTTTCCTTTGGTGAGGTTAGTGACCTTCCCAGTCTCCATGTCCACTCGAGCCTGATCTCCTTCCTCGAAGGCCGCCGAGCAAGCGGCGCAGATGAGGACCGGCAGGCCGATGTTTACCGAATTTCGGAAAAACAATCGGGACATGGAATCGGCTAGGATTACGCCGATCCCTAGGGCCTTAAACAGCCGGGCCGCCGGACGGGAGGATCCACATCCCCAGTTGCGCCCCGCAATGATGATATCTCCCTCCTTCACCTGCTCTGCCCAACCCGGCCGATTCGCAGACATGCAATATCGGGCCGCCTCCTTATCAGAAATGCCAGGCTGGGATAGCACCTGAGAGCCAGGCATCATCAAGTCTGTGTTAATGTTGTCTCCAAACATCCAAACTCTGCCCGTGAAGATCATAACTCCTCCTCATCATGATTAATTCCCTTTCCGTCTACCTGGAGATGGAAGGTCCTCAATAATTGGATTGGATCGGAATTTCCTTCTTGCCCCTTCACCACAATATCCATGAGATTTCTCCCGCAACCCCCTCCTCTCCCCCCTTTTGCGGGGAAGAGGGAAAAGGTGAGGGGGAGAAACTACAGGAACTTCCGGGGATCGGTGATATAACCTTCCACCGCTGAGGCTGCCACCGTTGCCGGGTTTGCCAGGTAAACAAACGCTTTGGAGCTCCCCTGCCGCCCCAGAAAATTGCGGTTGGTCGCCGAAATACTCACTTCTCCATCGCCAATGAGCCCCAGGTGACCCCCAAAACAAACCCCACAGGTGGAATGAGTCACCAAAGCCCCCGCCTCCATGAAAATTTCCCAGATGCCCTCCTTCAGACATTGGTGCCATATCAGTTGGGAGGCAGGAGTCGCGATCAGGCGCACCTCGGGGTGCACTTTCCTCCCCTTGAGAATCTTCGCCGCCATGCGAAAATCTTCCATGCGCCCATTGGTGCACGAACCGATAAACCCCTGATCCACTTTGATCTTCTCAGCCTCCACCTCGGTCACCGGCGCCCCATTGCCGGGATCATGGGGGCGAGCCACGTAGGGCGGCATGTCGGTTACATCCAGGGGGTAAACCTTCTCATAGACCGCATCGGGGTCCGCAGAAACAGGATGGGGCGGACGTTTCATCTTACCCTCCAGATATTTCAGTGTTTTGCCATCGCAGGGAAAGATGGCGAACTTAGCCCCAACTTCTACCCCCATGTTGGCAATGGTAAACCGGCCATCTATGCTCATTTCATGGACCACCGGACCTTCAAACTCTATGGATTTATAAAGGCCCACTTCCGTACCATGTTCAGCGGCGATACGTAGGATAATGTCTTTGCCCACTACGAATTTCTCCGGTCCCGGGTATTTGCCGGTAAGAACGAATTTGATGCTGGGAGGCACACGAAACCACAACTGGCCCTTGGCGAAGACATAGACCGCCTCTTCGTTAATGGGGCAGGAGGCTGCATTGAAACACCCGTAGCTGGTGGTGTGGGAGTCCACGCTGGCGATCAGGTCCCCCGGCGATACGTAGCCATATTGGGGATAAATCTCGTGCAGGACGCCATGACGGCCATACTCGAAGAAGTTTTTGATGCCGTACTTCTGAACCGCCCGCCGCATTTCCACCATACTGTTGGCCGCCGCTACAGTAGGGGGAGGAGCTAAGTGATCCTCTACCGCGTATATGCGGTCTGGGTCAAAAACTTTCTTCACCCCATACTCCTCCAACCGCCTGAAGCTGCTGCTGGAAAGAGCGGTTCCGTCAATGCGGGCCCAAACATACTCACCGGCCTTGACCTCTTTCTTTCCTGAATGATCGGCCAGTATCTTTTCCGCCATTGTCATACCCATAACAGGCTACCTCCTTAGATTCTTACATCTTTCAATCTGAGAATTTTCTTCTCAGACTTTAATAATATCCCTAAAATCTCCCCTTCCAAAGGGGGAGGGGATCGGATGGAAATTTCAAATATCTTTGGCTAGGACTAAAACCATGTTTATTCCAAAAGCGCTATTCACAACTTTTGCGCTATGAACAAAACGCAAAGTATGCCATCCGGCCCATGGGCTTCATAGACCGAGACCCAAGAGCGAAGGGCATCTCCTCCACAGGTTGCCCCTCGCTCAAGGGCAAACATTCCTACTCCCAAGGCTTTTCGGCCGCCGCGTTCTTCCCGGCGATTCTGCCGAAGGCAATGCACTCCGAGGTGTTGCCTCCGCCTTCGTAGAGGAAACCGTAGATAGAACCAAGCTCTCCCGCACTGTAAAGCTTGGGTATCGGTCTATCCCCCACATTCAGCACCCGGGCATCCTTGTCTCTCTTCGGCCCCCCCTGAGTATTCGGACCCCCCGGCCACATGTTTATTTCATAATACGGCGGCGTATCCAGGGGAACCATAAATCCCGGCCGTCTCTCAAAATCCGGGTCTTTCTTCTCTTTACAATACTGGTTGAACCTGGCCACCGTCTTTTCCAAGGCATCTGCGGGAACATCGATATTCCCCGCAAGCTCCCTCAGCGTGGTCCCTTTCTTTATCCAGCCCCTCTCAATCTCTTTGCTGTTGTCATCACTCCACTCGTAAAGCTTGATCGGCCCGGGCGCTCCGGCAGTGGTGGCCATGCGGCACGAGGTGCGCGTCTTCTCGTCGAAGATGAGATGGCAGGGAATGCGGGGAAACTCAGCCTTCTCCGTATCGAAGCGCACCACCTCCCAATAAAAGGTGTGTCCCCGGTAGACCTCGTTGGCGAACCTTTGACCGTGCTTATCCACCAGAATGAATGAAAAAGCTGACTTGAAATCCTTGGTTCTCTTGCCATCGCGGTCTATATAACCATATAGTTTATTCCGTCTTTCCCAACCCCAGGGGAGAATGGTGAAGGCGATGGGATAATCCGGCCACCACGCCGTTATCCTTCCGGATATGTTGTTCATATGCCAGAGCTTCGCCCCCACATTGAGAGCCATCCGGATCCCATCTCCAGTATTCCCCGGATTGCCATAGAATCTAAATGGCCAAACCCTGAGATAGCTGCTCTGCATCTCCATGTCATACTCAAAACCCCCGCAGGTCAACACCACTGCCCTCTTCGCTTTAATGGCGATTTCTTTCCCATCCCTTTCCGCGATCACCCCCAGGATTTCCTTCGTATTTGGGTTCTGAACGAGTTCTTTGGCCGGAGTGCCGTATAAAACCTCTATCCCCCGGTCAGCTACATTTTGGGCCAGACAACCAAACCATCCCCAGCCGGATTGGGGATTACAGATATGCCTGGACGCCTTGGAACCCGAAAACTCTGGAAATTCCGGCCTTCCCAGAGGGCCCACGGGATTTTCCAAACTTCCCTCTCCGGTATTATGAATCTCGAAGATTTCACTCCCCTTGAGGGTCTTGAGCCAATCAAAGTTCTGGACAATCATTTCGGCCCACGTTTGCAGCATGTCGTCGGGGACATCATCATAGCCGTAGAGCTCATTCATTCTTTTTTGATACGCAAAAGCATCTTTGGCATTTGCTGGCGTGTAAATCAGCGCCGCCGTCATCCTGCTGCTGGGGTGATGCTTTACTTCGACGACGCGGCCATCCTTATCGACCACATCAGGGGGGAGCTTCTCCAGGATCAGCACCTTGGCCCCATCATCATGGGCGGTAATCGCCGATACAGCCCCAGCCCCCCCATAACCGACAATGACGACATCCGCTTCCTTATCCCATTTGGGGAGTTTATGGATAATTTCATTTGTTGCCATACTTCACCTCCAATTTTTTATTTAGATACGAATTTGATAACCTTACGATCAACTGTTTGTATTCTTTAAGGGGAAAACCTTTCCTCACCTCCTCCTAATCTTGAAATAATCCCCATGCCCAGAAAGCTAACCTCAACCAACCCTCCTTTCTTCATAGCTTTTGTTTCTACCCCTCATTTATCACCCCTCGGGGCAGAACCGGCTTGTACTTTGCGCTCTCTGGCCTTTGCAATACGGGAAGGTATTATCTCAAACAAATCTCCCCAAATCCCATACCTGACCCCCCAGATCTCTACCACCGACCCATTCTTTAGGCATTATATCCTGGGGCACCGACTGGCCACAAACGATGATCTTGATTTGATCATTGGATACCCTTCCCCCTCCATGAACTCACTCCTCCCCACTTGAGGGCCCCCCCTTTTATTATTGAATCAATAGTTGGAAAAAGGTTCTTGCCCGAAGTAGCAAATGCTCCTCCTTTCTAAATATTTTTATAAAGAGCCACGATTAAAGTTTTCTTCCGACCAGTCTAATCCTGTATTGGGAGAGATCTGGCCGAAAGTAACTAATGGACAATTCCAAGGGTTTTCTTTCTTGGGAGAAATAAATTCTCTGCACTAAAAGAATGGGGGTGCCGATTTCCATTTTGAGATGCTTGGCAATTTCCTTACTCACTACTGAGGCAGTTATGGATTGGTCTGCTTCTAATATCTGGTTCCCTGTTGATTCCTCGATCAACCGGAAGATGGTTTTTTTACCTTTCAAATCTGCGCTGGTAAAAAATTTACCAATGCTCCTTGGGACATAGGCACTAAAAAAGGAATAGGGTTTTTTACCCATTTGGCGCAAGCCTTCATAGAAAAAAACCTTTTTATCGTCACCAAGGTTCAATTTATCCTGGACATCGGAAGGAGCATCGATGATCTTTTGATTCAGTAACTTCATTTTTGTCTGAATGCCATGGGTTACCAATTCATCAAAACTTCCAATCAATCGCATGGAAAAAATTCTGGTATTTTGCGGCAGGACGAAAGTCCCCTTTCCGGGTTTTCGAGTTATGATGCCATCGAAGGCTAACTCGCTTAAAGCTTTCCGAATGGTTATTCGACTAACCCCAAAGGTACGACATAATTGCTCTTCGTTGGGCAGTATCCCATCATCTTTGTCGAACTCCCCGTTGGAAATTTTATCCCGTAGTCTCTTTTCTACTTGAAAATATAAAGGAGTAAGAGCCATGGAAACCACTTGACCTTTTAAACAAGGTTTGGGACCCTTAAAAATCAAGGCCTCATATTTTCTTGTCCTGTTATGGTTTTTACCAATCCTTTGGTGAAAATAAAGAAATTTCTTAAATTGGTATAACCCTCAAAAGGAATGAATTTGCCATTGGTGAAATATTTAGAAATTGGCATCCAATTTTCGATTGATCTCACCAACTCAGGAACCACCTCTCATAAATTTTGTAGGAGAGATGATCTCAATTGTTATTACTTTATAAATTTATAACAAGAATTTGTCAAGATAAATATCTTTTTAAGAAAAAAATTTTCCCTTTCAATCAATGTTGGTAAGGTAGACGAGGAGAATTGATCCTCCTCGTACCGGGTCGCCAGAGGCGGGCAACCGGCGTCCCTACCGCGACCCAAGACGCGCCCCATTCTCCTTGCCTGCTGCTGCGGCGATGGGACACACCACTCTGTTCCATCCCTCCCTAGCTTCTCCCTACCTTTGTGCGCTTGCCCCCCATTTTCCATCATGAGGGGGCAATCCGAATCGGTGATAAGGGGGCGAATTTTATCGGCGGTAACATCCAAGAACATTATGCATGCTTTCTCTTGGTAATTGTCACCTCTATCGTTATCCTAACTATCCCTGGAACGCTTACATCCCGTCGTAAAGATCAGGAATACGGGGCGGGAGGAACCGGTGTGCCCCGATGAGCCTCAAAAATGCCTGACGGGCCTCGCCAAATCGTTGCAAACACCCCCTCCCCACCTCTACCCCTAAAATCCCCCGAATCCCCGCTGAAAAGCCCCCCAAACAAACCCAAGATCTTGTGCTAAAATTCCCTTGACACACAATTCCCTTTTTTGTATATTCAAGCCACCCCAAAGCGAGTTCTTAGTGCGCCAGGCAAAGTCTGGAGAATCCAGTTGGTTGAAAAGCCAGCCTGACAAAGTTAGCCGACCGTCAGAACCGAGTTTTGCATTTATGCGGGTAACCGGAT